>JAWLFJ010000219.1:0-3642 GCA_041685625.1 Paracoccaceae bacterium | reverse complement strand
CCTTCCCCCCGACGCGGTCGCGCTCGATCAGGGGCAACGGCTCGCCGCGCATTACGGCACGGTCGGCCTGCCGGTCACGCTCTTCATCGGCGCCGACGGACTGCTGCGCGCGACACACCTCGGCGAAATCTCCCGCGAAGTGCTGACCCGGCAGATCGACCGCCTCACGGAGGCACGCTGACAGCCCGCCCCATCAGGCAGGTCGGCGCCCTTGAAGACGTTGTTATCATTAAACTGCCATTTTTGAGGTTTCCACCCTGCGTCATCCACCGGGGCGGCTCGGCGGGTGGAGTGTGAAACAGCAGATGGACGCCAGTTCCCGGCCGGTTTCCTGGGAGGACTCCCGCTCGCGCTCCGCGGGCCGCCCGCGCCTCGGCCAGAGGTGGTGACATCGGGGGACGTTGATCGCCCCCCGCCGACCCGAGACGACACCACACAAGTCCTTGATTTTTCTGGTAGGCCCGGAGGGACTGCCATTTTTACTTTAAGTGTCTGTTTTTGTGGCCAAGGTGTCCCACGAAAGCGTTGAACCAGCGCCATACAGAACAACAACTTAGGAACCATGTGTCCCACGCGAGAGCCGCCGATGAACGCCGGTCGCCACGGCGCAGTATCTGCCGGCTCGGGAGCGGAGATCTCGCCCTCGAACACGATGCCGTCAGCCCGAAGCGCGCTGCCACGCGAGGCACAGCTGCAGCATGACGAGCGGACGACAGCCTGAACGAGCGACGACAAAACCGCGGGCAACGGGCATGTCTCTTTCCGGCGCATGGGTTTCCCCGAACCGTTCCGCCTCCATGGTTGCCGGCGTAAGCGGCATGGCGTCATTTATCTCCGCGCTCGCAGTCGATAGGTGCCGATCGGTCAAGAAACGAAGCGGGGACCGAAGACTTCCGTCGGGACCCGCTCACGCGTCTGCGATACCATAGAGATCGCGCAGCGCCCTTGGCACCTCTTCGGGGAGGCCGAAGTAGACGGTGATCGGCACCTCGCCCTCCCAGTCAGCGAAGGTGACGGGGCCGGCGTATCGGAAGGGGGCGGCGCGGCCGTCGCGCAGCTTCGATTTCCGGACGAAGAGGTGGATCGTCCAGCCCGGCTCACGGCCCGAGATGATCCGGCCGCGTTCGCTATCGCGTCGGGTGCTCGTCTGGGTCTGCCAGACGAAGCGGCGCGGTCCGTCGAAGCGGTCGGCGTAGTGGTTCCCGGTTGCGAGTCCGCCCTTGTCCATGGTCACGAGCAGGATCATCGCGCGCGCCTCGCGCAGGACGACGATCCCGGCGTTCCAGGCCCCGGTGTTGAACGTCGCGCCGAAGAGCGGAGCGATCCGCTCGCGCGGATACTCGGCCCAGAGCTCCGGCCCGGTGCGGGCGGTCGGGGCCTCGGCGTCCTTTTCGGCAGCCTCCGCGAGCGGCGAGGACGGCGGCGTCGCGAAGGTGCGCTGCTTGTCCTGCAGGTAGCGCGTCAGCCGCCAGTCCACGAGTTCGGCGGCGAGCCTCGTCAAGGCGGGCGCGGTGTCGCCCATCGTGGTCTCGAACGTCCCGGGCCCGCGGCGGAACCAGGTCGTCTCGCCGAGGATTTTGAGAGGTTGCTCCAGCAGGATCCGGCGCAGGGCCGCCTGGTCGCCGGGATCCACGCTGAGGTCGGCGGCGATCTCGGGGTTGCGGCGGGCCGCGCGCGCGACGCGCGCGACGAGGTCGCCCAAAGCGATCCGACCGGGGAAGGCGCCGGCCTCGATCATCGCCCGCAGCACGAGCATCTTGTAGCTGCGCGTCATGCGCGTGGTCTCGATCTCGTCGAGGAGGTCGCGGTGGGCCTGCCAGGCCGCGTGCGCCTCGCCGGTCAGATCGCCCATGTCGGCCACGAAGCCGAGCCAGCCGTCATGGCCCGTCCGGGCGGGATTGAAGCCCGCGTGCTGCACCTCGGAGGCGGTGGGGCGCGTGCCGTAACGCTCCCGGAAGTCGCGGTAGAAGGCGGTGAGCTCGTCGCCGTCGCGCGGCCGGCGGATCAGCGCCCGGAGGATGTCGAGCGCCTCGAGGTCGTAGGTCACCTCGCAGCCCGCGGGGAGGACGGCGTCGCCCGCCGCCACGCGCTCGAGCGCCAGCCGCAGCGCGCCCTCGCCGGTCCGCGCCTGCAGGAGCGTGCGCGCCTTGGTCAGAAAGCTGCGATGGTTGCCGATGTAGTCGATGACGGCGAGATGCGATTTCTCCGCCGTCTTGCGCAGGCCGCGCCCCAGCTGCTGGAGCCAGACCACGGGGCTCTCGGTCGGGCGCAGCATGAGAACGGTATCGATCGCGGGCACGTCGACGCCTTCGTTGAACATGTCGACGGCGAAGACGACGTCGAGGTCGCCCGCTTCGAGCGCCTTGAGCGCCGAGGCGCGGGGCGCGGAGCTCTCGCCCGAGTGCACCGCCACGGCGCGCAGCCCGCGCTCGGTGGCGAAGGCCGCCATGAAGTCGGCATGCCGGCGCGAGACGCAGAAGCCGATCGTGCGCGCGCCGCCGCGCCGGGTGAGCTGGTCGAGCGCGTTCCCGGCGCGCGCCCGGGTCGCGACGGCCTCGGTCAGCGCGGCCTCGTCGAACTTGCCGCTGCGCCACGGGATCTGGGCGTATTCCACCGGATCCGGCACGCCGAAATACTTGAAGGGCGAAAGCAGCCCGCGGTCGATCCCGGACCAGAGATCGCAGGAATAGACGAGGTTCTCCTCGCACAGGCCCAGGAGGTCGCCACCGTCGCTCCGGTCCGGCGTGGCGGTCAGGCCGAGCAGGAAATCCGGCGCGAAATGCTCGATGATCCGGCGATAGGTCGCCGCCGCCGCATGATGGAACTCGTCCACCACGATGTAGTCGAAAGCGCCGGGCGCGAAGCGCCCGAGATGCGCCGAGCGCCCCAGCGTCTGGACCGACGCGAAGACGATGTCCGCGTCCGCCTCCGTCGCCCCGTTGCCGTAGCGGCCGAGGCGCGCCTTCGGCCGGACCGCCCGGAAGGCGGCCATGGCCTGCGTCAGGATCTCTTCGCGGTGGGCGACGAAGAGCACGCGGCGCGCCGCCCGGCTGTCGAAGGCGGCGAGGTAGGTCTTGCCGAGGCCGGTGGCGAGCACGACCAGCCCGGCCCCATAGCCCCTGGCCCGCGTCGCCGTCAGCGCCTCCAGCGCCTCGGCCTGCACCTCGTGCGGGGTGGGCGCCACCGCGGTGGGCTCTTCGGGCGCGCCGCTCACCTGCGGCGCGGGCGGCCGGCGCCGTTTCTCGTAGCGCTCGATCCAGTCGGTGGTCAGCGGCCGGACCTCCGGCCGGGCGAGGAGCGCGTCGAAGGCGGTGCGCGCGGCGACGAGCGGCGCACCGTCCGACGGCCCGAAGTGGCGCAGGTTCCACTCGACGCCTTCCGTCAGCGCCGCGCGCGAGAGGTTCGAGGAGCCGACGATCAGCGCGCCGTCTCCGCCGGGGAAGCCGAACATCCACGCCTTGGGGTGGAAGGGAATCCGCGCCGCCTCGAAGATGTGGAGCGCCCGGTCGCCCTCCAGATCGGCGATCCGCCGCAGGGCGTCGGGCTCCGTCACGTCCAGGTAATCGCCCGTCAGGAGCCGCAGCCGGCCGCCGCGGGCCAGCAGATCCTCGAGATGCGGCAGAACGAGCTGGAGACCGGAGG
>JAWLFJ010000099.1:0-15207 GCA_041685625.1 Paracoccaceae bacterium | reverse complement strand
CGAGGGGGGGCGGGCGCGGGCGGGCCGGGCGCGCGCGCGGCTGGAGGCCGAGAACGCCCGCCTCGCCGAGGCGCTGGCCGAGAAGGACGGCGTGGTCGAGAGCCAGGCGCGGACCGTGGACCGGCTCTTCGGCCTCTCCGAAAGCGCGCTCGACGCCGCCGCCAAGGCCCGCGGCGCGCCGCGAGGCGGCCCGCGCGGCCTCATCTCCCGCGTCTTCGGACGCCGCGGGGGCCTCGGCTGAACAAGGACCGGAACGAGACGGCAGGGGATGGGACCGCGATGAGCGACACCGACGAGATGATCCGCAACTACGAAGCCCGGCTGGCCGAGATCGAGGCGAGGCTCGCGCGGATGGAGGGCGGCGCCGGCCCCCGCCCCGTGCCGGCCGCTCCGCGCCGCGGCGGCGGCCTCCGGCTCGGCGTCGACGTCGGCGGCACCTTCACCGATCTCCTGCTGCTCGACGAGACGAGGAACCGGATCGTCACCGCCAAGGTGCCCTCGACGCCCGAGGACAGCTCCATCGGCGTCCTGAACGGGATCGAGAGGATCTGCCGCGACGCCGGCATCGCCCCCTCCGACATCTCGGAGGTGATGCACGGCACCACCGTCGCCACCAACACCGTGCTGACCTCCTCCGGCGCCACCGTCGGGCTCGTGACCACCAGGGGCTACCGCGACACCCTTCAGATCGCCCGCAGCTACGTCCCCGGCGGCCTCGGCGGCTGGGTGATCTGGAACAAGTCCCTCCCCCTCGCCCCGCTGGAGCTGACCGTCGAGGCGGACGAGCGCATGGGCGCCGACGGCAAGGTCGTCCGGCCCCTCGACGAGCCCGCGATCCGCCGCGACCTCGCCACCCTGAAGGGCCGGATCGAGGCGCTGACGATCTCCCTCTTCAACGGCTACGCCAACCCGGCGCACGAACTCCGCGTCGCCGAGATCGCGCGGGAGGTGCTGCCCGGCCTCCCCGTCTCCACCGGCGCCGCGATCATGCCGGAGATGTACGAGTACGAGCGCACCGAGACCTGCGTGGTGAACTCCTACGTCCGCCCCGTGGTCTCCCGCTACGTCGAGAACCTGGCGCGGGAGCTCCGCAGCCGCATGGGCGAGGTCAACCTGCAGATCCTGCGCTCCGACGGCGGCCTCTCCTCCGCTCAGGCGGCGACGGAGACGCCGGTGAACCTCCTGATGTCGGGCCCCGCCGGCGGCGTCTCCGGCGCCAAGTGGATCGCCAGGAACGCCGGCTTCCGGAACCTCCTGACCTTCGACATGGGCGGCACCTCCACCGACGTCGCGCTGATCGAGGACGGCGAGGCGCGGACACGGCGCGAGACCCGCGTCGGCGACGTCACCGTCCGCGCGCCCTCGATCGACGTGCGGACGGTCGGCGCCGGCGGCGGCTCCATCGCCTACGTGCCCGAACTCACCAAGGCGCTGCGCGTCGGCCCGCAATCCGCCGGCGCCGCCCCCGGCCCCGCCGCCTACGACAAGGGCGGCGAGGCGCCGACCGTCACCGACGCCAACGTCGTGCTCGGCTACCTCCCCTCCGACGCCAAGCTCGGCGGCGACATGGCGATCCGCCGCGACCTCGCCGCGAAGGCGGTGGAGACCATCGCCGGCCCCCTCGCCAAGTCGGTGGAGGACGCGGCCGAGGGCGTCATCGCCATCGTCAACGAGAACATGTGCGGCGCCCTCCGCCTCGTCAGCGTCGAGCAGGGCTACGACCCCCGCGACTTCGCGCTGATCGGCTTCGGCGGCGCCGGCCCGCTGCACGCCAACGCCCTCGCGCGGCTGATCAATTCCTGGCCGGCCATCGTCCCCCCCGGGCCGGGCGTGCTCTGCGCCTACGGCGACGCCACCACGCGGCTCCGCAACGAGGCCTCCCGGACCTTCGTCACGAAGACCGCCGAGACCTCGGACGCCGAGATCGGGCGGATGCTGTCGGAGCTGGAGGCGGCCGCCGCCACGGACCTCGAGAACGAAGGCGTCGGACGGGCCGAGCAGGAGACGATCTACCAGATCGACATCCGCTATCACGGCCAGGGCATGAAGCTGACCGTGGACATGACGCCGGAGACCTTCCGCCGCGAAGGCGTGCGCGGCGTCGCCGCCCGCTTCGACGCCGAGCACGAGAAGCTCTTCACCTTCGCCCTCGACGCCGAGCACGAGCTCGTCGGCCTCCGCGCCGTGGTGCAGGGGCAGGAGAAGCCCTTCATCGGCAAGGACTACGGCGCCGGCGGGCCGGACGTGAGCCACGCCGTGATCCAGGACACCCGCGTCTACGTCGACGCCGCCTGGCGCGAGGCCAAGATCTACGACCGCGCGAAGCTCCAGGCCGGCGCCGTGGTCCCCGGCCCGGCGATCGTCACGGAGATGGACTCCACCACGCTGATCCTGCCCGATCACGAAGGGATCGTGGACAAGGTCGGCAACATCCTGATCTGGCCGACCGGGCACGCCGAGCTCGGCGCCCGCAAGACCCGCTGAAGGAGGACGAGATGGCGAAGATCGTCGAAGCGAACCCCGCCCCCTTCGAGCGGGTCGAGGTCGACCCGATCACCCTCGACATCGTCGAGAACGCGCTGAGGAACGCGCGGGCCGAGATGGACGCGGTGCTGTTCCGCACCGCCATGTCCCCCGGCATCCGCGAGCAGCACGACGCCTTCCCGATGATCGCCAATCAGGAGGGCAAGATGGTCGTGGGCCAGTTCGGCTCCTTCCTCTACGGCTTCATCGCGGGCTACGAGGGGACCATCGAGGACGGCGACGTCTTCATCACCAACGACCCCTATTCGGTCGACGGCGCGGTGAGCCACCTCAACGACTGGCTGCTGATGATGCCGATCTTCCACGAGGGGCGGCTGGTCAGCTGGTCCGCCATGTTCGGCCACATGACCGACGTGGGCGGCAAGGTGCCGGGCTCGCTCCCGACCGACGCCAAGATGATCTACGAGGAGGGGCTGATCGTCCCCCCCACCAAGATCTTCCGCAAGGGAGAGCTGCAGGACGAGCTGCTCAACATCCTCCTGCACAACACCCGCGTCCCCGAGTGGAACAAGAGCGACTTCTACGCGATCATGGCCGCGCTGCGGCTGGCCGAGCGGCGGGTGCGCGAGAACATCGAGCGCTTCGGGGTGGACACCTACATCAGCGCGATGTGGGACATGCTCGACCGCAACAAGACAGCGATGGGCGCGATCATCCAGATGATCATCCCCGAAGAGCCCTCCTATTTCGAGGACTGGATCGACGACGACGGGCAGGGGAACGGGCCGTTCAAGATCGCCTGCACCCTGCAAAGGAAGGGCGAGGTCGCGGTGTTCGACTTCACCGGCAGCGACCCGCAGAGCCTCTCCTCGATCAACTTCCTGTTGAACGAAGAGATGTTCAAGATGTTCTTCGGGGCCTTCACCATCAACCTCTTCGACCCGCAGATCCTGTTCAACGACGGCTTCTACGATCTGGTGGAGGTGAAGATCCCGCCGGGCTCCATCCTCAAGCCGAAGAAGCCCGCGGCCCTCTCCTGCCGCACGCACATGCTGGGACGCATCTTCGACCTGATGGGCGGACTTCTGGGCCAGGGCGCGCCCGACGCGCTCAACGCCGCCGGCTTCTCCGACAGCCCGCATTTCATGTACTCGGGATACAAGCCGGACGGCGAGTGGTACCAGCTCTTCCAGATCGGCTTCGGCGGCGTGCCGGGCCGGCCGGCGGGCGACGGGCCGGACGGACATTCGATGTGGCCGGCCTTCACCAACGTCCCCAACGAGTTCCTCGAGGCCTACTTCCCGCTCCGGATCCGCACCTACGCCACCATTCCGGACTCGGGCGGCGCCGGCCTGCATCGCGGCGGCAACGGCGTCTCCATGGCCTACGAGATGCTGGCCGAGGGCGAGATCAGCGTCCATGACGACCGCTGGCTCACCTACCCTTGGGGCGTGAACGGCGGCGAGCCGGGGATGCGCTCCACCAAGCGCCTCGTCCGCGCGGACGGGACGGAGGAGAACATCCCCTCCAAATGCGACCGCGTCGCCGTGAAGCCGGGCGACGTGCTGCATTTCGACACCTGGGGCGGCGGCGGCTGGGGCGACCCGCTGAAGCGCGACGCGGCCTTGGTGCTGGCCGACGTGAACCGCGGGCTGGTGACGGTGGAGGGCGCTAGGCGCTACGGCGTGGTGATCTCCGGCGGCGCGGTGGACGCGGCGGCGACGGAGCGGCTCCGCGCCGAGATGGCCTCGCGGCGCGGGGAGACGAAGCTCTTCGACCGCGGCTTCGAGTCGCTCGAGGAGCTGAAGCGCCGCTGCAAGGCCGAGACCGGGTTCGAGCCGCCGGCGGCCCCGCAGTTCTTCGGGCAGAGGATGGCGGCGGAATGAGCGAAGGGCTCTCCGACAACTACGCCCGCGCCGGCTACCACGCGAAGCAGGACTGGGGGCGGCGGCCCGCCCTCGTCCTCGTGGACTTCGCGGCGGCCTACTACGTCGAGAACTCGCCGCTCTACGCCGGCGAGGGGGCGGTCCGCGCGCGGGACGGGGCGGCGAAGCTGCTCGCCGCCGCGCGGGGCGCGGGCGTGCCGGTGATCTGGACCGAGGTGCGCTACCAGCCCGGCGGCGTCGACGGCGGGGTGTTCTTCCGCAAGACGCCGGCCCTGCGGGTGTTCGAGAAGGGCAACCCCCTCGGCGACGTCGTCGAGGGGCTGGACCCGCGCGACGACGAGCTGATGATCACCAAGCAGTATCCCTCGGCCTTCTTCGGCACCTCCCTCGCGGCCACCCTGACCGCCATGGGGGTCGACACGGTCCTGCTGACCGGCCTCTCGACCTCGGGCTGCGTCCGCGCCTCCTGCGTCGACGCGATGAGCCACGGCTTCGTCACCGTCGTCGTCTCCGACGCCGTGGGCGACCGCGCGCCCGAGGTGCACGAGGCGAACCTCTTCGACATGTCGGCGAAATACGCCGACCTCGCGACCGCCGACGAGGCGATCGCCTGGCTGGAGACCCTGCGCGCCTGACCCGGCCCGTCGAGCGGCCCGAAACGCCCCGCAGAGGGCGGGAACGATACCCGAACATCACCCCGACAGGAGAGACCCGACCATGAGACCCCTCGCCCTCGCCGCCGCCGCGGCGCTTCTCGCCTCGCCGGCCGCCGCCGACCTCGAGGCCGCCAAGGCCTTGATCGAGAAGCATTCCGCCAAGCCGACCTGGACCGCGCCGGGCGAGCCCTTCGACGCCGCCGCCTGCATGGCCGACAAGTCGATGTTCGTGATCCCGCTCACCAACGCCAACCCCTTCAACGCCACCATCTCCGCCGGCATGGAGGAGGCCGCCGCCCTCGTCGGCTTCGACCTGCGCACCTGGGAGACGCAGATGGACCCGGCGCAGTGGATCAGCGGCGTCAACACCGCGATCGGCGAGGGCTACGACCTGATCGACCTGCAGGGCGGTCTGCCGCCGGAGCTGCTGCAGCCGCAGGTCATGGAGGCGCGCGAGGCGGGGCTGAAGGTGACGGCGACGCACAACTGGGACGCCACCACCCAGACCGTGCCGGACTTCATGGACGGCGCCGCGGACACCGACTACGTCACGGTGGGCGAGATCATCGCCGCCTGGGCGATGGTCCAGACCGAGGGCAAGGTCAACGCGATCGTACTCGGACCGGACGAGATCACGCCGACGGCGCCGCTCCGCGACGCGATCATCGGCTATCTCGAGAAGAACTGCCCGGACTGCAGGACGATCTACATCAACACTCCCGTCAACGAGTGGGCGACGAAGATCCAGCCCGCCGTGCAGTCCGCGCTGCTGGCCGATCCCTCCATCAACTACGTGCTGCCGGTCTACGATCCGATGAGCCAGTTCATCGTGCCGGCGATCCAGATCGCGGGCTCGGACGCGAAGATCGCCAGCTACAACGGCACGCCCTTCGTGCTCGACATGATGCGTGACGGCGACATCGTGGAGATGACGGTGGGCGAGTCGCTCGGCTGGGTCGGCTACGCCGGCGTCGACGCCAACATGCGCCTGCTCTGCGGCCTCGATCCGGTGACGACGCTGAACACGCCGGCCTACATCTTCACCGACGAGAACGTGGCGGAGGCCGGCGTCCCGGCGACCTTCAACGACGGCTACGGCGACGTCCACGTCGAGGGGTTCAAGGCCCTCTGGGGCGTCGAGTGAGCCCTCGCGCCCACCGCGCCGGGCGCGCCGGCGCCCCCGGCCGTCGGGCAGGCCCGCCGCGACGCTCGCCCACGGACTTCCTTCCGCGCGTCGAGGATGTCGAGGCCCCGACCCCGTTCTCACCAGTCATCACCCGCGCCGCCCCGTGACCGCCGCCCCCGCGCTCCAGCTCGCGAACCTCTCCAAGCGCTTCGGCGGGGCGCTGGCGCTGGACGGCGTCTCGCTCGACGTGCGGCGCGGCGAGGTGCACGGCCTGCTCGGCTCCAACGGCTCGGGCAAGTCGACGCTGATCAAGATCCTCGCCGGGTTCCACGAGCCGGAACCCGGCGCGGCCTGCCGCCTGTTCGGCGCCGAGGTCGATCTGCCGATCCCTGCCGGCCGGGCGCGGGAGCTCGGGCTCGCCTTCGTTCACCAGCATCTCGGTCTGATCCCGTCGCTGACCGTGACGGAGAACCTGCGGCTTTCGGCGCTGGCGACGTCGAACGCCTGGGCGATCGACTGGGCTTGGGAGCACGACCGCGCGGCGGAGGTGTTCGCGCGCTACGATCTCGCGCTCGAGCCGCGGGCGGAGGTCGGCGCGCTCTCGGCCGTGCAGCAGGCGCTGCTCGCCATCGTGCGGGCGGTGGAGGAGCTGAAGGCGCATTCCGGCGAGCCGGGTCTTCTCGTGCTCGACGAGCCGACGCCGTTCCTGCCGCGCGCGGGGGTCGAGCAGCTGTTCGCGCTGGTGCGCCAGGCGAAGGCCGAGGGCGCGGCGGTGATCTTCGTCTCCCACGACATCGACGAGGTGCGGGAGATCACGGACCGCGCCACGATCCTGCGCGACGGGCGGCTGATCGACACGGTGGAGACCGGCGCGACCTCGCATGACGGGTTCGTGGAGCGGATCATCGGGCGCGGCCTCGCCACCTATCACGGCGCGACGAAGGCGCGGCCGCGGGGCGAGGCGACGATCGCGGTGGAGGGCCTCGAGGGTCCGGGCGTCGGCCCCGTCTCCTTCGCGCTGGCCCCGGGGGAGATCCTGGGGCTGACGGGCCTGATCGGCTCCGGCGCCGACGCAGCGGCGGCCTGCGTCTGCGGGGCCGTCCGGGCTTGCGCCGGAACGCTGCGCCTGCCCGGGCGGGAACTGCGGCTCGCGGAGATCACGCCGAAGGCGGCGCTGGCCGAGGGCGTCGCCTATCTTCCGGCGGACCGGCTGGGGCAGGCCGGGATCGGCTCTCTCTCCGTGGGCGAGAACGTGGCGCTGCCGGTGCTGGAGCGCTTGAAGCGGCGCTTCGGGCTCTATGCCTCCGACGTGATGGACCACGCCCGCCGGCTTGGGGCAAAGGCGGGGGTGAAGCCGAACGTTCCGGAACTGCCGCTCTCCGCCCTGTCGGGCGGCAACGCGCAGAAGGCGCTGGTGGCGAAGTGGCTGCAGGTCGCGCCGCGCCTCCTGCTGCTGGACGAGCCGACTCAGGGCGTGGACGTGGGCGCGCGGCAGGACATCTGGGACGCGATCGACCGGGCCGCCGCCGAGGGCGCCGCGGCGGTGGTCAGTTCCACCGACTACGAGCAGCTCGCGATGCTGTGCCACCGGGTGCTGGTGTTCAGCCGCGGACGGGTGATGCTCTCGCTCGAGGGCGAGGCGCTGAGCAAGGACGGGATCGCCGAGGCGTGCTTCCGCTCGCTCTCGGCGGCGGCGTGAGGGGACGGGGATGAGGCAGGACGAGGCCGCGCGGGCCTACGAGGCGCGCATCGCCGCGCTCGAGGAGAGGATCCGCGCCTTCGAGGCGAGCCTCGGCTCGGCGGCGCCCGCCGCGACGGCGAAGCGCGACCTGACCGGCTGGGCCGAGCGCTGGGGCCTTCTCGTCGCGTGGGGGCTGCTGATCCTCGTGATCGGGGCGTTCAAGCCGGACCAGATGTTCGCCTGGCGCAGCTACGCCTCGATGTTCGGCTCCAACGCGATGATCGTGGTGCTGACGCTCGGGCTGATGATCCCGCTCACGACGGGGGACTTCGATCTCTCGGTGGCCTCGACCATGGGGCTCTCGTCGATGCTGATCGCGGTGCTGAACGTGCAGATGGACTGGACGATCACCGGCGCGGCCTTCGTGGCGCTGCTGGTCGGCGGGGCGATCGGGGCGGTAAACGCCTTCTTCATCCTCTGGTTCGGCATACACTCGCTGATCGTGACGCTGGGGGTGGGGTATTTCGTCAACGGCGTGATCCTGTGGATCTCCAACTCCAACACCATCGCCGGGGTCTCGATGGATCTCGTGAACGCGGTGATCCTGACGCGCTTCCTCGGCGTGCCGCTGGGCTTCTGGTATTCGGCGCTGCTGGCGGTCGCGGTGTGGTGGGTGTTCCAGCACACCGCCCTCGGCCGGCGGCTGCTGTTCGTCGGGCGCGGGCGGGAGGTCGCCCGCCTCTCCGGCGTCGACGTCACGCGGATGCGGGCGGGGGCGCTGGTCGCCTCCGGCGTGATCGCGGCCTTCGCGGGCGTGCTCTACACCGGCATGCGGGGGGCGGCGGATCCGTCCTCGGCGCTCGCCTTCCTGCTGCCGGCCTTCGCGGCGGCGTTCCTCGGCTCCACCACGCTCTATCCCGGGCGGTTCAACGCGCCGGGGGCGTTCTTGGCGGTGTTCTTCCTGTCGACGGGGATCATGGGCCTGAACTTCCTCGGCGCCGACAGCTTCGTGCAGAACCTGTTCTACGGCGGCGGGCTGGTGCTCGCGGTCTCGATCAGTCAGCTGATCCGCAAGCGCCGGCCTATGGACTGACGGCGATCAGTCCTCCGCGTCGGCCTTCGCCTTGCCCTTGCCCTTGGCCGCGGTCTTCTTGAGGCGCACGCGCATGTGATTGCTGTCGCCCTTCTCTATCGCGAAGGCGCCGGAGCGGCGGATCACGTCCGAGAGCTTCGACGCGCCGTAGGTGCGGGCGTCGAAGTCCGGCGCCATGTTCCCGAGACGCTGTCCGATGACGCCGAGCGAGACCCAGCCGTCCTCGTCGGTCATCCCCTCCATGGCGCGGGTGATGATCGGGACGGCGCGGCTCGGCGCCTCGTGCTTGCGGGGCGGGGCGGTCGGCGCGCCGGGTTCGGCGGCTGCGGCCTCCTCGACCTCCTCCATCAGGTTCTCGATGTAGAAGAAGCGCCGGCAGGCCTGGCGGAACGCCTCCGGCGTCTTCTTCTGGCCGAAGCCGTAGACGTCGAGCCCCTGCTCGCGGATGCGCGAGGCGAGGCGGGTGAAGTCGCTGTCCGAGCTGACGAGGCAGAAGCCGTCGAAGCGGCCGGAATGCAGGAGGTCCATCGCGTCGATCACGAGCGTGATGTCGGAGGCGTTCTTGCCGGTGGTGTAGGCGAACTGCTGCTGCGGGACGATGGCGAAGGGCGCGAGCTGGCGCGCCCAGCCCTTCATGCGGTCGTCCGAGAAGTCGCCGTAGATGCGGCGCACGCTCGCCTCGCCGAGCTTGGCGATCTCGGTGAACAGCCCTTCGATCACCTTGGGCGAGGTGTTGTCCGCGTCGATCAGGACGGCGAGGCGTTTGACGGGATCGGCCATGCGCGGGGGCCTAGCGCATGGCCGGAGCCGCGTCCACGGGTTTCAGTAGAGAACCACCGAGCGGATGCTCTCGCCCCGGTGCATCAATTCGAAGCCCGTGTTGATCTCGTCGAGCGACAGGGTGTTGGTGATCATCGGGTCGATCTCGATCTTGCCGTCCATGTACCAGTCGACGATCTTCGGAACGTCCGTGCGCCCGCGCGCGCCGCCGAAGGCCGTGCCCTTCCAGGTGCGCCCCGTCACCAGCTGGAACGGGCGTGTCGAGATCTCGGCCCCCGCCGGCGCCACGCCGATGATGACGGACATGCCCCAGCCCTTGTGGGCGCATTCGAGGGCGGTCCGCATGACGTTCACGTTGCCGGTGGCGTCGAAGCTGTAGTCGGCGCCGCCCTTGGTGAGGTTCACGAGATAGGCGACGAGATCGCCCTCCACCTCGTTCGGGTTCACGAAGTCGGTCATGCCGAACATCTCGGCCATCTCGCGCTTTGCCGGGTTCACGTCCACGCCGACGATCTGATCGGCGCCCGCGAGGCGCAGGCCCTGGATGACGTTGAGCCCGATGCCGCCGAGACCGAAGACCACGGCGCGCGCGCCCTGCTCCACCTTCGCCGTGTAGATCACCGCGCCGATGCCGGTGGTGACGCCGCAGCCGATGTAGCAGACCTTGTCGAAGGGCGCGTCCTCCCGGATCTTCGCCGCCGCGATCTCCGGCATGACGGTGAAGTTCGAGAAGGTCGACGTGCCCATGTAGTGGAAGATCGGATCGCCGTCGAGGGACCGGAAGCGGGAGCTGCCGTCCGGCATCAGGCCCTGTCCCTGCGTGGCGCGGACCGCCTGGCAGAGGTTGGTCTTCGGGTGGAGGCAGTAGTCGCACTCCCGGCATTCGGGGGTGTAGAGCGGGATCACGTGATCGCCGGGCTTGAGGCTGCGGACGCCGGGGCCGACGTCCCGCACGATGCCGGCGCCCTCGTGGCCGAGGATCGCGGGGAAGTTCCCCTCCGGATCGGCGCCCGACCGGGTGAACTCGTCGGTGTGGCAGATGCCGGTCGCCATGATCTCGACCAGCACCTCGCCCTCGCGCGGGCCGTCGAGCTCGACCTCGGTGATCTCCAGCGGCTTTCCGGCCTCCACGGCCAGCGCGGCGCGGCTTCGCATGGGCGGGCGCTCCCCTCGTCGTTCCGTTGCGGCTTGGCGCGGGCGCTTCTCCCCCGCCGCGGGGATGCTTCGACGTCGGAGGCGGGATTGTCTAGGAGAATTCGGCCACGTCCGGGTTGCGTGTTGCAGGCGGAGCAACCGCACGGAACATAGTGCGAACACCGAAGGTCCACGCGGCGTGTTCCATGGACCCGGCCCGCTTCCGTTGGCTCGGCACCGACCTTCCTCGTCCGTCTCCTCGGCAGCCGAGCGAACTCGAAACCCGGCTCGCCGGTCTCGCGGCCCGGGCCCAGACGCTCGCCGCGCTCGATCGGCGCGCCGCGGAGATCCGCGCCTGCCCGCGATGCGGGGCCGGGGCGCCGGGGCGTCGATCGTCGCGGGCTTCGGCGGCTGCGGCGTCGCGCCTGCGGGCGGACCTGCTCGGCGGCGACGGGTTCGCCCCTCGCCGGGGCGCCCCGCCCGGAGGCGTCCCGCGAGATGCTGCGCGACATGGTCTCGGCCGTGCGCCCCGCCCCGTGCCGACGGCTGGCCGAACGGATCGGGGTCGACAGGACCACGGTTCGGCGCTGGCGCATGCGCATCCTCGCCGCGTCGGAGCGCGCGGCCGAACCGCCGTCCGGCGTGGTCGAGGCCGACCGGACCTCGCGGCGGCAATCCCGCAAGGGCTCGCGCGAATGGGTCCGGCATGCGCGCGAGCCGCAGGCCTTTCCCGAGCCGCCTCGCCCGACCTGGCGTGAATGGCGCCGCCGCGGCATGCCCCCGCCTTTGGACCCGAGCCGCGGGCGGATCCCGGCGCCGGCGATGACCGACCGCGCCGGCGCCCGGCGGGCCGGTCGGCCGGAGACCCATGCCGCGCCCAGCCTCCACCCCGCCCTCGACGCCGGTCTGCGGCGCAACGCGCTGCTCCGCTCCGACGGCGATCCGGCCTTCTCCGCCCATGCCCGCGCCCACGGCATCGCGCACCACGCGCTTCCGGCCAAGGGCAGCCCGAGGGTCCTGGAGGGCGCCTTCCGCATCCGGAGCGTCAACCAGGTCCATGCCGCGCCGAAGGACTTCCTCAGGCCCTTCAACGGGCCCGCCACACGATGCCTCTCCGGCTATCTCGCCTGGTTCATCGCCCGCCAGCATCGAGAGGATCCATGGCCCGACATGCTCGCGGCATGACCGACACGCGATGCGGACAGGGCCGAGAATTCCGCGGCCAGGGGCTTTGCGGATCTCGCCGTCGCGTGCCGCGACGACACCGCGCCCCAACCCCGGCGCCCGCCGGCAAGCACCGCTTCCGCCGCCGCATCGGCCGCTGCGTCTGCCGGGTCGTCCGCGACCTGCGCCAGCGCGAGCCGGACCCCGGCGTCCGCGGCGGCGCGGGCGGCGAGCGCCGGAGCGGCCTGGCCGGCGGCCGAAAGCCGCGTCGCGCCGGGCGTCGTCAGCAGCACGGCACGCGGGCCGAGGCGGGTCAGCAGGGCCGCGGCGCCGATCCGCCACGCGGCGCGGACGTCCTGCGCGACCACCTCGAAGCGCACGGGATCGCGCCAGACGAGCAGGCGGAGCAGCCTGCCGAGATCGGTGATCCCGTCGAGCGTCAGGTCGTCGTAGAGCGCCCTCAGCGTCGGACTGGCGGCGGTGACCCGCCGCGGATGGCGCCGACCGACGGCGTACCAGCGGTTCGTGACAGCCCAGAGCCCGGCGGCCTCCACGATCACCGGCGCGTGGCCGGAGGCTCGGGCCAGCAGCGCGGCGTCGTCGAGCGGAAAAGCGGGCCCCGCCCCCTCCACCGCGAGGTTCAGGACCGGCCGGCCGAGGCGCTCCGCCAGCCTCGCGGGCCAAGGTCGTTCGGTGTCGCGGCCGAAGGCGTGGTCGCCGCCGAACACGACCAGCGGCTCCCCGGTCGCACCGGGCGGGCGCGTCTCCCCCCGCACGAGGCGCTGACGGGCGCCGACGCGCACAAGGCGCGGCGGGAGCGCGGGATCGGGCGTCAGTTGCGGCATGGTCGGACCCTTCTCGCCTCACGCCTAGCGACTTCGCCAAGGTTTCACCTAGGGGTTGCGCGCGGGTTAATGCGCCTCCCGCGGCGCCCTTGCCCGGCTTCGGGGCGGGGCGTAGGGTCCGCGCCGCGGCGCGGGCCCTGCTTGGGCCGTGACGGAACCCAAGGGGAGTGGCGGCATGGAGATCCGGACGGTCGGCGTCATCGGTGCGGGGCAGATGGGCAACGGCATCGCGCACGTCTTCGCGCTGGCGGGCTACGACGTGCGCCTCAACGACGTGGACGAGGCGCGGATCGACGCGGCGATGGGCCGGGTCGAGAAGAACCTGGACCGTCAGATCGGCCGCGGCGCCATCTCCGAGGCGGAGAAGGCCGAAGCGATGGGGCGCATCTCCAAGGCCGCGACGCTGGCCGCCATCGCCCAGTGCGACCTGGTGATCGAGGCCGCGACGGAGAACGAGAAGGTCAAGCGGGAGATCTTCGCGGGGCTGGCGCCCGACCTCGCGCCGCAGACGATCCTGACGTCCAACACCTCCTCGATCTCGATCACGCGGCTCGCCTCGGCCACCGACCGGCCGGAGCGGTTCATGGGCTTCCACTTCATGAACCCCGTTCCGGTCATGGAACTGGTGGAGCTGATCCGCGGCATCGCGACGGACGAGGAGACCTTCGAGACGCTCAAGGGCGTGGTCGCGCGCCTCGGCAAGACCGCGGCGACGGCGGAGGACTTCCCGGCCTTCATCGTCAACCGGATCCTGCTGCCGATGATCAACGAGGCCGTCTACACCCTGTATGAAGGCGTCGGCACGGTGGAGAGCATCGACAAGGCGATGCGCCTCGGCGCGAACCATCCGATGGGGCCGCTTCAGCTGGCGGACTTCATCGGCCTCGACGTCTGCCTCGCGATCATGAACGTGCTGCACGAGGGGCTCGCGGACACCAAGTACCGCCCGTGTCCGCTGATGGTGAAGTATGTCGAGGCCGGCTGGCTGGGCCGGAAGGCCGGGCGCGGCTTCTACGACTATCGCGGCGAGGTTCCGACGCCGACGCGCTGAGCCGCCGGGTTCACGAAACCTTGCCTCACGCGGCGCTGTGCGGCGGGACCTTCTGCCGCTAGCGTGTCCTGAGCGTCCGACCGCGGAGGAGACGTCCCGTCATGCGCCCCACCCTGCGCCTCGCCGCCGTGGCGCTCGCGCTGTCGTCGCCGGCGGCGGCGGAGCCCTGGAGGATCGACCGGGACCACGCCTATGTCAGCTTCAGGGCGAGCCATCTCGGATTCTCCGATGTTCTCGGACTGTTCCGGGAGTTCGAGGCCGAGATCGTCTTCGACCCGGAGGCGGTCGAGACGACCTCGGTCGCCTTCCGGATCGCCGCCGACAGCGTCGAGACCTTCCACGACCGGCGCGACGAGCATCTCCGATCGGAGGACTTCCTCGACGCGGCGAACCATCCGGAGATCGTCTTCGTCTCGCGGGAGGTGCGGCTGACCTCGGCCGACACGGCGGAGGTGGTGGGGGACCTGACGATCCGCGGCACGACGCACGAGGAGACCTTCGAGGTCACGCTGAACCGCATCGGTCCCTCGCCCTTCGACCGCGACCTGACGATCGCGGGCTTCCGCGTCGAGGGGGAGATCGACCGCAGACGCTACGGCTCCACCTTCGGCGCGCCGGCGATCGGGGCGCTGGTGCCGATCTTGATGGAGTTCGAGGCGAGTCCCGCCCGCGGCGGGGGCGGTTGAGGATGCGCCGCGCGGCGGCCTTGTCGCTGACGCTGGCGGCGGCGGCGTTTCCGGCGCCGGCCGCGCCGGCGGACAACTGGCGGGTGGCGAACGAGCGCTCCTCGCTGACGTTCAGCTTCGTGATCAACGGCATCGAGACGGACGGCGCCTTCCCCGAGTTCGAGGGACGCGGGCGGTTCGACGCGGCGGCGCCCGAGGACTCGGAACTGACCCTCGAGGTCGCGGTGGCGGCGGTCGATCTCGGCAACGCGGTGGCCAACCATTTCGCGCGGAGCGTCGACTGGTTCTGGGCCGAAGAGCACCCCGTGGGAACCTTCCGGCTCGACCGGGTGGAGCCGGAAGGCGACGGGCTCTGGACGGCGTTCGGCACGCTGCGGCTGCGCGGCGTGACGCGGGAGGTGGCGACGGCGCTCGAACTGGAGCTGGGCGAGGCGACGGCGCGGGCCTGGGGCGAGGCGGTGTTCGACCGCACCGAATTCGGCGTCGGCCGAGGCCCGAGCGCCGCGCTCGTCGAAGTCTCGGACGAGATCCGCGTCCGCTTCGACCTCGTGGCCGAGTCGACGCACTGAGCCGGGCGGGGGGGGGGGGGAAGGGCACCATGAGGCGGCGCAACGACGAGAC
>JAWLFJ010000098.1:0-15401 GCA_041685625.1 Paracoccaceae bacterium | reverse complement strand
AGATCCTCCCCGAACTCGGGCCGTCGCGGGACGCGCCCCGCGACGGGCCCTGGCGCCTCGCGCGCGACGAGGCGGGGGTGGCGTGGCTGGCGCTCGACCGCGGCGAGGGCTCGGCCAACGCCATCGGCCGCGACGCGCTGGAAGGGCTCGACGCGGTGCTGGAGGGCCTGGAGGCGGACCCGCCGAAGGCGCTCGCCATCCGCTCGGCCAAGCCGGCGGGTTTCGCCGTCGGCGCCGACGTCGAGGAACTGAAGGCTCTCGAGGGCGAGGCGGAGGTCGAGCGCCTGCTCGAGGAAGGGCTCAGCGTGCTCGACCGGCTCGAGGCGCAGACGTTCCCGACGGTCGCCGTGATCCACGGCCACTGCCTCGGCGCGGGGCTGGAGCTGGCGCTCGCCTGCGACCGGCGGATCTTCGTCGGGAACGCCCACGCCGCGTTTCCCGAGGTGAAGCTCGGCCTGCATCCCGGCCTCTGCGGCACCGTCCGCCTGCCCGCGGTGATCGACCCGCTGGAGGCGATGACCATGATGCTGACCGGCAAGCCCGCCTATGCCGACAAGGCCGAGGCCCTCGGCCTCGCCGACGCCGTGGTCGAGGAGCGGCACGTCCGCGCCGCCGTCGGCGCGGTCGCGGCAGGCCGGCTCGAGGGGCCCGAGCGCGGCATGGCCGATCGCCTCAAGACGCTCGGCCCGGCGCGCCGCCTCGCCGCGGGGCGGATGCGCCGCAAGACCGAGGAGAAGGCCCCGAAGGCGCACTATCCGGCGCCGCACGCGCTGATCGACCTCTGGGAGGCCGAGGGCGACGATCCGGAGGGGATGCGGCGCGGCGAGACGCGCTCCTTCGCCGCGCTGCTGCGCACCGACGCCTGCCGCGCGCTGATGCGCGTGTTCGAGCTTCGCGAGGGGCTCAAGGGCGCCGCGAAGGGCGATCACGGCATCTCCCGCGTCCATGTCGTCGGCGCCGGGGAGATGGGGGCCGACATCGCCGCCTGGTGCGCGCTGAAGGGCTGCCGCGTCTCGCTCTCCGACGTCTCGAAGGACGCTCTCGGCGCCGCCGTGCCGCGGGCCGAGGCGATCTTCCGCGGCGCGCATCTCGACGACCGCGAGACCCGCGCGGCGCTGGACCGGCTGATCCCGGACCCCGCCGGCCACGGCGCCGTCCGCGCCGACCTCGTGATCGAGGCGGCGCCGGAGGACCTCGAGCTCAAGCGGGGGATCTACGCCGAACTCGAGCCGCGTCTGAAGACGGAGGCGCTGATCGCCACCAACACCTCGTCGCTGCGCCTAGCCGCGCTGGCCGAGGGGCTGCAGGCGCCGGGCCGCTTCGGCGGGCTGCACTTCTTCAACCCCGTCGCGAAGATGGAGCTGGTGGAGACCGTCCGGCACGACGGCACCGACCCGGAGACGGCGCGCCGCCTCGACGCCTTCGCCGCCGCGCTCGGCCGGCTGCCGGTCCCGGTCGCGGACGCCCCCGGCTTCGTGGTGAACCGCGCCCTGACGCCCTACCTGCTAGAGACGCTGGCGTTGCTCGACGAGGGCGTGGAAAAGGCTTCGCTCGACGCCGCGGCGGAGGCGTTCGGGATGCCGATGGGCCCGGTGGAGCTCGCCGATCAGGTCGGCCTCGACATCTGCCTCGGCGTCGCCGAGAGCCTGGCGCGCGACCTCGACCGCCCGCTGCAGGAGATTCCGAACTGGTTCCGCGAGCGGGTGGAGGCCGGCGACCTCGGCCGAAAGACCGGTCGCGGCCTCTACGACTGGGAGGACGGCGAGGCGAAGAAGGACGCGCCCCGCGCCGAGGTCCCGGAGGACCTGACCGACCGACTGGTGCTGCCGATGCTCGACGCCTGCGTCGAATGCCTGCGCCGCGGCGTCGTGCGCGACGCCGGCGCGATCGACGCCGCGATGATCTTCGGGACCGGCTTCGCCCCGTTCCGGGGCGGACCGCTCGCCTATGCCGAGGCCCGGGGGGCCGAGGAGATCCGCGCCACGCTGGAGCGGCTGGCGGAACGGCACGGCCCGCGCTTCCGCCCCGATCCCGGCTGGTCCGATCTTGGGTGAGGGCGGCCCGCCGCGGCGCTTCGCGACGGCCGAAGCCGCCACCGTCGAGATCCTCGAGCGGACCGGGGGCGAGGTGCGGCTGGCGCTCCCGCTCGGCCTCGGCAAGAGCGCGGCGCTCACCAACGCGCTGACCCGCGCGGCGGAGGCCGATCCCTCGATCCGCCTCTCGATCCTCACCGCGCTGACGCTGGAGCCGCCGGAGCCCTCCGGCGACATGGAGCGCCGCTTTCTCGGACCCGCTTCGGCACGCCTGTTCGGCGAGCCCGAGCCCTTCCGCTACGCCGAGCTGCTTCGCGCCGACGCGCTGCCCGAGAACGTCTCGATCAGCGAGTTCTTCCTGATGGCGGGGCGCTGGCTCCACGTCGACGCCGCGCAGCGGCGCTACGTGCCCCTCAACTACACCGACGCCGTGCCGATGCTGCTGGAGCGCCGCCCCAACGTCGTCGTCCAGCGCGTCGCGCCCGGAGGCGGGCGCTTCAGCCTCAGCTGCAACCCCGACCTCACGCCCGACCTGCTGGCCGCGCGCCGGCGCGGCGAGGCCGACTTCCTGTTCGCGGTCGAGGCCGAGCCCGCGCTGCCCTACATGGAGGGGGCGGGCGAGGTCGGGCCCGACGAGATCGACGTGCTGCTGGAGCCCGAAGGCGCGGACGGCGCCGACCGGCTGTTCTCGCTCCCCCAGCGGCCCGTCTCGCTCGCCGATCAGGCGCAGGGGCTGCACGTCTCGCGCCTGATCCGGGACGGCGGCACGCTGCAGATCGGCATCGGCTCGCTCGGCGACGCCGTCGCTCAGGCGCTGCTGCTGCGCCACGGCGCGCCGGAGACGCACCGCGCCCTCCTCGCCGCCGATCCCTTCGGGGCCGGCGACGACGGCTTCGCCGAGGCGGGCCCGTTCCGCGAGGGGCTGCACGCCTCCACCGAGATGCTGGTCGAGCCGCTGCTGCACCTGATGGAAGGCGGCGTGGTGCGCCGCGAGGTCGAGGGCGCGGCGATCGCGGCCGGCTTCTTCATCGGCTCGCGCGACTTCCGAAAGCGGCTGCGCGAGATGCCGGCCGAGCTGCGTCGCCGCATCGCCATGGTCCCGGTCAGCCGGACCAACGCCCTTTTCGGCGACGAGGCCGGACGCCGGGCCGCCCGCCCGCACGCGCGCTTCATCAACAAGGCGATGCAGGGCAGCCTTCTCGGCGCCGTCGCCTCGGACGCGCGCCCGGACGGGCGCGAGGTCAGCGGCGTCGGCGGTCAGTTCGACTTCGTCTCCCAGGCCTTCGCGCTGCGCGGCGCCCGGTCGGTCACCGTCCTCGACGCGGTGCGAGGGAGCGGCGGGCGTCGGCGATCCAACATCGTCTGGGCGGTCCCCCACGCCACGTCGCCGCGCCAGTTCCGCGACATCGTCGCGACCGAATACGGCGTCGCGGACCTTCGCTGGAAGACCGACGAGGAGGCGGTGCGCGCCATGATCGCGATCGCGGACGCCGAATTCCAGCCCGAGCTGCTGGAGGCCGCGAAATCCGCCGGAAAGCTGCCGCGGGACGCCGAGATCCCGTCCCGGGCGCGGGGCAACACGCCCCAGGCCGTGCGCCGCTGGCTCGCCCCCGCGCGCGAGGCGGGCGACCTGCCGAGCTTCCCCTTCGGCACGGACTTCACGCCCGTCGAGCGGCGCCTGCTGCCCGCCCTCTCGCGCCTCGGCGAGGCGGCGGGCTCGCGGCGCGCCCTCGCGGCGCTGGTCTGGGCGGGGCTTCGCGCCGGGGCGCCGGGGCGGATGCAGGCCGCCTGCCTCGGGCGGATGGGGTTCGAGCGGCCCTCCGGCATCGCCGCGCGGCTGTCGCGCGCCGCCCTTCTCGGAGCGCTCGCCGAGACCGCGGACGAGCCGGGCCTGCCGGAAGCGCCATGACGGCGCCCCGGCCGCCGGAACGCCGCGCCCCATCCTGCGTTGTCGGGGACGGGAGGCGCGGCGACGCGCCCGGCGAGCGGGGGGCCGCCGATGCCGCATGCATGGGAGCCTTAGGATGAGCGAGACCAAGACCATCTGCGTGATCGGGACGAACGAGTTCAACCTCTCGATGATCCGCGACATCCCCGAGGCGAAGGACTGGCGGGTCGAGCCGATCCTGGACAACGACGACGTGCTGCCGCGCGTCGACGGCATCGAGTTCGACCGGATCGTCGAGACCGCCCGCGAGCGCATCGACGCGCTCGGCGCCCCGCCGGACGCCATCATCGGCCATCTCGACTTCCCCGTCACCGGCGCGGTGGCGATGCTGAACCGCCATTACGGCCTGCGCGGCGCCTCGCCCGAGACCGTGGCGCTGCTTGAGCACAAGTACTGGCTGCGCCAGACCCAGGCCCGCCTGTTCCCGGACCGCACGCCCGCCTGCGTGCCCCTCAATCCGTTCGATCCGGTCTCCGCCCGCCGTGACGCGCCGGAGTATCCGTTCTGGCTGAAGCCGGTGAAGGCGCATTCCTCCATCCTCGGCATGCGCGTCTGCGACGCCGGCGACCTCGATGCGGGGCTTCACGCCTGCCGCCTCGCCATCCACCGTCACGGCGAGCCGTTCACGACCTTCCTGCACGAGCTCGAGGAGATCGAGGGCGTCGATCATGCGGTGGACGGCAATTTCGCGATCGCCGAGGAGATCATCGCCGCCCCGCGCCTCTTCACCGTAGAAGGCTTCGTGCGCGGCGGCGAGGTGACGGTCTACGCCGTCATCGAGACCATGCGCGGCGGCCCCTCGGGCTCCAGCCTGGTCTGCTATCTCTATCCCGGCCCGGTGCCGGAGGCCGCGGCGGAGCGGGCGCGCGGCATCCTGGCGACCCTGTTCGAGCACATCGGCTTCGAGGACGGCCCCTTCAACGCCGAGTTCTTCTACGACGACGAGGCCGAAACCCTGGATCTGCTGGAGGTCAACCCGCGCATCTCCAAGTCGCATTCGCCGCTGCTGCGGATGGTCGACGGCGCCTCGCATCACCGCCAGATGATCCAGCTCGCGCTCGGCGAGGAGCCGGTCATGCCGGCGGGCGAGGGGGAGCACCCCATGGCGGCGAAGTTCATGATCCGTTCGGCCGAGCCCGACGGCATCGTCAAGCGCGTGCCGAGCGAGGCCGAGATCGCGGAGCTGAAGCGGCTGCTGCCGGCGCTCGAGCCGGAGATCCTGGTCGAGGAGGGCCAGCGCCTGTCGGAGCTGCCGGACCAGGAGGTCTACAGCTACGAGCTCGCCGACCTCTTCATCGGCGGGTCCAGCCGCGAGGTGATCGAGGACGCCTATTCGCGCTGTCGCGCCTCGCTCGAATTCGCGATCAAGCCGCTGCCGGAGGCCTATCCGTGAAGACGGTCGACCGTTTCCCCGAAGAGATCGTCGAGGACGAGAACGTCTGGATACCCGTCACCGACGGCCTGCACCTCGCGGCGCGGATCTGGCGGCCGAAGCACGGCCGCCCGGTCCCGGCGATCGTCGAGTACATTCCCTACCGCAAGCGCTTCGGCAGCGCCGTGCGGGACGAGCAGACGCATCCCTACCTCGCCGGCCACGGCTACGCCTGCGTGCGCCTCGAGGTGCGGGGCAGCGGCGAGAGCGAGGGCGTGCTGACGGACGAATACCTGCCGGAGGAGCTCGCCGACGGCGTCGCGGCGCTGCACTGGATCGCCGAGCGGAGCTGGTGCGACGGCAACATCGGGATGATGGGCATCTCCTGGGGCGGCTTCAACGCGCTCCAGATCGCCGCCCTCCGGCCGGAGCCCCTGAAGGCGATCGTCACCGTCGCCTCCACCGACGACCGCTACGCCGACGACATCCACCACATGGGCGGCACGCTTCTGGGCGACAATCTCTCATGGGCTGGGGTCATGTTCTCCTACAACACGATGCCGCCCGATCCCGCCCTCGTCGGCGAGCGCTGGCGAGAGATGTGGAAGGAGCGGCTGCGCGGCTCCGGCCTCTGGCTCAAGGACTGGCTGCGGCACCAGCGGCGCGACGCCTACTGGCGCCACGGCTCGGTCTGCGAGGACTACTCCGCGATCCAGGTGCCGGTCTTCGCCGTCAGCGGCTGGAACGACGGCTACACCAACGGCGTGTTCCGGATCATGGAGAACCTAGAGGCGCCGCGGAAGGGCCTCGTCGGGCCGTGGGGCCACGTCTATCCGCATTTCGGGCGTCCGGGTCCCGCGATCGACTTCCTCGGCGAGCTGCTGCGCTGGTGGGACCGCTGGCTGAAGGGCGAGGACACCGGCGTCGAGGACGATCCCATGATCGCCGCCTGGATGCAGGACAGCGCCCCGCCGGCCGCCTATCTCCACCATCGTCCCGGCCGCTGGGTGGCGGAGCCGCGCTGGCCCTCGCCCACGCTGGAGACGCGGCGCTTCGCGCTCGCCCCGGGCCGCAACCTCGTGCCGGGCGAGGCGGCGGCCCGCGAGGCGGTCGAGGTGCAGTCCCCGGCGACGCTCGGCCTCGCCTCCGGCAAGTGGTGCTCCTACGCCAACGGCCCGGACCTCGCCGGCGATCAGCGCATGGACGACGGGGGTGCGCTCGTCTTCCAGACCGAGCCGCTGGAGGAGGACGTCGAGATCCTCGGCGCGCCGGAGGTCGAGCTCGAGCTCGCCTCCGACCGGCCGGTCGCCCTCGTCGCCGTGCGCCTCTCGGACGTGCGGGAGGATCAGCAGGTCACGCGCATCACCTACGGGCTCCTCAACCTCTGCCATCGCGAGAGCCGCGAGCATCCCGAGGCGCTGGAGCCGGGCGTGCCCTGCCGGGTGCGCGTGCCGATGAACCATGTCGGCCAGCGCGTGCCGAAGGGCCATCGCGTCCGCCTCTCGGTCTCCACCGTCTACTGGCCGCTGGCCTGGCTGCCGCCGGAGCCGGTGACGCTGACCGTGATGACCGGGGGCTCGCACTTGAGCCTGCCCTGCCGGCCGGAGCCCGGCCTCGCGGACGGCCCGGCCTTCGGGCCGCCGGTGCGCGCGCCCGGCCCCGCGCTCACCGCGATCGAGGCGCCCGCGCACAGCTGGGTGGTGCGCCACGATCTCGGGGCCCATCGCTCTGAGCTCGAGGTGGTCGACGACCGGGGGCTGTTCCGGCTCGACGACATCGACCTCACCGTCGGCGCCCGCGCGGTCGAGCGCTACGGCGTCTCGCCGGGCGACTTCGCCTCCGCGACGGGCGAGACGGAGTGGGTGCGCACCCTCTCCCGCGGCGACTGGCGGATCGTGACCCGCACGCGCACGCGCCTGACCTGCGACGCGGAGAACTTCCACCTCTCCGCCGAACTCGACGCGTGGGAGGGCGAGACCCGGATCGAGGCGCTGAGCTGGATCGAGACCATCCCCCGCGATTTCGTCTGACGGGGCCGCCGCGACACGGATCGGCTTGCGAGAGCGTCGGACAGGCGGCGAGGCGCGGCGCCAAGGACCGAAATCGGCGCCTGCGAATTCCGGCGGCAGGAACCTCGACGTGCAGGCGGATGCGCCGGCCGGGCGGCCAAGCGATGCACGTCGGGATCCTCGGCAAGTCCGAGCCCGAAGTCCGAGACCGGGCGACGGCGCCTCCGGGCGACAGACGTCGCGGCCGAGCGGCGGAGCTTCTCCAGGCAGGCCGCGCGGCGGGGCCTCCCCGGCGGCGGCCTCGACGCCGCGCACGAGGCGCCGGACCGACACGTCGCCGCCGGAGACGGTGTGCGCGAGGCGCTGCGCCCGATCGGGCGCGAGGGCGCGAGGGCGTGACGGCGTTCGCCTGCGCCGATCTCGCCGCGCGCAGCCGGCGCTTCGCGAACGTCCTCTCGTCGCATGGCGTCGGCCGCGGCGACGTCATGTTCGAGCTGCTTGGCCGGCGCGAGGCGCTCCGGCCCGGATCATGCACGAGGGTTGGCAGGCCTGGCCAAGTTATCGATCCGGAGTGGATTTTGTTTGTCGGGGCCAAGCTCCGGATCGAGAGGATCAGACCCGCCACGAGTGAGATCACGCCGCCGCTGCCGGGTCTGTCACCCGTGAACGGCAGGGCGGCGACCGCCCGCCTCGACGGCGGCTCGCCGTCCTCTGATGTCGGGCTGCTGGCGCTGCGCCTCCGGCCCCCGATCGATCGGCACGTTGCGGCGGGAGACGGGGTCGATCCGGCTGAGCGGCGGGTCCGAGAGAAGATCCTGCTCGTCGAACTCCCCGCAGTCGCGCAAGGTCGCGCTCACGCGCCGGCCGTCCTCCTCGCGACCGAAATGGCGCGCCAGCCGTTCCGCCGGCACGACCTCGGCGATCGAGCTCGCATGGAGCGCCTTCGCGCGCCGTCGCGGCCGCGTCCGGAGCCACGTCCGAGGCGAGCGCCTGCAGCCGCGCGGTCGAACCCGCCGCCTCCATCGCCTCCGAACACGACATGGCGAGCGAACAGGCCTCCTCTCCGGTGCTGCAGCCCGCCACCCAGATCCGCGGCGCGCGCTCGGCGGGCAGGGCGGCGGGCAGCTCGGGCGTGGCGGTTTCGGCCAGCCGAGCGAAGACGGCGGGGTCGCGGAAGAAGCTGGTGGCGTGGATCGGCAGGTCGGAGACGAGACGGCCCGGCTCCGCGTCGTCTTCGCGCAGCCGCGCCGGATAGGCGTCCGGCGCAAGTCGGGCCGGCGCCATGCGCCGCTCGATCCGTCGCGTGACGGCGCCCGTCCCGTAGAGCGTGACGTCCTGCGCCGCCCGCGCGCGCACCAGCGCGAGGATCGCCTCGAACGCGGCGCCGTCGCCCCGCTCCGGCCGCGTCGACCGCGCCGCGACGAAACGGGCGATCTGCGCGATCGGCGGGATCCGGTCCACCAGTCCGGTCGCCACCGCCGCTTCCGGCATGTCGGGCCGGGCGGCCTCGGCGGGCTCCTCGGCGATCACGAGGCCGCCCCCGGCGCCGATCGCCCGCAGCCCGACGCTTCCGTCGGCGCCCGCGCCCGAGAGCGCGACGCAGGCCGCCCGCGGCCCGACGTCGGCGGCAAGGGAGTTCAGGAGGAAGTCGAAGGGCCGTCTCGCCCCATGCCGAGGGCCGGGCGCGCTCAGTCTGAGGCCGCGCTCGCGCACAGCGAGGCCGGCCCCCGGCGGAATGACGTGGAGCCGCCCCGGCATGACGGTGGAGCCCCTCCGCCGTCTCCAGCACCTCGAGAGGCGTGTCCGCCGCCGGCAGGTCCGCGACCATGCTGGCGTGGTCGGGATCGAGGTGCAGGAGACCGGCACATAGGTCATGCCCTCGTCGGCCGGCGCCGAGGCGAGCGGCTTGCGGCACGCTTCCAGCCCGGCGGAGGAGGCGCCGACGGCGACGATGGGGAACGCCGCGTCGGGCCGCCGCCGGAAGGGGCGTCGTCTTCTGACGCCGTCATTGAAAATGCGCCGCATTCGAAGTCAAACTGCGGCGGCAGCCCCCTCTTCGCACGTCCGTGGCGTGGACCTGAGGGTCTTCCGACGGCCGCCGCCTTGGCGGCCCGCCGCTGAGATTTCTCCGCGAGGGCCGATCCGACGTGGGGCTCGCGCCTGTGCGACGGGAGCGGCATGTCGGGCCTGCGCATCATGATCGTCGAGGACGACGCGCTGCTGGCGGCGCTCCATCCCGGATTGCCGGCGACGACGGGCCACGAGGTCTGCGCGACCGAGACCACCGAGCCCGGCGCCGCGGCCGCCGCGGCGCGGCAGGAGCCCGACCTGATCCCCGCCGACGTCGGTCTCGCCGGCGACGACGGCCGGGCGGTCATGAGGGCGATCGCCCGCCGGCGCGCGATACCGCACGCCTGCGTCACCGGCGGCCCCCCTGCGGGCGAGGACCTCTCGCCGGAGGCGGTCGTCCTTCGCAAGCCGTTCACCGAGGTGCCGCCGGCGCAGGCCATCGACGGTGCGCTCGCTCAGTCCTGGCCGCCGCCGATCTGAGCGGAGCCCGAGGCGCGGCGCCGCGCTCGGCCGGCGCGCAGTCTTCTCATCATGCGAAGCGACCGACCCTTTCCGTTCGCTGCAGGGCGTCCTGCCTGGCGGCGGATGCGGATCGAGACCTCCTGGGGCGCGTTCCGCCGTCAGCCTCGCACCGCCGTTTCGGCGCGTGTCGAGGTCTCCGCGGCGATCGCCGGTTCCGGAACGAATTCGGCCCCTCGTCGTTTACACCCACGCGAGTCGCCGCCACGGCGGCCGCCGCTCGCCCCGCGCCAGGGGGCAAGGAGACCATCCCCATGAACCAGATCGTCTACATCGTCGGAGCTGTCGTCATCGTATTGGCCATCCTCGCCTTTCTCGGCATCGGTTGAGCCGCCTCGAGGACGTCGCGGTGAGCGACGGGTCCGAGCCGGCCGGCGGGACGGGCACGCGTGTCCATGGCGGCGGCGGCTTCCCGGACGGGCCGGCGGTCCTCGCCGGAGCGGTGTTCGCCGCCGCCCTCTCGCTCGTCATGCTGAACTTCGGCGGCGCGGTGGGGCTCTCGATGGCCTCACCCCATACCGACCTGACCGCGACCCCGGCGCCGCTCGCGATCGCCGCCGGCCTCTGGTTCGTCTCGATCATGCTGTCCGGCTTCGGGGCCGGAGGCTACGTGGCCGGACGTCTTCGCCGCCGAGCCGCCGAGGCGACCGCCACGGAGGCGAGAGCGCGTGACGGCGTCCATGGCCTGACCGTCTGGGCGATCGTCCTGCTGCCAGGGATGGCGCTCGGCCTGGCCGGCGGCGGCATCGGCGCCGGCGGCGCGCGCCCGGGCGAGGCCGTCGAGATCGTGACGCAGGCCGACATCGGACGCCATGCCGGCCTCATGCTGCGCGGCGCGGACATCGACGACGCGGCCCAATCCGAGGTCCTAGGGGTCATCGGTCGCGCCGCGACCGAAGGCGAGATCCCGGAACGCGACCGCGTCGATCTTGCGGCCATCGTGGCCGAACGCACCGGCCTCGACGGGGCGGCCGCGCGCGCGAGGGTGGACGCGACCGTCGCCGACGCGAAGGCGACCCGCGCCGCAGCCCTCGAGGGCGTGGAGCGGGCCCGGACCGTGCGCGTCGTCCTCGGCTTCGTCTTTGCCGCCTCGCTGCTCGCCGGCGCCGCCGTGGCCTACCTCGCCGCCGGGCTCGGCGGCCGCCACCGAGATCGGGAGATGGGTCTGGACGCCCCGCCCCTCGATCGCTGAGCGAAGGTCGAACGCGGCAGCCCCGCTCGGCGCACAACGTCCGTCGCCGGCGTCATCGGGCCGCCGTCCTGACGCTTGCGCCTCCGCCGATCCCGCAGGGCGCCCTCCCTGTCGGGAGAAACCGTCGCGGCGAATGCGATGCTGAAGGATCTCGGGAGGCGTTCGACATCTTCGTCAGACCCGCCCCCGGCGGCAGGCCGATCGCGTGCGTGCGGCGGTCAGGCCACCGAGGCGCCTAGGCGACGATGCGGACCTCCCCCACGAGGAGCGCGCGACGGGTCGCGGTCGGGTCGATGGCGCGACGCGCATCTCGGCGGGATTTACGGCCCCGAAGTCGAACCGCGACAGCCGGCCCCTCGGCCGGGACGGCGAGGCCGCCGAGCCGTCGGAAGGGTCCGTCCGCTCACTCGGTGATCCGCCTCTCGGTGTCCGACGCGGTGTCCGAGATGGCCTCCCCGCCGCCCCGGATGTCCTCGCCGGCGCCTCGGATGGTGTTGCAGGCGCCGAGCGCGAGCAGCGCCAGCAGCATCAGTGTCGCGGTCTTCATGATCGGGGTTCCTCGGGATCTGCGGCCTTCGAAAGAGGTCCGGAACCGAAACGCCTCCCGGTCCGCTTTCGTTCCGCGCGGCGCTCGCGGAACGAGGCGACCGGCGAGGCGTTCCTCTGTGGGGACGCGCCGGGTTTTCGGCCGTCCGTCTTGACGAAGGAGAGAGATCATGGCGAATCCCGACAACGAGGCCACGATGCAGGAGCTGCGCGAACAGCTCGCGACGCTGCGCGCCGACGTCGCGAGGCTGTCCGGGACCGCCGCCGAGGGGGTCAAGGGCAACGTCGACGCCGCGGGCCGGCAGGTCGCGAGGTCCGGCCGCGACGCCCGCGAAGGCGTCGCCGACGCCGTGACGGAGCATCCGCTGACCGCCATCGGCGTCGCCGCCGGCGTCGGCTATCTGCTCGGCGTCCTGACGCGGCGCTGATCCCGTGGGTCCGCAACTGGTCGCTCTCGTCAGGGACGCGCTCGAGGAGGGCGCGGAACTGGTCGCGGGACGGGTGCTGCTCGTGGCGGTTCCGGCGGTTCTGGGGGCGGTGTCGGTGGCGTTCCTCGGCGTCGCCGGCTACGTCGCCCTGCTTGAGGCGCTCGGGCCGCAGGCCGCCGCCCTGATCTTCGCCGCGGGCTTCGCCGTCCTCGCGCTCGCGGCGCTGCTGGTGGTGCGCGCCCGGGCCAGACGTCACCGTCGTCTCGCGGCGGAGGCGAGGGCGCAGCTGGCGGAGGAGCTTTCAGCCTTGCGGGCCGTCGTCGGAGCGCGCCGGAGCGGAGCGCCGGCGGCCGCGGCGGCGGCGTTCGTGGCCGCCTTCGTATTGGCCCGCCGGTCGTGACGTCGTCGTGCCGGCGAGCCGGGTCAGGAACGCGACGGCGACGATGAGGACCGGAGTGGCGATCAGCGCGCCGGCCGCCCCCCAGAGCCACGCCCCGAACGCGATGGCGACGAGAACCCCCACGGTCGAAAGCCGCATCCGGCTTCCGATCAGCAGGGGCGTGACCACCTGCGCCTCGAGCGTGTTCAGCGCGACGAGCGCGGCCACCGGGGCGAAGGCCGCCACCGGATCCTCGAAGCTGACGATGCCGACGCCGAGCGTCACCAGCGTCATCACCGCCGCTCCGACGAAGGGCATGTAGTTCAGCAGACCCGCCGCCACGCCCCACAGCGCCGCGTTCGGCACGCCGAGGACCGCGAACGCCGTCGCCACGCAGGCCCCGAGGCCGACGTTGATCACCGTGATCGTCAGCAGATAGCGCGAGACGTTCGACTGCACGTCGCGCATCGCCCGGCCGAGCGCCAGCCGCGCCGCGGACCCGGCCCCCAGCCGCAGCACGCTCCGCGACAGCGCGGCCCGGTCGCGCAGCATGAAGTAGGTCAGCGCGGCCCAGTATATCGCGCCGCCGAAGAAGGTCGGCGCGCTGATGGCCAGATCGGTCATCAGCCGCTGCCCGCCCTCGACCAGCTTGTCCACCGCGTCCTCTTCGTCGTCTTCGTCGTCTTCGTCCTCGCCCCCTTCGTCCGCCTCCTCCGGCACGTCAGGCCCGACGACGCGTCGTGCGACCGGCGGCTCGGCCGGGATCGGTTCGATGCCGATCGAGCGCTCGATGCCGCCGCTGATCTCCCGCGCGCGGATCTCAAGCATGCGCAGCACCTCCGGCGCGCGCCGGCTCCACGCCTCCGCCGACGGAGCCAGCGCGTAAAGCGTCGCCGCCGTGGCGCACAGGACGCCGACCACGATCAGCCCCGCGGCCAAAGAGGAGGGCAGTCGCGCCGCCTCCAGCCTCCGGGCGGGCGGAGCCAGCGCGATCGCGGCGAGCGCGGCCAGCACGGTGGGGATGGCGACGGCGCTGGCGTAGTCGAGCGCCGCGATGACGGCGACGAGCGCGACGACCCATACGCCAGCACGGGTCGACGAGGCGCGGCCGAGACCGAACGATCCGTCGCCTTTTTCGGGGCCGTCGGCGGGGGTCGGCGCGGGCACCGCTCAGACCATCTCCCTCGAGGAGCGGAAGAGGACCGCTCTTGCGGCCGCGGCCTGCACCGCGTCGGCCCGGAACGGCTTGGCGGCGAGAAAGGCGGGCTCCGGCCGGGCTCCGGTCGGCGGCCCCTCGGCATGGGCGGTGACGAGGATCGCGGGCACGGCGAGAACCGCGAGGACGTCGCGCACCGCGTCGATCCCGCTCGAGCCGTCGGCGGGCCGGATGTCGGCCGGCACCCGGTCCGGCCGATGGGCCGGCGCCGCCGCCACGCCCGCCGCGCGGGTCGCCGATGTCGCCACGACCGAGCGCCCGATGTCCGTCACGATCGCCTCGAGGTCCGCGGCGATGATCGGCTCCTCCTCGATGATGACGATCCGGGAGGCGCCGAGCGCGGGCGGCGCGGACCTCGCGGAGTCGACCGGACCCCGCACCTCCGGCTGCGCGACGCCCGGGATCCGCGCGGCCTGAGCGTCGGAGAACCCCTGGAGCGCGGTCGGCGGCAGCGCCTCCTGTTCGGTTGGCGCGAGATCGTGGCGCCGTTCGGCCGCGGGGCGCTCGTGCGGACCGTCCGGTTCGGCGTCGGCCGGCGCCTCGAGCGCCTCGAGCGCCGCGTGGAGCGCGACCCGGTCGTCGCCGCCCGCGTCCATGCGCGCCTCGGTCGCCTTCGGATCGCCGAGCGATCGCGCCGGCAGCGTCGAGACCCGTGCGTTCCCGGCCGGTCGCGGGCCCTCGAGCGTCCGCGCGTGGCGGCGCAGGAGCGGCAGCAGGGGCGCGACGCGCACCGACGACGGAGAGACGAGGGTCATTGGTACGGCTCCTGACTGCGGAATTTTGTTTCACGCTGGAACGAAACGCGCGGGCGGCGCGTTGGTTCCTCGTAACCGGCGCCAGACGCCCGCCCTTCGCAGGAGCCCCGCATGGCCGACCAGCCCCGCGAGGAACGCCCGTGCCGGGCGGATGTCGCGAAGTCGCCGGGGCCGTCCCGCGACTTCATCGCGGAGAGGCTGCGCGGGCTGTTCCGCAGCGCCGAGCTCGAGCCGCTTCCGGAAGAGTTGCAGTCGCTGCTCGACCGCCTCGCGCGGGAGGAGAAGGAGGGATCGTGACGACCTTGGCGAAGAGCGAATCGCGTCATTGCTTCCACACGCTGCTCGTGGAGGAGACGCCGGCGCTGCGCGTGCTCGCGCGCACGCTGACGCGCAACGAGGTCCGTGCGCAGGATCTGGTCCAGGACACGCTGACGAAGGCGTGGGTCGCGCGCGACAGCTACCGGCAGGACACGCGGCTGCGCGCCTGGCTCTGCACCATCATGCGCAACACCTGGTATTCCGATCTGCGAAAGCGGCGGCGCGAGGTCGAGGACGTCGACGAGGCGCTTGCCGGCCGACTGACCGAGCTGGCGGCGCAGGAGCACGTCAGCGCGCTGCGGGAGTTCCAGGCCGTTCTCGCGACGCTGCCGACGGATCAGCGCGAGGCGCTCGTGCTGGTCGGAGCCGCCGGCTTCACCCAGGAGGAGGCGGCGGAGATCTGCGGCTGCGCCGTCGGGACGGTGAAGAGCCGGGTGAGCCGCGCGAGATCCCGACTGACGGCGCTTCTGAAGCTCGATCCGGTCGACGAGTGGCCTGTCGCGGCCTCGCTCCAGCTCGCATCCGGGCACTGTGGGTGATCCGATGACCGCCCGCGCCGTCGCCCCGGACGCCTTTCCGCCGGCCCCGCCCCCCTCGGGGCGCCCCGGCCGGCGGA
>JAWLFJ010000097.1:0-15425 GCA_041685625.1 Paracoccaceae bacterium | reverse complement strand
CGCCCCGCCGGATTCGCGCCACATCGACGAGGAGGGCGTGCTGATCGACGACTTCCAGCTCGTCGACCGCGGCCGCTTCCTCGAGGCGGAGACGCGCGCCCTCCTCGCCTCCGGCCGCTACCCCTGCCGCAACATCGACGACAACGTCGCCGACCTGAAGGCGCAGATCGCGGCGAACGAGACCGGCGCCGCCGGCATCCGCGCCATGGTGGACCAGTTCGGGCTCGACGCCGTGACCGCCTACATGGGCCACGTCCAGGACAACGCCGAGGAATCCGTGCGCCGCGTCATCGGCGCCCTCACCGACGGCAGCTTCGAATACGAGATGGACGACGGCCGCTTCATCCGCGTCGCCGTGCGCGTGGACCACGCGAGGCGCGAGGCGGAGATCGACTTCACCGGCACCGCCGAGAAGTCGCCCCTCAACTACAACGCCCCCTTCGCGGTCTGCCGCGCCGTGGTGCTCTACGTCTTCCGCACCCTGGTCGGGACCGAGATCCCCCTCAACGAGGGCTGCTTCAAGCCGCTGAAGATCGTCGCGCCCGAAGGCTCGATGCTCAACGCGCAGTATCCCTCCGCCGTGATCGCCGGCAACACCGAGGTCAGCCAGATGGCCTGCAACGCGCTCTACGGCGCGCTCGGCGTGATCGCGGGCAGCCAGGCCACCATGAACAACTTCGTCTGGGGCAACGACCGGGTGCAGAACTACGAGACGATCTGCGGCGGCTCCGGCGCCGGCCCCGACTTCGCAGGCGCCTCGGCGGTGCAGACGCACATGACCAACACCCGCTCGACCGACCCGGAAGTGCTGGAATGGCGCTTCCCGGTGCGCCTCGAGTCCGTCTCGATCCGCCGCGGCTCCGGCGGCGCCGGGCGGCACAGGGGCGGCGACGGCATCACCCGGCGCCTGCGCTTCCTCGAGCCGATGACCTGCACCACCCTCGGCTCCTCCCGCCGCACGCCGCCCTTCGGCGTGAAGGGCGGCGCGCCCGGCGAGGTCGGGCGCGAATGGGTCGAGCGCGCCGACGGCCGGATCGAGCCCATGCAGGGCAACGACCGGGTGGAGCTGGAGCCCGGCGACCTCGTGGTGATGGAGACGCCCGCCGGCGGCGGCTACGGCGCGGACTGAACCACGCCGGACGCTCCGCCGACGGACGTCGCGCGGAAAAAATCGGACCTTGTCGGAACGTCCTGCGGAGGGCGTCGTCAGTGGGGTGAACGGCGCCGGCGCGCCGACGCGCCGCGCCCCGTTCGGCTCGTGCCCGCACTCCGGCCCTCGCGGCCGGATGCAGCCGAGCCTCGGACGAAACCAAAGGAGGACGATCCATGACCCGTCATGTGTCCAACATCGCCATCGCCGCCGCCGCCGCGACCCTCGGCTTCGCCGCCGCGGCGCAGGCCCAGATCGACGCGCCGGCCTACAGCTGGATCTCCGTCACCGGCGAGATCGTGAGCATCGACGACAACGAATTCCGCCTCGACTACGGTCAGGACGTCGTCACCGTCGAGAGCGCCGGCTTCGGCACCCGGAGCGGTTCCGAGGAGCAGAAGGCCCGCGTCGGCGACGTCGTGACCGTGAACGGCTACGTCGACGGCGGCTTCTTCGACGAGAAGTCCATCGAGGCGGCCTCGATCCTGAACCGCGAGAGCGGCGAGGTGGAGACGGGAATGAGCGATCCCGAGCGGCCGTTCGACATGGGCTTCGCCTCGGCGGCCGGCACGGCGCGGGGCGAGACCGGCGCCGACGCTTCCTTCAGCGGTCAAGTGACCGACATCGAGGGCCGCGAATTCACCCTCGTCACCGGCGGCGGGCGCGAACTCCGCGTCCACACCGGCGAAATGGACAGCAACCCCCTCGACACCGTCGGCACGATGCGGGTCGCCGAAGGCGACCGGGTCTCCGTGACCGGCGAGCTCGACCCCGAGGTGTTCGAGGACGCCGAGTTCGTCGCGCAGGACATCAAGGTGCTGCTCGACATGGACAAGCCCGGGCCCGAGTGACGCGGCCCGTACGGGCGCGGCCCTCCGCCGCGCCCGGCCCCCCCGCGCAGCCCGGTCGGCCGCGGCGCCGACCGGGTCGACACTCTCGCGCCGATCAGGGAGGACTTTCGATGACCTTCGCCGACCGCCCCCGTCTCGCCTCCGCCGCGGCCCTGCTCGGCGCCGCGGTCCTCGCGGCGCCCGCCGCCGCCCAGGAGGCCGACCTGCAGTCCAAGCGCGACGGCGCCTGGGTCGCCGTCTCGGGCGAGGTCGTCACCGCCGCGGCGAACGAGTTCACCCTCGACCACGGGCAGGGCTCGATCACGGTGGAGATGGACGACTTCGATCCCGATCCCGACGCCGCCCCGCTCCGCCCCGGCGACAAGGTCACCGTCTACGGCTTCGTCGACGACGGCTTCTTCGAGGAGCGCACCATCGAGGCGTCGAGCGTCTGGAACGAGCGCTCCAATTCGTTCCACTACGCCTCGGCCATGGACGAGGAAGCCGTCGAAGTGGTCTTCATCGCCTACCCGGCGATCACGTGGGCCGGCCCCGGCGTCACGATCGGCGGCCAGGTGACCGACATCGACGGCCGCGAGTTCGAGATGATGACCGGCGAGGCGACCACCGTCACCGTCGACACCTCGGACATGCCCTACGATCCGCTCGACGCCGAAGGCGCGCAGATCGTCACCGTCGGCGCCCACGTCTCGGTCACGGGCGAGCTCGACGACAGGCTCTTCACGGAGGCCGAGATGACGGCGGACAGCCTGATGATCCTGCATCGGCGACCCGCCGCCGACTGACGCCGGTCGCCGCCGCGCCGATCGCCGTTCCCTGTCGACCGCCCGCGCGGCGGCCGCGGCGCCCGGGATCCCTTCCTCCCGGGCGCCGCTTCGCGTCCGCCCCTCTCGTCCCCGGCGCCGCGGCATGGCATGCATGGCCGCGACCTGAAAACGCCGGAGGATCCCGCCCATGACCGCCGCCCTCTTCGAGCCGATCCGCCTCGCCGGGCTCGAGCTCGCCAACCGCATCATGGTCGCCCCGATGTGCCAGTACTCGGCCGTCGAGGGCGAGATGACGGACTGGCATCTCGTGCATCTCGGCCAGATGGCCTCGGCCGGCCCCGGGCTGATCATGATCGAGGCGACCGCGGTGACGCCGGAGGGACGCATCAGCCACGGCTGCACCGGCCTCTGGTCGGAGGCGCAGGCGGTGAAGATGGAGCGCGTCGCCGCCTTCTGCCGCTCGGTCGGTCCGGCGCGCATCGGCGTGCAGCTCGGCCATGCCGGCCGAAAGGCGAGCGCCAAGCGCCCGTGGGAGGGCGGCGGCGCCCTTCCGGCCGAGGGCGAGCCGTGGGAGACCGTGGCTCCCTCCGACGTTCCGGCGGGCGAGGGTTGGCACAGGCCGACCGCGCTCGACGACGCGGGCCTCGCGCGCCTGCGCGACGCCTTCGTCGCCGCCGCCGGCCGCGCCCTCGCCATCGGGCTCGATTCGGTGGAGCTGCACTGCGCCCACGGCTATCTGCTGCACCAGTTCCTCTCGCCCCTCTCGAACCGGCGCACGGACCGCTACGGCGGCGACCTCGCCAACCGCATGCGCTTCCCGCTCGAGATCGCGCGCGCCCTGCGCGCGGCCTGGCCCGAGGACAAGCCCCTCCTGGTGCGCGTCTCCGCGACCGACTGGGTCGAGGGCGGCTGGGATCTCGAGCAGACCTGCGCCTTCGCCGAGGCGCTGAAGGCCGAGGGGGTGGACGCGATCCACGTCTCCTCCGGCGGCCTCTCGCCCGATCAGCAGGTGCCCGTGGGGCCGGGCTATCAGAACGGTCTCGCGGCCGAGATCCGGCGCCGCTCCGGCCTGCCCACCATCGCCGTCGGCATGATCACCGATCCGATCCAGGCCGAAAGCGTGCTGCGTTCCGGCCAGGCCGACATGGTGGCGCTGGCGCGCGAGATGCTGCGCGATCCGCGCTGGGTCTGGCGCGCGGCGGCGGCGCTCGGCGCGACCGCCTCCGCCCCGCCGCAATACGCGCGCGCCGTCCCTTTCGGGCGCTGAACGCCGCGGGGAGGGGGGGGACGACGCGCCGGGGCGCTCAGCCCCGCGCGTCGCTCTCGTCCTCCGGCGGCGCCGAGCGTCCGGGCCGCGGCTCGGCCGTCGACGCTTCGGCCGCATCGGGCGCGGCGTCGCCGCGGGCGCCGTCGGGCGCGTCGGCCTCCGGCGGCTCCACCGTCGCGATCCGCGCCGGCGGGGCGTGGCCGCGCTTGTCCTCGCCGAAATAGATCGTGGTGTGCGGGAACGGGATCTCGATCCCCCGCTCGTCGAAGATGCGCTTGCAGAGTTCGTTGTAGGCCCGCCCGACGCCCCATTGCTGGCCGGGCGCGCACTTGATCCGGGCGCGCACGATCACCGCGCTGTCGCCGAGCGCGTTGACCCCGAACCACTGCAGGTCCTCCAGCACGTGCGGCGCCCAGTCGGGATCGGCCTTCAGCGCCTCGAAGGCGTCGAACATCGCCGTCCTGGCCTCGGTGACGTCCTCGCGATAGGCGATGCCCATGTCGGCGACGTGGAAGGCGTAGTCCCGGTTGTAGTTGGAGACCATGTCGACGGAGCTGAACGGGATGATGTGATAGACGCCGTGCAGATCGCGCAGGCTGACCGAGCGGATGGTGAGCTTCTCCACCACCCCCGTGGTGCCGCCGGCGGTCACCACGTCGCCCACGTTCATCGCGTTCTCGAACTGGATGAAGACGCCGGTGATGATGTCCTGCACCATCTTCTGCGCGCCGAAGCCGATGGCGAGGCCGAGCACGCCGGCCGAGGCCAGCAGCGGCGCGATGTCGAGACCCAGTTCCGAGAGCGAGACCATCAGCGTGAGCACCAGGATCACGATGGTCACGGCGTTGCGCAGCAGCGTCAGCAACGTCCGCTCGCGCGCCGAGGCGGGCCGCCCCTTGGTCGGGCGCAGCCGCCAGTCGACCCAGGAGCTCAGCGCGAGCCACGCCGCGAAGGCGAACAGCAGCACCAGCAGCACCGTCGCCGCCCCCCCCGCCAGGCGCGCGCCGGCCGGCGAGGCGAGCCAGGCGCCGAGATCGGTCAGCCCGAGCGTGTCGAGGGCGTAGCCCAGAACCGCCAAGGCGACGACGAGGCGCAGCAGCAGCAGGAAGCGCGGCACGAAGGCGTCGAGGCGCCGCTCCAGCAGGGGCAGCGATTCGTTGAGCGAGTCCGGCAGCCGCACGCCGCCCGCCGTCGCCCGGCCGATCGCCTGCACCGCCGCCGTCCCGATCACCACCGCCGCGAGGATCTTGGCGGAGGCCAGCAGCACCGGCAGCAGCACGTCCCCGGGCCGCGTCAGCACGATCACCAGCAGCCCGATCAGGTAGGCCAGCGCCGCCCAGTGCCAGAGCCGCGCGAGGCCCGCCCGCAGGCCCCTCGCGCCGACGCCGCCCGCCAGCCACTGCGCCACCGCCCGGCGGTGGCGCAGCGTCAACGCCGCCATGATCCCGATCGCGATCAGCGAGGCCAGCGTCGAGACGCCCCGCCCGGCGAACCAGGAGGCGTTCTGGTTGACGATCGGCACCACCAGAAGCTGCCCGTAGCCGATGACGCTCGCCGCGACGCCGAGCCAGCGCGAGAGCGTCGCCGCCCCGGCGTCGGGGATCGGCACGAGGCGCAGATGCCGCGTCGTCGGCGAGATCACCGCCCGGATCACCACCCGCGCCGTCTCCACCAGCAGGAAGGCGTTGAGATAGAGCGTCTGGCGCAAGGCGATCTCTCCGGCCGAGCCGAGCGCCGTCAGCCCGACCACGTAGCCTCCCGCCCAGGCCAGCAGCACCACGCCCATGTCGATCGCGACCGAAAGCGCGATCACCGCCGCGGTCCGCGCCGCGCCCGCATGCGCGGCGGCTTCGCCGAGCGAGCGGAACAGCCGCTTGGCGAAGCCCCGCAGCGCGAGGAAGATCGCCACCGTCGCGCCGATCACGAGCGCGAGGTCGAGAACCGCGTCCCGCAGCAGGTCGGGCGAGACCGATCCGATGGCCGAAAGCGTGCGCGGCGCCCGCATCAGCCGCGTCCAGATCCGCGTCGCTCCCGCCGCGAGGTCCTCGGCGGCCGCCTGCGTGGTCTCCGCGACGCGCCGCCCGAGGGACGCGGTCTCCGGGGCGTCGGGCGCCGCCGTCTCCGCCTCGTCGGCCGCCCCTGGCGGGTCGCTCTCCTCCGCCGCCCCCGGCGGGTCGCCCTCCTCCGCCGCCCCCGGCGGGTCGCCCTCCTCCGCCGCGCCGACGACCCGCTCGAGCTCCGCGATCAGCGCGTCACGGCTCGCCGGGTCGCGGAGCGCCTCCAGCAGCGGGGCGAGCGGCCCCGCCGCCGCCTCGGCGCCCTCCGCCTCGCCCGCGTTCGCGCCGGCATCCTGCTGCGCCTCGGCCATGGCCGGAAGCAGCACGGAACAGAACCCGAACAGGAGCGCGATCAGCGTCGAACGGAACCGGGCCATCGCCATCCCCGGCGGCTTCTCAGTCCGCGACCAGCACGCTCGGAAGCGCCGGACCCCTCACCGTCGGAAGCTGGATCCAGCGCCACGGGCTCGGGTAGCGCTCGGGCGTCGGGACCTCCACCACGGCGGGCTTGCCGGCCGCGAAGGCCGCCTGCAGCGCCGTCCGAAGCCCCTCCGGCCCCGGTTCGGCCCGGATGCCGAGGGCGCCGAAGCTCTCCGCGAAGCGCGGCAGGTCGGGGTTCACGAGATCCGTCGCGATGGTCCGGTTGTGCCCGAAACGCTGCTGCTGGATGCGCTGCACGTTGCCGTAGGCGGCGTCGTTGTAGACGAGGACCACCACCGGCAGATCGTATTTCACCGCCGTCGCCAACTCCGTCGCGCAATAGCCGAAGCCGCCGTCGCCCTGCACCACGAGCACCCGCCGCCCCGGACAGGCCACCTGCGCGCCGAGCCCGGCGGGCAGACCCCAGCCGAGCGTTCCGGCATACCCGGCGCAGACGTAGCTCCGCGGCCGCGGAGCGCGGTGCAGGAAGCGTGCGGCGTAGGCCACCTGCGTCAGGTCGTCGACGAATATCCCGTCCTCGCCCAGCACCTCGGCGATGATCTCGAGGTCGTCGAAGGTCGGGGTCAGCTTCTCCCGGGCCTTTTCGCGGAACGCGGCCGTGCGGCCGGCGAGCTCGTCGGATCGGTCCGCGCGGCGGTCGAGGCGCGCGGCGAGCGCCTCGATCAGCCGGGGCAGGGCGTCCTGCGTCATGGCGTGGATCGGCACGTCGATGCGGCCGCGGCGGTTCAGCTCCTCGGGGTCCGCCTCGATCTGGATGAGCCTGATCGCGTCGTCGACGCCCCACTGCATCTCGTGCGTCTGGAACCGCGTGCCGACGCCGAGCGCGACGTCGGTCTCCTTCCAGAGTTCGTGCGCCACCGGGCCGGGCACGGCGAGGGGCCGGCGCTCGTCGTAGGCGCCCTTGCCCTGGCGGAGCGCCGAGACGGGGCAGCCCAGCATGTCGGCGAGTTCGGCCACGGCCTCGGCGGCGTCATGCGCGCCGCCGCCGAGCACGATCATCGGACGCTCAGCGGCCGCGAGCAGCTCGGCGGCCTCGGAGATCGCGTCCTCGTCGACCTCCGGGAAGGCGGGCTCCGGCACGGGCGCGGCCTCGGTCTCGGCCGCCCAGAAGTCGAGCGGCGTCTCGATCGTCACGGGTTTCGGGTGCCCCCCCGCGAAGGCGCCGAAGGCCGTCGCGACCGCGCCGCCGGCGGTGCGGGCGTCGCGCAGCGGGGCGGCGTGCTTCGAGATCTGGCCGAGCACCGCCATCTGGTCCGGCAGCTCGTGCAGCAGACCGTGCATCGCGCCGATATAGGGGCTCTTGCTCTGGCCCACGACGGCGAGGACGCGGGCTGCGGTGGCGTAGGCGGTCGCATGCCCGGCCGAGGCGTTGAGCACGCCCTGGCCCGGCACCACGCAATAGGCGGCGGGCCGGCCGGAGGCCAGGGCGGCGCCCGCGGCCATGTAGGCGCAGGCCTGCTCGTGCCGCGTCACGAAGGGGCGGATGCCCGGAAAGTCGAACAGTATGTTGAAGAAGTCGTCGTTCTGGATGCCCGGCAGACAGAACAGCGCGTCGATGCCGAGACCTTCCATCCCTTCGCAGATCGCATGGCTCACGGTGCCCGTCACAGCGCGTCCTCCCTTGGTTCCACCTCGTCTCAGGCTCGCAGCCTCCCCGCGTCGCCGCAAGGGCGGGCCGCCGGGCATGGACGCGGCCGGCGGCGCCGGCTAGCGTCGCCTCCGCCGTGACAGGATGCCGGGAGGGAAAGACGATGCGCGCCGTCCTCTGCAAGGAATGGGGTCCGCCGGAGAGCCTCGTGGTCGAGGACGTGCCGGCGCCGGAGCCGGGCGAGGGGCAGGTGCGGATCGCCGTGCACGCCTGCTCGGTGAACTTTCCGGACACGCTGATCATCGAGAACAAGTACCAGTTCAAGCCGGAGCGGCCGTTCTCGCCCGGCTCGGACATCGCCGGGGTGATCACCGCCACAGGACCGGGCGTCACCGGATTCGCCAAGGGCGACAAGGTGATGGGCATGATCTCCTGGGGCGGCTTCGCCGAGGAGGCGGTGTGCGACGCGGGTCGTCTCGCGCCGCTGCCGGAGGGGGTCGAGCTCGACGTCGCGGCCGCGTTCCCGATGGTCTACGGGACCTCCTATCACGCGCTGATGGACCGGGGCGAACTGAAGGCCGGGGAGACGGTGCTGGTGCTGGGCGCCGCGGGCGGCGTCGGCCTCGCGGCGGTGGAGATCGCCGAGGCTGCGGGCGCCAAGGTGATCGCCGCCGCTTCGACCGAGGAGAAGCTCGCGGTCTGCAAGGCGCACGGGGCGGATCAGCTCCTGAACTACACGGAAGGCGATTTCCGCAAGCAGCTCAAGGAGATCTGCCCCGAAGGTCCGGACGTGATCTACGATCCGGTCGGAGGCGATCTGGCCGAGCCCGCCTTCCGCTCGATCGGCTGGCGCGGGCGGCATCTGGTGGTCGGCTTCGCCGGGGGCGAGATCCCGAGAATTCCGTTGAATCTCTGCCTGTTGAAGAACGCGGCGTTGGTCGGCGTGTTCTGGGGGGCGTATCTGGCGAAGGAGCCGCAGAGCTTCCGCAAGGACATGCAGACGCTGGTCGGCTGGCTCCGCGAGGGAAAGATCAAGCCCCTGATCTCCGAGCGATATTCGCTCGCCGAGGCGCCGAAGGCGATCCGCGCGCTGGCGGACCGCAAGGCCACCGGCAAGATCATCGTCGAGCCGCAGCGTTGAGACCGGTGCGGGGCCGCCCGGCGCGGCCCCGCGACCGATCCGGCCGCGCTGGGTGTGCTTGAAGCCCTCCGGGAGCTTAAGATCGCAACCCGTTGTTCCGTCGAGACCGACATGCGCTGACGAGGATCGGCGCCAGGCCGAGCGCGAGGCGCGAAGTCGCCCATCAGCCGCCGTGCCCGACGAGGGCGGGGAGGGCTTAGATGTGCGCGGCGTCGTAGAGCGCGGCGCCGCGGCGGAGGCCGAGCATCGCGAGGTCCGGGACGAGGATCAGGGCGGCGTAAAGCCACCGGGAGACGCCGAGACGGGCGGAGGCGAGGAGCGCGGCGGCGAGGGCGGCGGGGCCTTCGGCGCGGAGGATGCGGGTGATTCCGGCGTCGGGATCGGGCGAGGTTCGGGTATTGTTCCGCATGGCTCGGGTCCGGCGCCCGAGCGTTCGTGGAACGTTCCTGCGGGATCGGCGCGGCGACGAGGGGAACGGTGCGGCGGCCGTGTCGTTTCGATGCGGAATCGGGGGCGGTTCGACCTCCGATCCTTCAGGCTTGAAGGAAGTCGGGCGGCATCCGCGCCGTTTCGGGGCGGCGGGCCCGGGCGACGTTTCAGGCTTGAAGGATCGCCCGGCGGGCGCAGGAAACGCGGACGCCCGGACGAGAAAAGGACCCGCCCCCGGTGGGACTGGGGGACGGGTCCTTCGGTCCCTCCCTGTCGGGACCGTCGGCCTCAGACGGCGGGCGTGAGCTCCGCCGCGGACCGAACCGGGGTGTCGTCGCGCTCCACCATCTCGCGGTGCAGCGCCTTGATGGCCGCCTCCAGCGAGCCGGAGGGCACCAGGAACTGCACGTCGACCGCGCGGCCGTTGTCCTGCAGGGCCAGCACGTCGACGCCGGCGGCCTCCAGCGCCTCGAGCCCTCGGCGGGCGCAGCGCAGGCCCCGGAGATCGCGGCCGATGACGCTGGCGAGCGCCATCTTGCGGGCCTTCACCTCGGCCGAGGGGAACGCCTGTTCGAGGTCGCGCGCCGCGCGCTTCACGCTCTTGAGCGGCGCGTCGACGTAGTGGACCACCGAATTCGCGTTCGACGCCTTGGAGACGATGCGCACCTTGTGGCGCGTCAGCGCCTCGAGGATGCGGGCGTCGTAGCCCTTCACGCCGACCATGTCCTGCTCGAACACCTCGAAGGCGAGGACGGGAAGCCCCGTCACCATCTCGGCGCGCGGCCCTTCGGCCGGCTCGGCGTCGATCAGGGTGCCGGGATCGCCCGGGTCGAAGGCGTTGGCGACGCGCAGCGGAATGCCCGCCTGGCGCAGCGTCTTGGCGGCGCGCGGATGGATCGCCTCCATGCCGAGATTGGAGAGCTGGTCCGCGACGTCGTAGTTGGTGCGGCCCAGCTTCCGGACGGCGTCCGCGCCGACGATCTTGGGGTCGGCGGAGGAGAGGTGGAACTCCTTGTGGATCACCGCCTCGCGCGCGCCGGTGAGGGCGGCGATGCGGGCGAAGGTGACCTCGGAGTAGCCGCGGTCGAACTCGTTCATCAGCCCCTCGGCGCACTGGGCGTAGCCCGTGACGATGGGGAGCTCCCGCGTGACGTCCACGTCCTCGAAGGCGCCGGCGATCCGCTCGTCGAGCGTCGGATGCGTCTCGTCGCGCCAGCCGGAGAGGTCGACCGGGCGGGCGTTGATGCCGTGGCGGCGCAGCAGCAGCGAGGTGGCGAAGGCCGAATGCGCCTCGCCGAGGCCCGAGAGCAGTTCGCGCACCACGCTCATGTGCTCGTCGAGCCGGAAATGCCCGTAGCCGCAGAGGCGCTGCAGGTCGATCAGGCAGGAGCGCACGCCCTCGATCCGGTCGCGCAGGAAGTCGTCGGCGGCCTTGACGTCGCCGGGCTCGGCCAGGACGCCGACATGCGCCGCGGCCATCACGTCGCGCGCGCGGTCGAGCTTCTCCGACCAGGCCATGTCGCCTTCGTTGGCGTAGAGGGCGTAGACGCCGGGCTCGCCGGACTTCTTGTGCTCCAGCAGCGCGTTGGTCACGCCGGAATAGGCCGAGACGACGAAGATGCGGTTGTACACCTCCTCTTCCGGCCGGCCGCCGTTGAAGAGGGTCTCGACCAGTTCGGGCGATCGGCTCATGCAGGTGCCCCCGATCTTCTCGACGGTGTGGCCGCGGCCGTCGCGGCCCGAAGCGTTCAGGTCCTTCATGGGGTCCCCGTTTCCGGCGACCGCCCGATCGGGGCGGCCGCCTTTCGTTTCGTTGCGTTCGGTCGCCGGGCGGCCGTCGGAGGTCAAGAGACCTCTTCGGCCGGGGCGTAGGAGCCGTCCTCTCGGTGGACCTCCTTGCCCGTCACCGGCGGGTTGAAGCAGCAGGCGAGCACGAGCGTCTCGCGCGCCAGCAGGCGGTGCCGGTCGTGCAGGTTCAGCGCGTACATGACGCCGGGCCTGATCTGCCAGATCTCGCCGGTGTCGAGGGCTTCGATCTCGCCCTCCCCGGAGATGCAGTAGACGCTCTCGAAGTGGTGCTTGTAGTGGAACACGTGCTCCGCGCCCGCCTCGATCTCGGTGATGTGGAAGCTGAAGCCCATGCCGTCGTCGGCCAGCAGCATCCGCGTCGAGGTCCAGCGCTCGGCGGAGACGGAGCGGTCCGTCCCCTTCAGCTCGTTGAAGTCGCGAACGATCATGCCGTTCTCCTCATTCCGCCGCGAGGCGGGCCGGCTCGGCCTCGGCCTCGACGGCGCGGTCCAGGATGTCGAGCCCCTTGTCGAGGAGTTCGGTCGGAATGGTCAGCGCCGCGAGGCACTTGACCACCTCGTCATGGGCGCCCGAGGTCTCGATGATGAGACCGTTCTCGTAGGCGCGGGCGCAGATCGCCTCGGCCCGCTCGCCGGAGCCGACGTCGATGCCGCGCATGAAGCCGCGGCCCTTGAGGTAGGCGCCGGGAACGTGCCCGGCGATGTCCAGGAGCCGCGCCTCGAGATGCGCGGCCTTGTCGGCGACCTCCCTGGCGAAGGCGTCGTCGGCCCAGAACTTCTCCAGCGCGACCTTGGCGGTCACGAAGGCGTGGCCGTTGCCGCGGAAGGTGCCGTTGTGCTCGGCCGGCTTCCAGACGTCGAGATCCTTGCGGATCAGCAGCGCGGCGAAGGGCAGGCCGTAGCCCGAGAGCGACTTCGCCATCGGGATCAGGTCGGGCGTGAAGCCCATCCCGTCGAAGGAGAAGAAGCCGCCGGTGCGGCCGACGCCGGCCTGGATGTCGTCCACGATCAGCAGCGCGCCGAGCTTCCCGGCGATCTCCGAAAGGCCCTTGAGGAACTCGGGCGAGGCCGCGTTGAGGCCGCCCTCGCCCTGCACCGCCTCGATCAGGAAGGCGGCGGGCGCGTCGTAGCCCGAGGACGGGTTGGCGTACATCGCCTCGATCATGGCGAGGCTGTCGACGTCCTTCAGCGCGCCCTCGAAGGGCATGCGCGTGACGCCGCAGAGCGGGGCGCCGCCGGCGCCGGCGCGCTTGCCGGCGTTCGCCGTGCAGGCGAGGGCGCCGAGCGTCATGCCGTGGAAGCCGTTGGTGAAGGTCACGATCTCGCGCCGGCCCGTGGTCTTGCGGGCGAGCTTCAGCGCGGCCTCGACGGCGTTGGTGCCGGTCGGGCCGGTCATCATCACCTTGTGGTCCATGCCGCGCGGCTCGAGGATCAGCCGCTCGAAGGTCTCGAGGAACTCGGCCTTGGCGCCGGTGTGCAGGTCGAGCCCGTGGGCGACGCCGTCGTTCGTGATGTAGTCGACGAGCGCCGACTTCATGTCAGGGTCGTTGTGGCCGTAGTTCAGCGAGGAGCAGCCGGCGAGGAAGTCGACGTAGTCGTTCCCCTCGGCGTCGGTCATCGTCGAACCCTGCGCCTTCACGAAGCTCGCGGGCATGCCGCGGCAGTAGGAGCGCGCCTCGGATTCGCGGCGTTCGTAGATGGAAAGGTCATGCGTCATGGTCGGTCCTCGATTCTCGTCAGGGGCGTGGCGGGGCGCGGCCTGATCAGGCCGCCGCGACGTCCGCCAGCGCGCCGAAGGGGCCGATGCGGACCAGGTGTTCGGTCTCGGCACGGCCGTCGAAATGCCCTTCGCGGGTGAAGTGCGGAGCGCGGACGAGGGGCGCGTCGCGGTCCGCGGCGAAGGAGGTGAAGAGGCCCCAGCTCGCCTCGTTGTCCTTGGTGATCGTCGTCTTGATGCGGTCCACGTCCGCGCAGACGGCGCGGTCGAGGATGGCGTTCAGCATCTTCTTCGCGAGGCCGAGGCCGCGCGCCTTCTCGCCGACGGCGACCTGCCAGACGAAGAGCGTGTCGGGCTCGTTCGGGGGGATGTGGCCGGAGATCCAGCCCACCACCTCGCCGTCGAGTTCCGCCACCACGCAGGTCTCCGCGAAGTGCTCGCACTGCAGGATGTTGCAGTAGAGCGAGTTGCGGTCGAGCGGATGGCAGGCGGCGATCAGCTCCCAGACGGCCGAGCCGTCGGCCGAGGTCGGGCGGCGCAGACGCGGTTCGCCGCGCCGCTCCGGACTCTCGACCGGACGGATGTTCGGTTCGGTGTTTTTCATGTCCCACCTTTGCGGTTCGTTTGATGGATAAAATATAGGCACGGGCGGAAATTTCAACTCCGAAGTTTCTCGGTGGGGATTTCGCCGTGGTTGACAGGGCATGGTCGATATTTCAAAGGTTTGGGGGTGACTCGCGATGTGGCGAGGGCGGCGATACCCTTCGGAGACCGAATTTATTTTGCCCGGCGCCCGTCCTGCGCGCTTTCGCCGCCAAAGCGGGCGGCTTGCGGCGCCGGGCTTCGCGGGCCACTGTCGCATAAGCCGAAAACCCCTGTGGGATCACGCCCATGACGCCGCTCTCGCACCGCGCCCAAAGCAGCCTCGTCGCCCTGCGCCGCATCCTGCGCACGACGGAGACGACCGCGCGGGCGCTCGCGCGGGCGACGGGGCTGACGCCGCCGCAGCTGATGGTGCTGAGCACGCTGAGCGAGGCCGAGGAGGCGACGCCGACCCGGCTGGCCCGCGCGGTCGGGGTGAGTCAGGCCACCGCGACGGCGCTGATCGAGAAGCTGGCGCAGCGCGGCCTCGTCTCGCGCAAGCGGGGCGAGAGCGACCGCCGTCAGATCTGGGTGGCGCTGACCGAGGACGGACGGCGGACCTGGGAGGAGGCGCCCGACCCGCTTCAGGTGCGCTTCGCCGAGCGGCTGGACGCGCTGCCGGACTGGGAGCAGGCGATGATCGTCGCCGCCCTCGAACGGGTGGCGGCCTTGATGGACGCGGCCGAGGACGACGCGGCGCCGCTGCTGCATGTGGGCGACGTCGCGGAGAGCTGAGCGCCCGAGCCCCCGATGATCGGCGGACGCCGCGATCGCCGGCGCGGATCGGACGGGGCGGACGCCGCGATTGCCGGGCGGCGCGCCGGATGCTACCCGGAACACGCGATCGGTTCCGCGCGGACGTCCTGACGGGCGGGCGCGCGGCGAAGAGGGAAGCCGGTGAGAGACCGGCGCCGCCCCCGCGACCGTAAGCGGCGAGCTCCGCCCGAGAGCGCCACTGGCCGGACCCCGAGGGGCGAGGCCGGGAAGGCCGGGACCGGAGCGACGACCCGCGAGCCGGGAGACCTGCCGTCGCCGTGAGACGCCGTCCGGGCGGGGCGCCCGGGACGCGTGCGTGGGCGACCCGCCGCGGCGGGGCCGCTCCGCCCGCCTCCCCCTCGCTTCGGCCCGCGGCCGCGAGGAGAGGAGCCGGACGGCGCGATGATCGAGGGACGCGGGAGACGGCGGCGCGAGGCGCGGCGCAGGCGGCTGGCCGGCCTCCTCGCTGCGGCGCTGTCGGCGCTTCCGGCGGGGCCCGGCGCGGCCGGCGACCCGGCGGCCGAGGCGCCGGGGGCGGGCGCGCATCCGCCGGCTCCGGCGGACGCGCCGGAGCGCGTGGTCTCCATCAATCTCTGCACCGATCAGCTGGCGATGCTGCTGGCGGCGCCGGGACAGCTGGTCTCGGTCTCGCGCTGGGCGTCGCGGCCCGGCGCGTCGAACATGGTCGCGGCGGCGGCGGGGCTGCGCGCCAACGACGGCGGCGCCGAGGAGGTCTGGCTGATGAAGCCGGATCTGGTGCTCGCCGGGTCGTTCAACGACGCGGCGACGCTGGCGCTGCTGCGACGGCTCG
>JAWLFJ010000013.1:0-51724 GCA_041685625.1 Paracoccaceae bacterium | reverse complement strand
GATGCACGATCCCGGCAAGCCGTCCGGTCCGACGCTGGTGGGCGTCGGCGACAGCCGGATCGAGGCGTTCCGCAAAGATGCGGCGGCGACAGACGTCGTTGGCGCATCGAAAACGGCGCGCCATCACCATGATCCCGACCCTGCGCCCATGAGCCGGCAGGTCCGCCAACCGCCGCTCGTACCGGCTGTGGACCCGCAGAGATCGCCGGCCGCAGAGCGGGCACGTCGCGAAGGGGCAGCGGACCTGGCCCGGACGCCTGGAACGCCTTCGCCGACGATCCCGAACGCATCCGATCCCTCTGCTTCCAGCCTCGGATCAGAAAGGTCATCGGTCAGGCGCGGTGGTATCGGAGGCGCGAGGCGGGCTCAGCCAAGCGAGACGTCGAGAAACAGCATGATCACGAGTCCGATCGAGAGGCCGAGGGTCGCCTTCTTCTGGTGACCGCGTCGGTGCGTCTCCGGGATGATCTCGTGGCTGATGACGTAGAGCATCGCGCCGGCGGCGAAGGCGAGGCCCCAGGGCAGCAGCGGCTGCGACAGGGAGACGACCCCTGCGCCCAGCAGGCCGCCGACGGGTTCCACGAGCCCGGTCAGCGTCGCCAGGCCCCAGGCGCGGACCCTCCCGTAGCCCTCGCCGAGCAACGACACGGCCACCGCGAGCCCCTCGGGCAGGTTCTGCAGGCCGATCCCGAGGGCGAGCGGCAGCCCCGCGGAAATCCCGTCGACGCCGAAGCCGACGCCGACGGCGAGCCCCTCGGGAAAGTTGTGGATGGTGATGGCGATGACGAACAGCCAGACGCGGCGCAGCGCCGCCCCGTCGGGCCCCTCGCGGCCGGTCCCGAAATGCTCGTGGGGAAGCTTCTCGTTCATCAGAGCCACCGCGCCCATGCCGAGCAGGATCGCCACGCAGACGATGGCGGCGGCCGCCGCCTCGCCGTCGTGACCCGGCGCCGCGGCATCGAGCGCCGGGATGATCAGCGAGAAGAAGGAGGCCGCAAGCATCACTCCGGCCGCGAAGCCGAGCGAGAGGTCCCGCATCGCCCGGGACGGGATCCGTCCGAAAAGCACGGGAGTCGCGCCCACGGCGGTCAGCAGGCCGGCGGCGAGGCTGCCGAGAAAGCCCAGCGCGACGGGGGAAAGAGAGTCCAAGGCCGCTCCTTTCGATCTCGAGTGCGCTCTCGGGATGCCGGGAGCGTCGACGCGAGGCTGGCGAACCTGCGGCGCTGGGCGGGCCGCGCCGAAGGGGCGCGATCCTGTCTTCCGCGCCCCGCGACCTCTACAACGTCTCGACTCGGCATGGTGGCGGCACCTGCGGCTTCATGTCGCCCGCGCGTCGTTCCGGCCGATCCACCGCGGCCTCGAGGCAGGACCGTGACGTCCCCGCCGATGCGCGGCTGGCAGACCACCGGGCCGCCCGCGTCTGCATGGAGCCACGGCAAGACAGATGGCGCGACCCGCCTGCCCCGTCGGTCGGTTCGGGAGCGATCTCAAGAGGCCGCTGAAAAGCCCTTCCCGATCTGGCGCGACGGTGCTCCCTTCGCTTTCGCGGAGGGCGGAGGGGCGCCGCCGCCGACCACTTCGCGACCACCATCGCCACGCTCGAAGGCGTCTACCGCCGCTACGCCCCGGAATACCAGGGGCGCGCCGCCGAGATCATGCAGGGCGGCGCATCCGGGTGGCGCGATTAAGGGATCGGGGCTAAATGCTGGTGCCGCAGGGGAGGATTGAACTCCCGACCTCACCCTTACCAAGGGTGCGCTCTACCACTGAGCTACTGCGGCCCGCGGGCGGCTCTCTAGCCCCGAACGCCGCGGCGGCGCAAGCGTGAAATCCGGACCGGAGGCGGTCATGACCGGCAAGGGCGACGAGACCGACCGCGAGGCGCGGCTCGCCGAGGCGCTGCGCGCCAATCTGCGCCGGCGCAAGGCGCAGACGCGCCGACGCGACGCCGGCGTGGAACCCGGCCGCCGCGAGCCGGAGGACGACGCCTCCGACCCGCCCTCAGGGCGCCGTTGAACCGCCCCGCCCGGCGGGATAGGGCGAAGGCCGCATCGGGCGGGAGGACGAGATGGACCGGATCGCGGTGACGGGCGGCGTGCCGCTTCGGGGCGAGATCGAGGTGAGCGGCGCCAAGAACGCCTGCCTCGCGCTGATGCCGGCGGCGCTGCTGACCGACGCGCCGCTGACGCTGACCAACGCCCCGCGCCTCGCGGACATCCGCACCATGACGGCGCTGCTGACCTCGCTCGGCTGCGAGGTCGCCTCGCTGCAGGACGGCCGCGTCCTCGCCATCGGGGCCGAGCGTCTGACCACGCTGCGGGCCGACTACGACATCGTCCGGAAGATGCGGGCGTCGATCCTGGTGCTCGGACCCCTGCTCGCCCGCGCCGGCAAGGCCGAGGTCTCGCTGCCCGGCGGCTGCGCCATCGGCGCCCGGCCGGTCGATCTGCACCTGATGGCGCTGGAGCGCCTCGGCGCGCGGCTGGAACTCCGCGACGGCTACGTGCACGCCGAGGCGCCGGGCGGCCTCCGCGGCGCGGTCGTGGCGTTCCCCAAGGTCTCCGTCGGCGCGACGGAGAACCTGATGATGGCCGCCACCCTCGCCAAGGGGACGACGGTGCTGCGCAACGCCGCGCAGGAGCCGGAGATCGTCGACCTCGCGCGCTGCCTCCGCGCCATGGGCGCCCGGATCGCCGGAGAGGGCACGTCCGAGATCGAGATCGAGGGGGTCGAGAGCCTCGGCGGCGCCACGCACCGCGTGGTCGCCGACCGCATCGAACTCGGCACCTACATGATCGCCCCCGCCATCGCCGGGGGTTCGGTGGAGCTGATCGGCGCCGGGCGCGACCTCGTCGGCGCCCTCTGGGAGCGGCTGGAGGAGGCGGGCCTCGCGCTCGAAGAGACGCCGCGGGGCCTTCGCGTCGCCCGCGCGGATGCGCCGCTCCGCCCGCTGCACGTCGTGACCGAGCCCTATCCCGGCTTTCCGACCGATCTGCAGGCCCAGCTGATGGCGCTGATGACCCTCGCCGAGGGCGAGAGCCTGCTGGAGGAGCGCATCTTCGAGAACCGCTTCATGCACGCGCCGGAACTGATCCGCATGGGCGCCGACATCGACGTGCGCGGCGGCGCCGCCCATGTGCGCGGCGTCGAACGCCTCAAGGGCGCGCCGGTGATGGCCACGGATCTGCGCGCCTCGGTCTCGCTGATCCTCGCCGGGCTCGCGGCCGAGGGAGAGACCGTGGTCTCCCGCGTCTACCATCTCGACCGGGGCTACGAGCGGCTCGAGGCGAAGCTGACCGCCTGCGGGGCGCGGGTCGAACGCCTCGGCGACTGACCCCTCCGGGCCCCGCGGGTTGCGCCCGGGCCGCGCGGGCCGATAGGATGGTGGGACGTGGACCGAAAGGGGCCGAAATGACCCGACCGTTGCGCGCTCCGGCGCGACCCACCGAGGCCGCGACCCGCGCTCCGAAGGCCGATCCGCCGGCGCCTGTGCAGGACGTGCGCCCGCCCGATCCCTCCCCTCTCGGCTTCCTCGTCAACGACGTGGCGCGCCTGCTGCGGACCGGCTTCGCCGCGCGCGTCTCGGACGCGGGCCTCGGCCTCACCGGGGGCGAGGCGAGGGCGCTGATGCACGCCGTCAACGCCGGCGGCTCCCGCCAGACCGAAATCGCCGAGCGCATGGGCGTCGAGCCCATGACCCTCTGCGGCTATGTCGACAAGCTGGAGGGCCGCGGCCTCGTCGAGCGTCAGCCGCATCCCGAGGATCGCCGCGCCAAGCGCATCGTGCCGACCGAGGAGGCCGGCGACGCCCTCGACGCCATCATGCCGCTCGCTCACGACGTGGTCGACCACGCGTTGGAGGGACTGTCCGCCTCCGACGTGGAGGTGCTGCGCCGCGCGCTCGAGCACATGCGCGCGCGCCTCACCGCCAAGGGCTGAGCGCCTCCCACCGGCCACGCGCCAGCGCCGCGAATTCCGCCGCCACGGCGAACCCCGCGGCCCAAGGCAGCGCCGCCAGCACCATCAGGTTCCGCAGTCCCTGACGCGTCATGTCTTCCGAAACGAAGCGGAATGGCTCCGGTGCAACCTCGCCCTGCCTCGGCGAGACCCTGGACCGCGTCATCATCGCCCCCCTCACGCCTTCCACGCTCGACGCTATGTCAGGCGAACAGTTTATGGCAGGTTTCGAGGGCGTCCACGAGCACGTCGACCTCTTCGGTGGTGTTGTAGAGGCCGAAGGAGGCGCGGCACGTCGCCGTCACCCCCATCCACTCCATCAGCGGCTGGGCGCAGTGATGCCCGGCACGCACCGCGACACCCTTGCGGTCCACCACCGTCGAGATGTCGTGCGGGTGCCCCGCGCCCTCGATGGTGAAGGAGAAGATCGCCCCCTTGCCGGGGGCCGCGCCCTGCACGTTCAGCCAGTTCAGCCCGGCGAAGCGCTCCTGCGCGTAGTCGCGCAGCCGCCCCTCGTGCGCCGCGATGTTGTCGAGCCCGAGCGCCGTCATGTAGTCCACCGCGGCGCCGAGGCCGATGATCTGCACGATCGGCGGCGTCCCCGCCTCGAACTTGTGCGGCGGGTCGTTGTAGGTCACGAGGTCGCGGTGCACCTCGCGGATCATGTCGCCGCCGCCGATGAAGGGGCGCGTCTCCGCCTGCCGCTCGCGCCGCATGTAGAGCGCGCCGCAGCCCGAGGGACCGTAGAGCTTGTGGCCCGTCACCGCGTAGAAGTCGCAGCCGATCGCCTGCACGTCCACCGGCAGATGCACCGCCGCCTGGGAGCCGTCGACCAGCGTCGTCACGCCCTTCTCCCGCGCCGCCCGGCAGATCGCCGCGACGTCGACCACCGTGCCCAGCACGTTCGACATGTGGGTCACCGCGACCAGCTTCGTGCGCGGGCCGATCGCGTCGATCACCTTCTGGGGGTCGAGCGAGCCGTCCGGCTCCGGCTCCACCCATTTCAGCACCGCGCCGTGCCGCTCGCGCAGGAAGTGCCAGGGCACGATGTTGGCGTGGTGCTCCATCACCGTCAGCACGATCTCGTCGCCCGGCTCGATCCGCGGCTCCGCCCAGCCGTAGGCGACGAGGTTGATCGCCGCCGTCGTGCCGGTGGTGAAGACGATCTCCTCCTCGTGCGCCGCGTTCAGGAAGCGCTGCAGCGTGCCGCGCACCGCCTCGTACTTGTCGGTCGCGAGGTTGGAGAGGAAGTGCAGCCCGCGATGGACGTTGGCGTACTCCTCCTCGTAGGCCCGGCGCACCGCCTCGATCACCGGTTTCGGCTTCTGCGCCGAGGCGCCGTTGTCGAGATAGACCAGCGGCTTGCCGTGAACCTCGCGCGAGAGGATAGGAAAGTCGCGCCGGATCTCGGCGACGTCGTAAGGGGTCTTGGCGGCAGCGGTCATGGAGGGACCTCCGTTCAACGGGGCGCTCCGGCGAACAGGCCGAAGGCGAGCATGGCGATGAAGCCGAGCGCGGCGAATCCGCCGACGCTGGCGAGGATGACGCCCCCGAGCCGGCGGAACCCGTGCGCCTCCGCCACGAAGGAGGCGAACAGCCAGATCGACACGGAGACCGAGAGCGGCACCAGCAGGAAGGCGACGCCCGCGCCCTCCCCGTCTACCGCGCTCATGCCGAGCACGTTCAGCGGCGACAGCAGCGAACTCACGAGGTAGTGCCAGGCGACGACGGCGGCCACCTGCGGCTGGCTCGCCGTGCCGCCGAAGCGGCGGCCGATGCCGTGCACGCCGGCGACCAGGATCACGTAGAGCAGCACCTGCAGCATCAACTCGGCGAGCCGTGCGGTGAAGCCCGGCACCTCGCCGGCGCCGAAGGTCAGCGCCCAGGCGTCGCCCACCAGCGCCTGGATCGCGAAGGCGAGGACCACCATCAGGAAACAGTCCTGCGGCCCGGGCGCGACCGCCATGATGCGCCGCGCCGAAAGGCGCGGCGCCGTGAAGGCTTCGATCAGGTTGGCGGCGAAGGCCTGGATCATCGGCGGGCTCCCGTCGGCGGCCGCCCGCCCGATCCGGGCGCGGGCGAGGTCACCCGGACAGATAGACGCCCGCGAGGCTCAGCGCCACCGCCGCGACCGAAAGCGTCAGGAAGCTCCAGCCGATCCGCTCGAAGCGGTGCGCCGCGGCGATCCCGGCGGCGACGAACCACAGGAACGGCACCAGTCCGACATAGTAGGGCGGCAGCGCGAACAGCGGGTCCGCCAGCGCCGGCAGCGACGCCTCGGCACGGTTCAGGACCACCGCGAGGCCCGCCGCCAGAAGTCCGAACGGGGCCGAGACCAGCGCGCCCCAGAACACCGCAGCGCGCGTGTCGCGCCAGCTCCCGACCCCGCCGCAGAGCGTCGCGGCCGCCGCCGCGAGCGCGGCGAGGACGTAGAGGCTCGCGGTGCGGAACAGGATCGCCGCCAGCAGCAAGGCGGCGACGTCGAAGGGCATGGTCTCGGCCACGGCCGAGGTCGGCGCCAGCAGCGTCTTCAGCGTCCAGGACAGGAAGAAGATCGCGTCCGAAAGGATCACGAAGAACAGCAATCGCCCCTCGGAGGGTCGCTCCGCCAGCAGCCGCCGGGTCGAGGCCGACATGTCGCGCCAGGCCTCGAGAATGCGGTCGTTCATGTCGGGCGGGACCTCCGCCTCCCAGGCGGGAGATCGGGTGGGACTCGAGACGTGGTCGCTCAGAACCTGCATGGCCGGGGCCTCCTGTACGCAGACGCAGAGGCGTCTTGCGCGCCCCTTCCGACGCGACATTAACCCTTGGTGAATTCAAAGTGAACACCCGATGATCGCCTTCCGCGGGAGCCGGGCGACGGCCATGCTCCCGCGTCATGGGCGGTCCCCTTCGGCCGACGTCAGCATTCCGGGCTCCGACAGCCGCAACCCCAGCGCGAGGACCGCCATCACGGCGAAGATCGGCCAGGCGGTCCGGAAGCCGTGCGCCTCCGCGAGCCCCACCGACCAGAACCGCAGCCAGACGAGATCCGCCGCGATCCGCGGCGCCGCGGCCGCCAAGGGCGCCGCCCCCGCCGTCGCCAGCAGGAACGCCGCGCCGTAGCCGAGAAGGAACGCGGGGGCCGCCGGCAGCAGCGACCAGAACACCGCCGTGCGCGCGTCCCGCCAACCCGCGGTTCCTCCGAAGGCGCGGGGAACGACGCGCGCCAGCGCGGCGACGCCGTAGAGGAACAGCGGCGTGAAGAACAGCATCGCCGCCAGGCTCGCGACCACCAGCAGCGTCGGGTCCGCCCCGGCCTCCGGCCCCTGACCCAGCCGCGCGTCGCGCAGCGCGCCGGGCAGCCGCGCCAGCCACAGCACGAAGCAGCCGCCGAGCGCATAGGCCAGCAGCCGCGGCTCGCCGCGGTCGGAGACGCGCTCGGCCCGCGCCACGCCCCAGGCGTCCCGCCAGGCCGCGAGGATCCGCGCGGTGATCCCCGCCGGGGCCCGGTCCGGCGCCGCGTCGCCCGGCCGAGGCTCGTCGCCCCCGCGCCGACGGCGCCGGCCGCCCGCGATGCGGGCCATGCGGTCGCGTCGCGCCACGGGCCTCAGCGCCGCCGGTCGATCCAGCCGGCGATCCGATCCCGGACCTCGTCGGCCAGCGCCTCGTCCTCGATCTCCTGCACCGCCTCGGCGAGGAAGGCGAGCACCAGCAGGTTCTGCGCCTCGGCCCGCGGCACGCCGCGCGCGCGCATGTAGAACAGCATGTCCTCGTCGACCGCGCCGCAGGTCGAGCCGTGGGAGCAGGCGACGTCGTCGGCGTAGATCTCGAGCTCCGGCTTGGCGAGGAACTCCGCCGTCTCGTCCAGCAGCAGCCCCTGGCTGATCTGGTAGCCGTCGGTCTTCTGCGCCCCCGCCTTCACCAGGATCTTGCCCTGGAAGATGCCCTTCGCCTTGCCGCGCAGCACCTTCTTGAAGACCTGCCGGCTCTCGCAGCGCTCGGCGTCGTGGGTGACGAAGACGGTGTCGTCGTGATGGAAGTCGCCGTCGCCGACGCAGGCCCCGGCGACATGCGCGACCGCGTCGTCCCCGTTGAAGTCGACCACCTGCTCGTTGCGGGTCAGCGCGCCGTTCACCGTGAGCGTGAAGGACTTGTAGGCGCTCTCCCGGCCGAGCCGGGCGAACATCGCGGTGAAGGCCCGGCGTTCATGCGCCCGTCCCTGCGCGCGGACGTGGTGGAAGCGCGCGGCGTCGGCGACGTCGACCTCCATGCAGCCGTTGAGGCGCGCGGCGGCCGGGCCGTTCTCCAGCACCGTCAGCTCGGCGCCGGGCTCGAGCCGCACCACGTGATGCACCACGGCGTCGGAGCGCGTGTCTTGGTGCAGGTAGCGGAAATGCAGCGGCCGGTCGGCCCGGCCGGTGACCCGCACCGCGAAGCCTTGCCTCGCCGTCGCCGTGTTCAGCGCCGCCAGCGGGCGCGGCACGTAGTGCCCCTCGCCCTCCAGCGCGCCGTAGATGTCCTTGGCCCAATGGATGTCGGCGCCCATCGCCTCGGAGAGCGGCGCGATCTCCACGCCCTCGATGCCGTCGAGCGGATCCGAGAGGTCGGGGCGGAAGACGCCGTCGGCGAACACCAGCTTCAGCCCGCCGGCGGCCTCGAAGACCGGGCTCTCGTCGGCGTCGGAGAAGACGGCGGCCTCCGGCTCCTCGAGCTGGGTCAGCGTCGCGGGATCGGTCCATCGCCAGTACTCGTCGCGCCGAACCGGCGCGCCCATCTCCCGCAGACGCCGGGCGGCGAGCGCGCGCGCCTCGCGCGCCCATGCGCCGTCCTTCTCGGACGCCGGCGCTGCGGCGAGAAGCGTGTCCGCGAGGTCGGCCTTGGCGGCGCGCTGGGCGGGCGTCAGCATCACGCGGCCTCCCCGGCGAGATGGGCGTAGCCCTCCCGCTCGACCTCGAGCGCGAGTTCCGGTCCGCCGGTCTTCACGATGCGCCCGTCCGCCATGATGTGCACGACGTCCGGCGTGATGTGGTCCAGCAGCCGCTGATAGTGCGTGATCACGAGGAAGCTCCGTCCCTCGGAGCGCAGCGCGTTCACGCCGTCCGCGACCAGTTTCATGGCGTCCACGTCGAGGCCGGAATCGGTCTCGTCGAGGATGCACATCTTCGGCTCGAGCACGGCCATCTGCAGGATCTCGTTGCGCTTCTTCTCGCCGCCCGAGAAGCCGACGTTGACCGGCCGCTTGAGCATGTCCTGGCTCATCTTCAGGTCCTTGGCCTTCGCGCGGATCAGCTTCAGGAAGTCCCCGGCCGAAAGCTCCTCCTCGCCCCGCGCCTTGCGCTGGCTGTTCAGGGCCGTGCGCAGGAAGGTCATGTTGCCGACGCCCGGGATCTCGACCGGGTACTGGAACGCGAGGAACAGGCCCGCCGCGGCGCGCTCCTCGGCCTCCATCTCCAGAACGTCCTCGCCGAGCAGCGTGGCCGACCCCTCCGTCACCTCGTAGCCCTCGCGGCCCGAAAGCACGTAGGACAGCGTCGACTTGCCCGAGCCGTTGGGCCCCATGATCGCGTGCACCGTGCCGGCCTCCACGGCGAGGTCGACGCCCTTGAGGATGGCCTTGTCCTCCTCCTCGAGCTTCACGTGCAGGTTCCTGATCTCAAGCATCGGACGTGTCCTTTCGTTCGGCGGCGCCGGCGCGGCGGCGCGCGCGATCGTGCAGGGTGTCGCGGACCAGCCAGACCACGAAGGTCACGACGGACGCGACGACGAGATTGAAGACGGCGAGCAGAAGGCCGAGCTCCCGGCCCGCCAGCAGTTCGAGGGCGAGCACGGCCAGGAACGTCACCGCGAAGACGATGAGCGCGATGCGCCGCTCCGTCGATTTCCGCCGCGCCTCCGCGGCGGCGCTATCGGGCGACCCGTTCATCCGATCGGACCCGGGCGGCGGCGAAGCGATCGCGGACGACGGTCCGCGCTCATCGCCGCGCCCCCCGCGTCGCCATCGCGGACGCTGCTGCGACGCCCCTCGCGCCCTTCGGTGATGGTGCTCATGGCGGGCTCAGGACTTCGACAGCATCGGGATCAGGAAGCCCGCGGCCAGCGCCGCGAGGCCGAGGACCGACACCCAGGACCCGGCGGCGTCCGCCGCCACGGCCCCGAGGCCGAAGCAGGCGCCGCCGAGCTTGAGCGCGTCCGCGAGACGAGGGGACATGGGCGATCTCTCCAGAGGGAAGGGCGCGCGGCGGGCCTCAGCCCACCGAGCCCTCGAGGCTGATGGCGACGAGGCTCTGCGCCTCCATCGCGAACTCCATGGGCAGCGCCTGCAGCACGTCCTTGCAGAAGCCGTTGACCACGAGCGCGACGGCCTCCTCCTCGTTCATGCCGCGCTGGCGGCAATAGAACATGATGTCGTCGTCCACCTTCGAGGTCGTCGCCTCGTGCTCCACCCGGCTCGAGTTGTTCTTGCACTCGATGTAGGGGACCGTGTGTGCGCCGCAGTTCCCGCCGATCAGCAGGCTGTCGCACTGCGTGTGGTTGCGGCTGCCGGTGGCCTTCGGATGCATCGAGACGAGGCCGCGATAGGTGTTCTGCGCCTGTCCGGCGGAGATGCCCTTGGAGACGATGCGGCTCCTCGTGTTCTTGCCGAGATGCACCATCTTCGTGCCGGTGTCGGCCTGCTGCCAGTTGTTGGCGATGGCGATCGAGTAGAACTCGCCCTGGCTCTCCTCGCCGCGCAGGATGCAGCTCGGATACTTCCAGGTCACGGCGGAGCCGGTCTCCACCTGCGTCCACATCACCTTGGAGCGGTCGCCGCGGCAGTCGGCGCGCTTGGTGACGAAGTTGTAGATGCCGCCCTTGCCCTCTTCGTCGCCGGGGAACCAGTTCTGGACGGTGGAGTACTTGATCTCCGCGTCGTCCAGCGCCACCAGCTCCACCACCGCGGCGTGCAGCTGGTTCTCGTCGCGCTGCGGCGCGGTGCAGCCCTCGAGATAGCTGACATAGGCGCCCTTGTCGGCGATGATCAGGGTGCGCTCGAACTGGCCGGTGTTCTCGGCGTTGATGCGGAAATAGGTGCTCAGCTCCATCGGGCAGCGCACGCCGGGCGGCACGTAGACGAAGGATCCGTCGGAGAACACCGCCGAGTTCAGCGTCGCGAAGAAGTTGTCGGAGTTCGGCACGACCGTGCCGAGATACTTCTTCACCAGCTCCGGATGCTCCTGCACCGCCTCGGAGATCGAGCAGAAGATCACGCCGGCCTTGCCCAGCTCCTCCTTGAACGTCGTGCCGAGCGAGACCGAGTCGAACACCGCGTCGACGGCGACCTTGCGCCCCTCGGCCGGCGCGTCGCCCGCGCCCTCGACGCCCGCGAGGATCATCTGCTCCTTCAGCGGAATGCCGAGCTTCTCGTAGGTGCGCAGCAGATCGGGATCGACGTCCTCGAGCGACTTGGGCTTGTCCTTGAAGCTCTTGGGCGACGCATAATAATACTGGGACTGATAATCGATCGGCGGATACCGCACCATCGACCAGTCCGGCTCCGGCATCTTGCGCCAGCGGCGGTAGCTGTCCAGCCGCCAGTCGAGCAGCCACTGCGGCTCGTCGTTCTTGGCCGAGATCAGCCGCACGATGTCCTCGTCGAGGCCCATCGGCGCGAAGTCCATCTCGACGTCGGTCGACCAGCCGTACTTGTAGCGCTCGCCGAGCGAGCGCACCGCGTCGAGGGTCTCCTCCTCGACACCTTCCTTCACCTGCACGTCGTCGAGCGAAGCCATCTGGGTCTCCCGAACCTTCGGCCCTCGTCCGGACCGTTCCGTCGCATTCAAGCCGCGCGCGCCGTCTGGCGACGCCGCCGCTCCGTCCAGACCTCGGCGAAGCGCATCAGCTCAGCCTCGGTCGTCGTGGGGCCGAACGAGACGCGGATCGCGCTCGCGGCCGCCGCGGTCCCGACGCCCATGGCGAGGAGGGCGCGGCTCGGCCCAACCTTGCCCGAGGCGCAGGCCGCCCCGGCCGACACGGCGATCCCCGCGAGGTCCATCTGCATGACCTGGGTCTCGCCCTTCCAGCCGGGCGCTGCGAGGCAGACCGTGTTCGGCAGCCTCGGAACCGCCTCGTCCACTATGATAAGATCAGGATCGCCCGCGGAAAGGGCGCTCTCTAGAATCTTTCTAAGTTTTTCGACCTCGGCCCAGGCCCCGGCCTCCAGCTCTGCCCGCGCGGCGCGCGCGGCGGCCCCGAAGGCGACCGCGAGCGCCAGCGGCTCGGTGCCCGCGCGCCAGCCGCGCTCCTGCCCGCCGCCGGCGCGCAGCGGCCACGGGCCGAGCCCGCCGCGCGTCACCAGCGCCCCGACGCCCTTCGGCCCGCCCAGCTTGTGCGCCGAGAGGATCGCCATGTCGGCCCCCGACGCCGCGAAGTCGAACGCCCGCCGCCCGGCCAGCTGGGCCACGTCCACCAGCGTCAGATCGGCCGCGACGCCCGCCTCGGCCGGCGTCGGCGACAGCCGCCCGGTCTCGCCATGCGCCAGCCCCCAGGCCCGCGCGACCCGCAGCCCCTCGCCGTCGCGCGCCTGCGCGACGAGACAGTCGTGGGAGATCGGATCGACCTCGACCCGCCAGTCCTCGGGCAGCGCCGACAGCACCGCCGCCGCCTCCGTCGCGCCCGAGGTGAAGACGACCTCCTCGGGCCGCGCGCCGACCAGATCGGCGACCTCGGCCCGCGCCCGCTCCAGCGCGCCGCGCGCCGCGCGGCCCTCGGCATGCACCGAGGACGGGTTGCCGGTCAGCGCCAGCGCCGCCAGCAGCGCCTCGCGCGCTTCCGGACGCAGCGGGGCCGAAGCGTTCCAGTCGAGATAGAGGCGCTCCGGACCCATCGTCACGCGCCGGCGCGCTCCGGCGACGCGTCCTCGGAGCGCTTCGCGAAGTCCGGCACCGCCGGGCACGGCGCCATCCCGTCGCCCACCACGTCCGCGAGCGTCGTCTTGGCGAGGAACACGTGGACATGCGCCGAAAGGCGCTCCCAGAGATCGTGCGTCAGGCATTGCGCCCGCCCGCCGGAGCAGCCCTGCCCGATCTCGCCTTCGCAGCCCATGGCGTTCAGCCGCTCGTCGACCGCGGCCATCACCTCGGCCACGTTGATCTCGCCGGCGCCCCGCGCCAGGCGATAGCCGCCGCCCGGACCCCGCACGCTCTCCACGAGGCCCGCGCGCCGCAGCCGCGCGAACAGCTGCTCCAGATACGCCAGCGACAGCGACTGCCGCTCCGCGATCTCCGCGAGCGAGACCCGCCCGGCGCCGCCGGGCGCGCCCTCGGACCGCAGCGCGAGGTCCGCCAGGGCGGTCACGGCGTAGCGGCCCTTGGTGCTCAACTTCATGCTCGCCTCCTCGAAGGTCCGTCGACGGACCGCCGCCTGATGCGTCCCGTTGACGCGAAGCGGCCTGCCCACTACCTCATGTCGACCTGCGGGTCGGCGAGGCCCCGGACTCAATTTAGAAGCGTTCTAGGTTCTCCGACCGTTCGAGTCAATCATCGGGCGGCGCTCCCGCGATCCGGGGCGCGAGGAGACGCCGCGGCGCGGGAGCGAAAGACGAGATGCCCGAGGTGATCTTTCCCGGCCCGGACGGCCGGCTGGAAGGCCGTTACCATCCGCAGAAGGAGAAGGACGCGCCGATCGCGCTGATCCTGCATCCGCACCCGCAGTTCGGCGGGACCATGAACAACAAGGTGGTGTACAACCTCCACTACGCCTTCTACCGCCTCGGCTTCGCGGTGATGCGCTTCAACTTCCGCGGCGTCGGCCGCAGCCAGGGCGAGTTCGACCAAGGCATCGGAGAGCTCTCGGACGCCGCCGCCGCGCTCGACCACCTGCAGGCGCTCAACCCCAACGCCAAGGCCACCTGGGTGGCCGGCTTCAGCTTCGGCGCCTGGATCGGCATGCAGCTGCTGATGCGCCGGCCGGAGATCGGCGGCTTCGTCTCGCTCGCGCCGCCGGCCAACATGTACGACTTCAGCTTCCTCGCGCCCTGTCCCTCCTCCGGCATCATCGTCAACGGAGAGGCCGACCGCGTCGCGCCGCCGGGCGACGTGAAGAAGCTGGTGGACAAGCTCAAGGCCCAGCGCGGCATCGTCATCACCCACGAGACGGTGCCCGGCGCCGGCCATTTCTTCGACGAGACGCTGGACGACGTGACCCGCACGGTCGAGGCCTATGTCGACGCCCGCATGAAGGCCGCCGGCCTCGCCGCCGCGGCGGCCCGGGCGCTGCCCGAGGGCTGACGCCGCTCAGGGCCGCGCCAGCCGCCCGCCCGGCGTCGGCGTCCGGCAGCCGGTCGTGCCCGGCAGCGACAGCGGCAGGCCGCGCAGGCTCCGCACCGCGAGGAAGGCGAAGGCCTGCGCCTCCATCAGGTCGCCGTCGAGGCCCGCCGCCTCCGCCGCCTCGACGGGCGCGTCGACGCGCTCGGCGATCATCGCCGCCAGCGCCCGGTTGCGCCGCCCGCCGCCGCAGAGCAGCCAGCGCGTCGCCGGCCGCGGGAAGTGCGCCGCCGCGGCGGCTGCGCAGCGCGCGGCGAGCGCGGTCAGCGTCGCCGCGCCGTCCTCGAGGCTCAGCCCCTCCATCCCCGCCGCCACCTCGGCGAAGGCGTTGCGGTCCAGCGACTTCGGCGGCCGCCGGGCCAGCCAGTCGGCGGTCGAATTGCGCGCCAGCCGATCCTCCGCCACCCGTCCCGCGGCCGCGGCGGCGCCGCCCTCGTCCCGCGCCAGCCCGGCGCGGCGGCGCATCCAGTCGTCGATCGGCGCGTTCGCCGGTCCGGTGTCGAAGGCGACCGTCGCGCCCGGATCCTCCGGCGCGCGCGCCGGGTCCGTCCAGGTCACGTTGCCGACCCCGCCGAGATTGAGGAACGCCACCGGCCCCTGCGCCCCGATCCGCCGCGCCAGCGCCGCGTGCCACAGCGGCGCCAGCGGCGCGCCCTCGCCGCCCGCCGCCATGTCGGCGGCGCGAAAGTCATGCACCACCGGCCGGTTCAGCCCCCGCGCCAGCGCCGCGGCGTCGCCGATCTGCCAGGTCCAGCCCTCGTCCGGCGCATGCGCCACGGTCTGCCCGTGAAAGCCCAGCACCTCCGGCGCCGCGGCGCCCGGCCCCGCGATCAGCGCCGCCGCGGCGGCGGCGTGCGCCTGCGCCACCTCGGCCTCGGCCGCGGCCAGCGTCTCCGCCGCCGCGCCCCGCGCCGGGCGGAACGCCCGCCAGTCCGCATGGACCGCCCGCGCCGCCGGCAGCGCCCCGGGGTCCAGCGGAGTCTCCGCCCCCGGCCCGAAGGCCGAGACCGTCTCGCCGTCGGTCAGCAGCAGCGCCGCGTCGATCCCGTCCATCGAGGTGCCGGACATCAGCCCCAGCGCCCAGACCGCCTCCGCCATGTCCGCGCCCTTCCCTTGCCGACGCCGATGCGGCATAGGCGCGGCGATCCTAGAGCGGCCGGAAAGGCGAGGCCATGACGCACGTTCCCACCTCGGACTTCCTGCACGTCATGACGACGCGCGGCTACATGCAGGACTGCACCGATCTCGAGGGCCTCGATTCGGCGCTCAAGAAGGGCGTGACGCCGGGCTACATCGGCTTCGACTGCACCGCCGACAGCCTGCATGTCGGCTCGCTGATCCAGATCATGATGCTGCGCTGGCTGCAGAAGACCGGCCACAAGCCGATCGCCCTGATGGGCGGCGGCACCACGCGCATCGGCGACCCCTCCGGCAAGGACGCCGCCCGGCGGCTGCTGACGGACGAGGACATCGCGCGCAACATGGCCGGCATCCGCAAGGTGTTCGAGCGCTACCTCGACTTCGGCGAGGGCGCGACGGCCGCGATCCAGCCGGACAACGCCGAGTGGCTGGACGGGCTGAACTACATCGACTTCCTGCGCGACTACGGCCGCCACTTCACCATCAACCGGATGCTGACCTTCGACAGCGTGCGCCTCAGGCTCGACCGCGAGCAGCCGCTGACCTTCCTCGAATTCAACTACATGCTGCTGCAGGCCTACGACTTCCAGGAGCTGTTCTCGCGCTTCGGCTGCCGCCTCCAGATGGGCGGCTCGGACCAGTGGGGCAACATCGTCAACGGCGTCGACCTGACCCGCCGCGTGCACGGGGCCGAGGTCTTCGGCCTGACCTCGCCGCTCCTGACCAAGGCGGACGGGTCCAAGATGGGCAAGACCGCCGACGGCGCCGTCTGGCTCAACGAGGAGCGGCTCTCCGACTTCGCCTTCTGGCAGTTCTGGCGCAACACCCAGGACGCCGACGTCGGCCGCTTCCTCAAGCTCTTCACCGAACTGCCGGTGGAGGAGTGCGAGCGCCTCGGCGCGCTCGAGGGCGCCGAGATCAACGAGGCCAAGGCGATCCTCGCCAACGAGGCCACCGCCCTCGCCCGCGGTCGCGCCGCCGCCGAGGCGGCCGAGGCCACCGCGCGCGAGACCTTCGAGCGCGGCGGCGCCGGGGAGGACCTGCCGACGGTCGAGCTCGCCGCGGCCGAGGCCACCTCCGTCACCCTCGCGCAACTCTTCGTGCGCGCCGGCCTCGCCAAGTCCGGCAAGGAGGCCCGGCGCCTCTTCGCCGAGGGCGGCGCGCGCGTGTCCGACGCCCCGGTCTCCGACCCCGCCGCGACGCTGGACCCCGCGACGCTGGCGGCCGGGCCGCTGAAGCTCTCGGCCGGGCGCAAGCGGCACGCGCTGGTCCGCCTCTCCTGAGGCGCCCTCAGGGCTCCATCTCGCGGAACAGGTCGGGCGGCCCCTCCTCGGGGACCTCGCCGGACTGCAGCAGACGCCGCAGCACCCCCGGCGTCAGCACCGAGAGCGGATTGACCGTGATCTCCGGCGCGCCCTGCGGCCCGCGCACGGCGAAGGTGAGCGCGAACAGCCCCTCGCCCTCCCCGCCGAACAGCAGCCCGACGATCGGGATCCGGTTCAGCAGGCCGTTGATCGCGTAGGCCGGCGTCAGCACCCCGTCGAAGTCCAGCCGGTCGGAGTCGCGGTCATAGGCGCCGTCGAGCTTGACGCCCAGCGTCGGACCCACCGCGAGCCCCTCCTCGACCCGGATCTCGGTCCCGACCATGGAGAACGAAACCCGAACCTCGTCGAAAAGATACCCCCCCTCGACCTGCCGATCCTCCCCCTCGAGCGCCCCCTCCGCCCGCGCCCGCTCCACCACCCTGCCAAGCGCGGCGGCGTCCGCGACGCGGATCCCGGATATTTCGGCGACGCCTCGCGCGGCCGCCGCGCCCTCGCGCGGCAGCCGCGCGCGCACCTGCAGTCGCCCGCCCTCGGCGACGCCGCCGAGCCCGAGATCGGCCAGCAGCCGACCGGCGTCCGTGGTGCGGAGCGACAGCAGCGGCTCCGCGCCAGGCTCGTCGCGGTAGCGCACCAACGCCGGACCGCCCCCGTTCACGTCGCCCCGCATCCGCGCCCGCAGCACGTCGCCTTGCCGCACCACCTCTCCGCGGGCCCGGTGCAGGGCGAAGCCCGGCGCCGCGATCACCCGATCGACCTCGAGCTTGGCGACGAACGGCGCGGCGTCGCCGGGATCGGCCTCGCCCTCCGCCACGCCGAGTCGGCGCGAGACGGCGCCGAGATCCACGAACGCGCCGCCGACCTGCGCTTCGATCGCGCCTGCCGCGTCCCGGTCGAGCGCGAGCGAGACGTCGAGCGCCCCCGCCAGCGCGAGGCGCGACAGCGCGATCCGCCGCAGCTCGCCGCCGGGACCCAGTTCGGCCGACCCCGACGCCGAGAGGTCCCCCGCCTCCAGCGCGAAGCGTTCGACCGAAAACCCGTCGGCCCCAACAGCGCCGGAGGCGGTGAGCCGCCCCGGCGCTCCCGCCGGCTTGCGCCAGCCGAGTGCCGGAAGCGCCAGCCCCGCCCCGTCCAGCCCCGCCTCCAGCGAAAGACGCGGGCGGTCCACCCCTTCCAACGTCAAGGAGAGCTCGACCGCCCCCTCCGTCAGCGTCGAGGCCGTGACGCCGAAGCGCTCGAGCGTCGAACGGTCCACCTGCGCGGAAAGCCCGAGCCGACGGCCCGGCGCCTCCGGTCCGCCGTAGCGCTCCACCCATTCCAGCCGGGCCGGGAGCCCGGAGAGGCGGATCGGCCCCGCCAGCCGCAGCGCCTCGAGGTCGGCCTCCAGGGTCAGCCGTTCCGCCTGGACGTCGAAATCCGCGCCGGGGGGGCGGCCCGAGACGTCGGTCAGCACCGCCTCGGCCGCGACCCCGATCTCGGTCAGCTTCAGATCGGCGAGCAGCGGCAGCGTCACGCTCGCGACGACCTCCGCGCGGCCGAGAAGCGGCGGGAGGTCGGCATCGAGCCGCGAGACGAGCCCGAGAGGCGGTTCGTCGAGCAGCGCGAGCAGGTCGCCGATCGCTCCGCTGGCGGCCAGCGCGGCCTCCCCAGTCGGCGGAGCGTCCCAGAGCCCCGGGATCGAGAAGCGCGAGCCGGCGAGATCGACCCGCCCCCCGCCGGGAGCCCGAACCCCGCCGGCCGAAAAGTCGAGGTCGAGGCGCTTCAACGTCGCCCTTCCGCGCCCGGCGGCGCCCGTCACCGGCGGCAGGCCGGGCACGACCTCGGCCGCCAGCCCCGCGAACCCGAAGTCGAGCGTCAGCTCCGGCGTCGCGTCCGGCGCCGCCCAGAGCCACGCCTCCACGCCCTCGACCCGGCCGGCGTGGAGATTGCGCACCAGCCAGCGACGTCCGCCTCTGGCGAGCGCCGGCGGCCAGTGCCGTACGAGGGTCTCGGTCGAAAAGCCCTCCGAGGCGAACGAGGCCGCCACGGTCCAGCCGTCCGGCCCGCGCTGCAGCGCCCCGCGCGCCTCCAGCGCCAGCGCGTCGGAGCCGAGGGCGAGGCGCGAGACCTCGATCCGCGTCCCGTCCGGCAGCACGTCGGCCTCCAGCGCGCCGCGCGAGAAGGCGAGCGGGGCGTCGAAGCCGGCGGCCTCGGTCAGCGCCAACCGCTCGAGCTCGAGCGAGACCGACCAGCCCGGCGCCGTCGCATCCGCGGCGGTCGGCCAGGCCGTCACCGCGCCGGAGACGGCGAGCGCGCCCGCCGCGGCCCGCGCCTCCAGCCGATCTATGCGCAGGCGCTGATCCCGCGGCTCCCAGACCAGCCGCGCCTCGGCCGCCTCGAAGGCGCCGGCTGGCCCCTCGATCCCCGCCACCCGCCCGGCGCCGAGCCGCAGCGTCGCGTCGAACGCCTCGAGCGCGCCGTCGCCGCCCTGGGCGAGGCGCATCTCTCCGGCCGCCGACGCCTCCAGCGCCGACAGCGCCGTCAGTTCGGGCGCCGCCGCCGCCAGCTGTTCGAGCGCCAACCCCTCGAACCGCGCCGCGAGCGAAAGAGCGCCCGTCTTCCGGTCCCGCTCGCCGTAGACCGCGAGGCGGGCGGAGGTCGCCCCCGCCGCGGCGTCGAGAGGGGAGAGCCGTCCCCGCGCCTCCGCCACGTGGCGGCCGGGCTGCGTCCGGATCTCCAGATGCGCGTCCGCGAGCCGCCAGGCCCGCCCCGTCATCGCGTCGCGCAGCAACAGCTCGGCTTCGTCGCCGACCCGACGGCGAAGGCGCGAGAGCGGCCCGTCAGGGGCCTCGAGCAGCGCCGCCGCGGCGGCGGGCTCGGCCCCGCCCTCGGCGGCCTCGCCCGGCATCAGCCCGACGCTGCCGTCCGAGCGCCGCACCAGCGTCAGCGTCACCCCGGCGAGGGTCAGGCCCCGCGGCCGGATCCGGCCCGCCAGCAGATCCCCGATCTCGAGATCCATCGAAAGCCGCGGCGCGGCGGCGAGGGTCCCGCCCGCCGGCCCGATAACCGCGAGGTCGCTGAGCACCAGACCCGAGGGCGCGCCCGGTGCGCCGAGCGTGAAGGCCGCCCCGCCCACCCGGTAGCGGAGGACCGCCGCGTCGGCGTTCAGCCACGCCTCCGCCAGCTCGGCCACCGCCGGCAGCGGCAGCGGCCCCTGCCGAAGCCGGTGCTGGAGCGCGCCGACCGCCACCGCCGCGAGCAACATGGCGCCCGCGAGAAAGCCTAGGAACCGGCCGAGCCGCCAGCGCCGGCGCGGTCGGGGTCGCGGCGGCCAGGTCGCGCCGCGCGCGCGCCGCCGCGTCATCGGCGACCGTCCGTCCGGAGTCGCCGCCGGCCGGGGCTCCGCAAGCGGCGACGACGCGCCGCTTGACGCGGGCGGGGCGGACTTGTCTCCATCACGTCGAGACTACCTTCGGACCCGGTCGAGGAGAAGCGGACCCATGAACGTGACGGCCACGGAGATCGAGGCGGGGGCCCCGGCCCCGGATTTCGCGCTGCCCCGCGACGGAGGCGGCGAGGTCGCGCTCAAGGATCTGAAGGGCAAGGCGGTCGTCCTCTACTTCTACCCCAAGGACGACACCTCGGGTTGCACCAAGGAGGCCGTCGCCTTCACCGGCCTCGCCGAGGCCTTCGAGGCGGCCGGCGCCGTGGTGCTGGGCGTCTCCAAGGACGGCGTGAGCAAGCATGACAAGTTCAAGGCCAAGCATGATCTCGGCGTGACCCTGCTCTCGGACGAGGGCTCCGACGTGTGCGAGCGCTACGGCGTCTGGGTCGAGAAGAGCATGTATGGCAGGAAATACATGGGCGTCGAGCGCGCCACCTTCCTGATCGACGTCGATGGCCGGGTGGCGCAGGTCTGGCGGAAGGTGAAGGTGCCGGGGCATGCCGAAGCGGTGCTGGAGGCGGTGCGCGCCCTGGGCGGCTGAGGGTACTGCGTCGTCAAGAGGCGAAAAGCGTTGATCCACCCGTCTCCCTCGGGTATCGATGCGCAAAAGCAACAAGAGCGGACAATTCGTTCCGGAAAAGGGGCGAAAGACCGGCGCGCCACGAGGCATGGCGACGTCGGAGCGAGGGACAGTATGAAGACCACGCCGGACTCCGCGTCCGCCTTGGGCGCGCCGGGCTGGTTTGCGGAGCGCAGGGTCACCCTGCGCGAGCGCGGACGGGTCCGGCACTTCGCGATCGGCCGCGGGACGCAGATCGCCGGGGCGCTCGGGCTCACGGCTCTCGTCGGCTGGACGGCCGTCTCGGCGGTCGCGCTGGGCACGATGGCGGCCGAACGCGGGTCTCTCGTCGACCGGGTGGAGGCGCTGGAGGCCGCGCGTGACGCCACGGCGGCCGATCTCGCGGCACGTCACGCCGCCGTGCTCGAAGCCGCCGAGGCGGAGGCGGCCGAGACCCTCGCCACCCTCCGGGCCGAGCGCGACGCCTATCGGACCGAGGCGGCGGACGCCCGATCCCGGCTCGCGACCCTCTCGCGCGAACTCGGCGAGCGGCAGGCCCGCCTGATCGAGGCGGCGGACACCGAGGCCGAACTGGGGCTGGCCCTCGATTCCCTGCGCGCCCGCCTGCGCGACGCCGTCGAGGCGCGAGACGCGGCGGAACTCCGCCGCGCCGCGCTCGCGGCCGATCTCGCCGAAGCCGAGCGGCGCGCCGCGGCCGTCGCCGGCGCCGAGGCGGACTGGACCGAGACCATCGCCGCCGTCACGGCCGCCCTCGAAGACACCGCCGCGGCCCGCGAGGCCGCCGAACTCCGCCGCGGCGAGGTCGAGGTCGAGCTCGAAACCCTGCTCGACCGCGCCACGCGGGAGGCCGAAACCCGCGCGCGCCTCTACGACCGGCTCAAGGATGCGGTCGACGCAGGCCTCGGGGGACTCGAGCGCGCGATCTCCGACACCGGCCTCGATCCCGACGCCGTGGTGGAGGATCTGCGCGGATCCTACGCCGGCGAGGGCGGTCCGTTTCTCCCGCTCGAAGATGCCGAGAACCTGCATCTCGCCGCCGCGGACAACGCGCGCGTCGCGGCCCTCCTCGGCGGGCTCGAGCGCGCCAGCCTGCTGCGCGTCGCCGCCTCCAAGCTGCCGATGGCGAGACCGGTGCGCGTCGCCCACCGCTTCACCTCCGGCTTCGGCGCCCGGCGCGATCCGATCCGCGGCGTCATGCGCATGCACACCGGCGCCGATTTCGCCGCTCGGCGCGGCACGCCGATCCACGCCACCGCGGACGGCGTCGTCGCCTTCGCCGGCTGGCAGTCCGGCTATGGACGGGTGGTCAAGATCCGCCACGCCTTCGGCTTCGAGACGGTGTACTCGCATCTCGACAAGGCCCGCGTCGCCGTCGGAGATCGGGTTGCGCAGGGCGATCGTATCGGAGATATGGGACGAACCGGGCGCGTCACCGGCGTGCACCTCCACTACGAGGTCCGCGTCAACGGGCGACCGGTCAACCCCTTGAAGTACATCGAGGCCGCCCGCAATGTTCTCTAAGTCGAAGATCAACGATCCGATCGACGTCAAGTCGGACGATTCGGCGACCCGCACCCCGGCGCCCGCGACCCCCCCGGCGGCCTCCTCCGGCTCGGCCCCGGCTCAGCCGAAGCCCAAGTCGCCGCCCTCGACGCTGAGCCATGACCTGACGATCACCGGCAACGTCTCCACCACCGGCGACGTCCAGGTCGAAGGCGCGGTCGAGGGCGACATCCGCGCCCACCTCCTGACCGTCGGCGAAAGCGCCACGATCCGCGGCGAGATCGTCGCCGACGACGTCGTGGTCAACGGCCGCGTCGTCGGCCGGGTGCGTGGCATCAAGGTTCGCCTCACCTCCTCGGCGCGGGTCGAGGGCGACATCATCCACAAGACCATCGCGATCGAGAGCGGCGCCCATTTCGAGGGGTCGGTGCAACGCTCGGACGATCCGCTCGGCGACGGCTCCAAGCCCGGCGTCGCCGCGAGCGGCCCAGCCGCGACCGCGTCGGGCGGTTCGGCCGCACCGGCCAAGGCCGCACCCAAGACGGAAGACGACGCCGGCGCCTGAGCCGGCCCACGCGACGCCCGGGCGGGTCATCTGCGGCCGGGCCTCGCCCCCCCGGGCGCGCCCGCCACCACGAACCGACGCGGCGACCTCGCCCGAGCCGAGCGCATTCCGCGGCGCTCGCAGCCGCGCCTGATCCGTCGTGAAACGCCAGGTCGATCTCGACCTTTCCGGGCGACCGCGGCGTGGCTCCGCGCCGAGCGCGGTCACTCCTCGGCCGCCGCCTCCGCCCGGCTCTTGCCGGTCATGTCCATGGCCAGCGCCGCCGCCATGAACCGATCCAGATCGCCGTCCAGCACCTTCTGGGTGTCGGAGGTCTCCACCGACGTCCGCAGATCCTTCACCATCTGGTAGGGCTGCAGGACGTAGGAGCGGATCTGGTTGCCCCAGCCGATCTCGCCCTTGGCGTCGTGAAGCTCCTGGATCGCCTCGTTGCGCTTGCGCAGCTCCATCTCGTAGAGCCGCGACTTCAGCGCCGCCATGGCGTTCGCCCGGTTCTGGTGCTGTGACTTCTCCGAGCTCGTCACGACGATCCCGGTCGGGATGTGCGTGATCCGCACCGCCGAGTCCGTCGTGTTGACGTGCTGCCCGCCGGCGCCGGAGGAGCGGTAGGTGTCCACCCGGATCTCGTTCGGCTGCACCTCGATCTCGATGGTGTCGTCGACCACCGGATAGACCCAGACGCTCGCGAAACTGGTCTGGCGCCGCGCCTGGTTGTCGAAGGGCGAGATGCGGACCAGGCGGTGCACGCCGCTCTCGGACTTCAGCCAGCCGTACGCGTTCGGTCCGATCACCTTGTAGGTGGCGGACTTGATGCCCGCCTCCTCGCCCGCGCTCTCGGACTGCAGCTCCACCTTGTAGCCGTGCGCCTCGGCCCAGCGGACGTACATCCGCGCCAGCATCTGCGCCCAGTCGCAGCTCTCCGTGCCCCCGGCGCCGGCGTTGATCTCGAGGAAGCTGTCGTTGCCGTCGGCCTCGCCGTCCAGCAGCGCCTCCACCTCCTTCTGCTCGGCCCGCGCCTTAAGCGCCGCGAGGGCGGCCTCGGCGTCGGCCACGACCTCGGCGTCGCCCTCGGCCTCGCCCATCTCGATCAGTTCCACCTGATCGGCGAGCTCCTGCGCCATGCCGCGACAGAGCTCCACGGCGTCGGCGAGCTGCTGGCGCTCGCGCATCAGCTTCTGCGCGGCGGCCGGATCGTTCCAGAGGTCCGGATCCTCGACCCGCGCGTTGAACTCCTCCAGCCGGTGCTCCGCCGTCTCCCAGCCGACGCGTCGGCGGAGCATCTCCAGCGAGCGTTCGATCTCGGCGACCAGGGACTGGGTTTCGGCGCGCATCTGGGGACTTTCCGTCTCGGCTGGGGGCGGGGCGGGCACGGCCCCGTCGAAGCGCGGACTTAATCCCCCGGCCGCGATGCTGCAAGCTGCGGACCGGCCCGCTCAGTAGAGCCCGCGGGAGGAGAAGCCGCCCGAGGGCGGTGACGGCCGGGGCGCCTCCTCGGCGGCACCGCCGTCCTCGGCGTCCTCGGCGTCCTCGCCGGGAGGCGGCGTGACGGCCTCGCGCGGCGCGTCCTCCAGCGTCATCGGCAGATCGCTCCCGCCCATGGCGAGCCCGCCGCCGATCACCTCGCTGCCCGAGATACCTCCCACTTCCGGCGCCTCGCCCGGATGGAACGCCTCCGACGCCACCTCGGCGCCCGAGGCGTCGTCGGGCAGCCGCCGGCCGGAGCCGCGATCCACCTTCACGATCTGCACCCGCCCCGGCGGCGCGAAGTCCGGCGTCGGCCGGTCCTTCATCACCTCGCGCATGAAGGCCTCGAACACCGGCGCGCAGAGGGTGCCGCCATAGGCGCCTCGGCCCATCGGCGTCGGCGTGTCGTGGCCCACCCAGCAGCCCGCGGCCATGCTCGGGGTGAAGCCCACGAACCAGGCGTCCTTCGACTCGTTCGTCGTGCCGGTCTTGCCCGCCACCGGAAAGCCGAGCGACTGCAGCCGCGTCGCCGTCCCGCGCTGCACCACGCCCTGCATCATGTCCGAGAGCTGATAGGCCGTCACCGGATCCATGATCCGCCGGAACACGGGCTGCGGCCAAGGCGCCGCTTCCGGCTCCGCCGCCTCGCCGGTGCAGCCCTCGCAGATCCGGGCGTCGTGGCGGTAGAGCGTCTCGCCGCGACGGTCCTGCACGCGGTCGATCAGCGTCGGCTCCACCCGAAGCCCGCCGTTGGCGAACATCGCGTAGGCCGTGACCATCTTGAACAGCGTCGTCTCGCCCGCGCCGAGGGCGTAGCTCAGATGCGGGGGCATGTCCTCGTACACGCCGAAGCGTTCGGCGTACTCGGCCACCCGCTCCATGCCGAGCGTCTGCGCCAGGCGCACCGTCATCACGTTGCGGGACTGCTCGATTCCGACCCGCATCGGCGAGGGCCCGTAGAAGCGGTTGGAGGCGTTGGAGGGTCGCCACAGGTCCACCGCCCCGGTGTCGATCACCAGCGGCGCGTCGAGGATCACCGTCGAGGGGGTGTAGCCGCTGTCCAGCGCCGCGGCGTAGACGAAGGGCTTGAAGGAGGAGCCCGGCTGCCGCTCCGCCTGGGTGGCGCGGTTGAACTCGTTGTGGTCGTGGCTGAAGCCGCCGACCAGCGCGAGCACCCGGCCCGTGACCGGATCCATCGCGACGAAGCCGCCCTCCAGCTCAGGGATCTGCCGCAGCGTCCAGCGCACGCGCCGGCGCTCGTCGCCCTCGCCCTGATATTCGCCCGCGACCAGGATCACGTCACCCACCGACCACGCGTCGGCCGGTCCCCGCATCGGGCTGCGGCCGTCTTCGAGGACCCGATGGCTCCACGGCAGGTCCGCGAAGGTCAGGTAATGCCCGTCGGCGTCCTCCTCGACGCCCTCGATGCCGACGCGTGCGCTGCGCTCGCCCACCGCCAGCACCACCGCGGGCCGCCAGCCCGGCACGTCCCGCGGCAGGCGCAGGCCGTCCAGCGCCGCGCGCCAGGCCGCCTCGTCCTCCGGCGAGACCTCAGGCAGCGTGGTCAGCGGCCCGCGCCAGGATCCGCGCTCGCGGTCCCAGCTCTCCAGCCGCTCGCGCAGCGCCGTCTGCGCGGCCGCCTGCATCTCCGGCTCCACCGTCGCACGGACCGAAAGGCCGCCGCCCGAGACCGCCGCCGCACCGAACCGCTCGGTCAGCCGCCGCCGGACCTCGTCGGCGAACCAGCCGCGCGGCGCAGTCTCCGCCAGGAGCGGCGCGATCGAACCGTCGAGCACGGTGCGCAGCGGATCGGCCATCGCCGTCTCGTACGCCTCTTCGTCGACATGTCCGTTTCGCAGCATCTGCCCCAGCACGTAGGCCCGCCGCTCCAGCGCCGCCTCGCGGTCCTCGACCGGGTGCAGGTCCGACGGCGCCTTCGGCAACGCGGCCAGATAGGCCGCCTCGGCCACGCTCAGCGCCTCCAGCGGCTTGCCGAAATAGTTGGTCGCCGCCGCGGCCACGCCGTAGGCTCGCGCGCCGAGATAGATCTCGTTTAGATAGAGTTCGAGGATGCGGTCCTTCGACAGCACCTGCTCGATCCGCGTCGCCAGGATGATCTCGCGGATCTTGCGCTCGAAGCTGCGTTCGTTGGTCAGCAGGAAGTTCTTCATGACCTGCTGCGTGATCGTCGAGGCCCCGCGCAGCCGCCCGCCCCGCGCGTAATCCACCACCGCCGAGGCGATGCCGAGGGCGTCGAAACCGGAATGCTCGTAGAAGTTGCGGTCCTCGGCCGAGACGAAGGCCTGCTTGACGATCGGCGGGATCTCGTCGATCGGCGCGAAGACCCGGCGTTCGTCGAAATATTCCGCCATGATCCGCCCGTCCCGGTCGTAGACGCGGGAGATCACCGACGGTTCGTATTTCGCCAGGCTCTCATGGTCCGGCAGGTCCCGCCCGTAATGCCAGACCACCGCGGCGAACACGCCGAGACCGAAGATCGCTCCCAGTGAAACGAGGCTGAAGATCCAGGCGAGGAAGCGGGTCATGGTCGAGGCTGGCTCCGACGATTCGGCGATCCGCACCCTAATCCCCCGGACGCGCGGGCGGCAACGCGGCCAACCCCAATGGCGTGGCGGGCCGGGGTCCGTCCTCCGGCCTACGCCAACGGTCGAGCCCGTTCAGGATCGCCGACGCCGCCCGCCGACGCCATGCCGGATCGCGCATCCTCGCCAGATCCTCGGCGTCGGTCAGAAAGCCGAGCTCGATGAGGGCCGAGGGCACCTCCGCCGAGGTGAGCACCCGGAACCCCGCCTGGGCGTGCTCCCGATCGCGCAGCATCGGGGTCTCTGCGCCGAGGCTCGCCGCCAGCGCCTCTCCCAGCGCCCGCCCCCGCGCCAGCGCCCGCCGGCGGGAGAGGTCGATCAGCGCCCGAGCCACGTCGTCGCCGTCGACGGTCAGACCGACGCCGCCCACCGCCTCCGCCCGGTTCTCCAGCGCCGCCAGCGCCTCCGCCTCGGCGTCCGAAGCGCCGTCGGAAAGGGTGAACACGGTCGCGCCCGTCGCGGCGCCTCGCGACACCGTGTTGGCGTGGATCGAGAGGAGCGCCGAGGCGCCCGCCGATTCCGCCAGCCCCACCCGGTCGGTCAGCCCGAGGTAGCGGTCGTCGTCGCGCGTCAGCGCCGCGCGCCAGCGGCCCGAGGCGTCGATCGCCGCCGCGAGGTCCAGCGCGAAATCGAGCACCAGCGCCTTCTCCACGGCGTCGCCGCGATGCGCGCCCGGATCGATCCCGCCGTGCCCCGGGTCGATCATGACCAACGGCCGCGGATCGGCCGGGGCGGGCCCCGCCTCCGCCCGCCCCTTCGGCCGCGCGCCCTCCGGCCAGTCCGCCGCCGACGGCCGCCCGGGCGCAAGCGCGAAGCGCAGCCCTGCCCCCTGATCGTGCCGGGTCAGCTCCGCCCGCATCAGCCGCGCGGGCCGCGCGAGATCGAGGACCAGTCGCGGCCGCCCTTCCGGCCCGGCGCCGGCCCGCGCGCCCGACAGCAGGCTTCCCGGCGGCGGGGGCGGGGGCGCCGCCGGCATCGGCCCCTCCGGCAGGTCGATCACGAGGCGCGGCGGCGCATCGAGGGCGAAGGCCCGCCACGGTCCCGCCGCGGGGAGCCGCACCGCGACGCGCAGCTCCGCGCCGACCGAGCGGAACCCCGCCTCGGCGCGCGTCGGCGTCGCGCCCCCGCCTTCGCCTGCGGCCCACGGCCCGAACCAAACCGCCAGCGCCGCCAGCGCGAGCGCGGCGAGAGCGGCGAGCGGCGGCGCCGTCGGGCGGAGGCGGGGCATCGGAGGCGGGCTCGGACAGGGGCGCGGCGGGGCGGCGGCGGACGGAACGGATCCTGCCGCATCGGGCGGGGCGCCTTGGCGATTGTCAAGCCGTGCGACCGACGTCTATAGTGACGCCGCCGGAGGGTCATCGCGCGATCGCGCGCGATCGGGCCCGATGGATGAACGAGACACGGATTGCGGACGCGGCGACGTCCCGGCCGGCGGAGCTCAGGCTCTCCCGCGCCGCAGGATCACCGACGCGTGGCCGAACGACGGCGGCGGCTCGGCGCCCCGCCCCCAGCAACGGGACGCCGCAGACGGCGTTTCCAGGAGCACAGGACCGCGATGCCCCGCCCCGCACCGACGAGACAGCCCGGACGGCGCGCCGACGCGCCCGTGCGGCGTCCCGCGGCGGCGCTCGGCCTCGCCTTCAAGGAAACCGGCGCGCCGCCGCCCTGTCTCGGCCCCGAGGGCCGGTCGGGCGGTGCAGGGCCGGCACGGAGACCATGGCGAAAAAGATGCTCATCGACGCGACGCACCCGGAGGAGACCCGGGTCGTCGTTCTGGACGGACAGAAGATAGAGGATTTCGACTTCGAGTCGACGTCCAAGCGGCAGATCGCCGGCAACATCTACCTCGCCAAGGTGACGCGCGTCGAGCCGTCGCTTCAGGCGGCCTTCGTCGAATACGGCGGCAACCGTCACGGCTTCCTGGCGTTCTCCGAGATTCATCCGGACTATTACCAGATCCCCAAGGCGGACCGCGACGCTCTCATGGCGGAGGAGGAGGCCGAAGCCCGCCGCTACGCCGAGGCCGCCGAGGCGCGTCGCAACGGCGAGGCCGAGGATCGCGGCGAAGACTCGGGGAACGGCGACGGCGACGACGACGGCGACGAGGACCCGCGCGGCTCCGACGAGGACGGAGGCGACGAGGGCGGCGACGACGGCCGCCCGCGCGAGATGGCCGAGAGCGCCGGCGCCGAGGACGACGAGCGCGTGCAGGAGGATTGGCCCGGCGAGACCGCCGAAGCCGAGGGCGAGACCCCGCGCCGCCGGCGCACCCGCCGCCGGCCCGCTTCCGCCGCGCCGGCGAGCCCGGACGAGGCCGAGACGCCGGCGGAAGCGCCCGCGCCCGAGACGCCCGCGGAAGCGCCGGCCGTGGAGGAGGCGGTAGAGACGCCCGCCTCGGACGAAGCGGCCGAGATGGGCGTGACCCCCCCTGAGACGCCGGTCGAGGCGACGAGCGGAACCGAGACGCCGGCGCCGGAAGCGTCGAACGCCGACCCCGACGCGCCGACGCCCGATGCTACCCCGAAGGCCGCCGAAGCGGCGCCCGCAGCCCCGGAGACCGAAACGGCCCCCGACGCGGCGTCCGTGGGCGACGCCTCCGCGGAGGCCGAGAACGGCGAGGACGACGGCGGCGCGGAGAGCGGCGAGGACGAAGGCGACGCCCGGCGCCGCCGCCGCTCCCGGCGCGGCGGACGCGCCCGCGGCCGACGCCGCGGCAAGCGCGAGGACGGCGAGGGCGAGGCGACGCCTGCCGCCGAGGCCGACGCGCCCGAGACCCGCACGGCCCCGTCCGAAGAGGAGGGCGACGTCCCCGCTCCGCCCGAGTCGGTTGAGCGCGACGCCGGCGACTTCATGGCCGAGGCGATCTCGGCCCGCCGCATCGCCCAGCGCCGCTACAAGATCCAGGAGGTGATCAAGGTCCGGCAGATCCTGCTGGTCCAGGTCGTCAAGGAGGAGCGCGGCAACAAGGGCGCCGCCCTCACCACCTATCTCTCCCTCGCCGGCCGTTACTGCGTGCTGATGCCGAACACCGCGCGCGGCGGCGGCATCTCCCGCAAGATCACCAACGCCGCCGACCGCAAGAAGCTCAAGGAGATCGCGGGCGAACTCGAGGTGCCCAAGGGCATGGGCCTGATCGTCCGCACGGCGGGCGCGAACCGCACCAAGCCCGAGATCAAGCGCGACTACGAATATCTCCTCCGCCAGTGGGAACGGATCCGCGAGACCACCCTCTCCTCCGTCGCGCCGACGCTGATCTACGAGGAAGGCTCCCTCGTGAAGCGCGTCATCCGCGACCTCTACACCGGCGACATCGACGAGATCCTCGTCGAAGGCGAGCAGGGCTACCGCGAGGCGAAGGACTACATGGGCATGCTCATGCCGTCCCACGCCCGGCACGTCAGGCCGTGGCGGGAGCAGACGCCGCTCTACGCGCGCTTCGGCGTGGAGCAGGAGCTCGACTCGCTCTTCAACCCCACGGTGCAGCTCAAGTCCGGCGGCTACATCGTCATCGGCGTGACCGAGGCGCTGGTCGCGATCGACATCAACTCGGGCAAGTCGACCAAGGAAGGCTCCATCGAGGACACCGCCCTCAAGACCAACCTCGAGGCGGCGGACGAGATCGCCCGCCAGCTCAAGCTGCGCGACCTCGCCGGCCTGGTCGTCATCGACTTCATCGACATGGACGAGGGCCGCAACAACCGCGCCGTCGAGAAGCGGATGAAGGACCGCCTCAAGGACGACCGCGCGCGGATCCAGATGGGCCGCATCTCCTCCTTCGGGCTGATGGAGATGAGCCGCCAGCGTCTGCGCCCCGGCATGATCGAGGCGACGACGGCGCCCTGCGGGCACTGCCACGGCACCGGCGTCGTGCGCTCGGACGCCAGCCTCGCGCTCGCCGCCCTGCGCCGGCTGCAGTCGGAGGCCGCGAGGAACCGCGCGCCGGAGCTGCTGGCGCGCCTGCCGCTCGGCGCTGCGTCCTTCCTCTTCAACGAGAAGCGCGAGCACATCGCCGAGATCGAAGGCCGGTTCGGCGTCTCCGTGCGGATCGAGGCGGACGCCGCGATGGTCTCCCCGCAGTTCGAGGTGGATCGCGTCAAGACGCCGACCCGCAAGCCCGCGGAGGCCCCGGCCGTCAGCCCCGTCGCCTGGACCGAGCCGGAGCCGGAGCCGGCCGAGGAGGCCGAGGTTGTGGCCGAGGCGCCGCCGGCCGCGGCCCCGGCCGCCGAAGCGCCGGCGGAGGCGCCCGCCCCGGCCCCCGCGCCCGCCGAGGACGAGGAGGAGGCCGGCCGTCGGCGCCGCGGTCGTCGCGGCGGCCGCCGCCGGCGTCGCGACGACGCGGGAGCCGAGGGCATGGCCGTGATCGACGCCGAGGAGACCGGCGATCCGCGCGCCGCCGAGGCGAAGACCGAGCCGGCGAAGCCCGAGGCCGGCGCCGAGATCGCCGTGTCCGAGGCCGAAGCGGCGGCCGAGATTCCGGCCCCGAAGCGCACGCGCCGCCGTCGCAAGCCCAAGGAAGCCGGCACGGAGGGCGCGGAGGCGGCCTCCGAGGCGTCGGCGGCGGAGATCGTCGCCACGCCGGAACCGGTCCAACCCCAGGCCGCGGCCGGGTCGACGCCGCCCGTGCCCGCCGAGACGACCGAGCCTGTCGCGACGCGGAGCGAGCCCGTTCCCGTCCCCGAGGAGGAAGAGGCCGTCCCGGCGGTCGCCGAAACGCCCCCTCCCGTTCCGGTCGAAATGCCGTCCGCGCCCGAGGCCGCCGAGCTTCCGGCCGAGGCGGAAGAACAGCCCCCGGCGCCCGCCACCGACCCGGCGGAGGCGGAAGAGACCCCGGCGCCCGCCGCCGACCCGGCGGAGGCGGAAGAGACCCCGGCGCCCGCCGCCGACCCGGCGGAGGCGGAAGAGACCCCGGCGCCCGCCGCCGAGACGGGCGAAGCGCAGCCCCTCGAGCCGGACGCCGAGCCCGGGGAGGCGGCCGCGTCAGCGAAGCCGAAGCGGCGCGGCTGGTGGTCCCTCGGCGGCTGACCGAAGCGTCCTCAAGGCCAGACGAAGAAATGGGCCGGCCTGCTTCCCGCAGGCCGGCCCTGTCGTTTCGGGGCGCCGAGCCGCCAAGGGCGACCGCCCCCGACATCGCACGCGAGGTTCGATCCCGCCGTCGCCGTCGCCGCGTCGGCTCGGCTGGCGGCGCATCGGAGACTGGACGACCGGCCAGCCCGACGGAATCCGGCTCTTCGTCGATACGCGGGCGAGCCCCTGCCGCGTCGGCCCGATCACGGCGCCGGAACTCCCGACTTCCGTCGATGCTTCGTCCAGAATCTCGAGCCTGAGCGGCAATGCCCTCGCCACCAAGGGGCGCTCGATTTCGCCCACGCGAGGTCTTTTGCCCAAGGGGGCCGACGAAGCACCCCTTCGGAGACCGCTGCACCCTCGCCGAACGCTCGGAGCGTATCCGGAGGCTCGGCTCAAAGGAGGCTCTGGCATGAGCCGTGAGCGATCTTTCGCGCCATGGCCAACGGCGGCGCCAAAAGGAAAAGGGCGGCCGAAGCCGCCCTTCCACAAACCCTTGCTGCCGATCGGATCAGGCCTTGCGGCGGACCCGCCAGACACCGAGCGCACCGATCGCCGTGGCGAGGAGCGGAAGCGCAGCCGGCACGGGGATCACGGTTTCGCCCGGAGGATCGTCCGGCGTGAAGTCGTACGTCACATCGAGGATGATGTTTGCCTGAGTGCTCTGATCGGCACTGACGTTCCCGCCGCCGAACCGCAGCACAAGAGCGGTGTCGGTGGCGAAGTCGAACCCGACATTGCCCGAACCGATCCAGCTGCTCAGACCGCCGAGAGCGCTGCCCGGCACAGTGCCCGACGAGAGCTCAGACCCCGTCACGTTGATGGGACCAGTCGCTTCACCGGACGCAAGCGTCAGAGGCCCGGTATTGGCCTCGACCGTCAGGCCAGTGTCGAACTCCAGATCCCAAAGGAACGGACCGGGGCTAAGGTTCGTGAGGTCGAACTGGACCTGGGTGCCCGCGTCGCCGGACTGCGTCGACCCGGAGGTGTTCGTCACGTTGATGACGCCATCGACGATGCGATTCACCGACCAAGACACGGAGTTCAGCGTGCCGAGCGAACTGTCGAACTGCGGGACGCTCAAGCTTCCGACGAGTTCTGTCGTCGAGAGACCAAACGAGTCGGTGTAGGTTATTGGAGCCGCTTGTGCCGCTCCCGCTCCCAGCGCCAGCGCGGCGGCGGTGCCGATGATGAGATTGCGCATATGAAAGCTCCTGAGCTCCGTTTTCCCCTTCCGAGACCCGGACGGCGACCCCCCTCTTAGAGAGCCTTCAGCGCATCCCGAAAATCTCGTCACGACGCCCTTATACTTCGTTAACGCGCTGCTGTGAAGCGGAAAGGGGGTCGCCTTTCGGCTCAGGCGCGGCCCAGACCGGCCTTGCGCAGCCGCCGCGCGCCCTCGCGGATCTCCTCCGACCCCCGCGCGAAGCTGAATCTCACGAAGTTCCCGCCCCTTGCCGGGTCGAAGTCGTTCCCCGGCGTCAACGCCACCCCGGTCCGCGTCAGCAGTTCGCGGCAGAATTCCGCAGCGTCTCGCGCAAGATGCGTGACGTCGGCATAGACGTAGAATGCCCCGTCCGGAGGGGCGAAGCGCCCGAATCCGGCGTGCGGCAGCGCCTCCAGCAGGATCTCCCGGTTCCGGGCGTAGACCGCTCGATTCGCCTCGAGTTCCTCATGCGCGTCCATCGCCGCCAGCGCCGCCACCTGCGCCACGTGGGAGGGGCAGATGAACAGGTTCTGCGCCAGCCGCTCGATCGTCCGCACCAGATCCTCGGGGACCACCATCCAGCCGATGCGCCAGCCCGTCATCGACCAGAACTTGGAGAAGGAGTTGATCACCACGGCGTCGTCCGTGACCTCGAGCGCCGAGGTCGCGCGGCCCTCGTAGGTCAGCCCGTGATAGATCTCGTCCGAGATCAGCGCCGCGCCCGTCGCCTCGCAGGCCCGCGCCAGCGCCGCCAGCGCCTCGCGCTCCAGCACCGTGCCGGTCGGGTTGCCCGGGCTCGCCACCAGCATCCCCGCCGCGTCGCCCAGATCACCCGGCCCCGGCTGCCAGCGCGTCTCCGGCCCCGTGGGCACCCCCCGCGCCTCGACGCCGAGGGCCGAGAGGATGTTGCGGTAGCTCGGATAGCCCGGCTCGCCGATCACCACCGCCTCGCCCGGATCGAAGAGCGCGAGGAACGCCAGCAGAAAGGCGCCGGAGGAGCCGGCGGTCACGATCACCCGTGCCGGATCGACGCGTACGCCGTAGGTCTCGGCGTAATGCCGCGCGATGCGCTCGCGCAGCTCCGGCAGGCCCAGCGCCACCGTGTAGCCGAGCGGCGAGGCGTCGAGCGCGCGCTTGGCCGCCTGCCGCGCCGCGCGCGGCGCCGACGTGCCGGGCTGGCCCACCTCCATGTGCACGACGTCGCGTCCCTCGGCCTCGGCCGCCCGCGCCGCCTCCATCACGTCCATCACGATGAAGGGATCGACGACCCCGCGCCTTGAAATCCTCATGATTCGGGGCTCCATTGAAGATGACTACGGTGCGCCTTCCGCCCGAGTTCGGCGGAGCCTTCACGTGCGGTCCGGCGCCCGTCAACCCTGCGCCATGCACGCCCCCGGAAGGACCCAGCCCACGCCGTGACCCTCGCCGCCCGCTTCGCCCGCACCGCCGCCGCCGCCCTCGCCGCCCTCGCCGTCGCGCTGGCGCCCGGCGCCGCCGCCGCGCTCTCGGTGATCCGCGACGCCGAGATCGAGGCGACGCTCGAGCGTCTGGCCGATCCGGTGCTGCGCGCCGCCGGCCTGCCGCCGGGCCAGGTCGAACTCGTCATCGTCGACGACCGTCAGCCCAACGCCTTCGTGTTCGACGGCCGGCACATCGTGCTCACCACCGGCCTGATGCGGCGCTTCGCGGAGCCCGGGCAGCTGCAGGGCGTCATCGCGCACGAGGCCGGGCACCTCGTCGGGGGCCACCTCGCGCGGCGGCACATCGCCATGAAGAACGCCGAGGGGCCGGCGCTGATCGGCCTGCTGCTCGGCGTCGCGGCGGCCGCGGCCTCGGGCTCCGGCGGCGCCGGCGCGGCCATCGCCGCGGGCTCGCAGAACGCCGTGATGCGCGGCCTCCTCGTCAACAGCCGGGCGGAGGAGGCGAGCGCCGATCAGGCCGCCCTCACCTATCTGGAACGCGCCGGCATCGACCCCTCGGGCCTGCTCTCGGTCATGAAGGCGTTCCGCGGGCAGGAGGTCTTCAGCGCGCGCAACCAGGACCCCTACATGCGCACCCATCCGATGAGCGCCGACCGTCTCGCCATGGTCGAGCGGCGCAGCGCCGAGGCGGAGGCCGGAGGGACGGACCCCGACCCGGAGGCCGTCTACTGGTCCGAGCGCATGCAGGCCAAGCTCGCCGCCTTCCTCGACGCCCCGCAGACGACGCTCTCGCGGCTCGACCGGGACGACGCCTCGGAGTTCGCCCGTCTGAAGCGCGCCGTCGCCCTGCATCGCCTGCCCGACCCCGACGCGGCGGTGGAGGAGGCGGACCGGCTGATCGGGATGCGCCCCGAAGACCCCTTCTACCACGAGCTCAAGGGTCAGATCCTGCTGGAGAGCGGGCGCGGACCCGAGGCCGTCGCCGCCTACCGCGAGGCCGTGCGCCTCGCCCCGCGCGAGCCGCTGATCCTCGGCGCGCTCGGGCGCGCCCTGCTCGCCGTGGGCACGCCGGAGACGGACCGCGAGGCGGTCTCGGCGCTGGAGCGGGGCGCGGCGGAATCCGGCGGCGGCTCGCCCGCGCTCCTCCGCGACCTCTCCTACGCCTACGCCCGCGTCGGCGAGGAGGGGAAGGCGGCCCTCGCCGCGGCCGAACGCCTCGCCATGACCGGCCAGCGCGAGGACGCGCGCCGCCTCGCCGCCCGCGCCAAGGCGAGGCTGCCCGAGGGCGGGCCCGCCTGGCTGCGCGCCGACGACATCCTCGTGAGCCTGCCCTCCGAGGGCTGACGCGCCCGGCGCGAGCCGTTATGCCTGCCGTCGACGCCCACCCGAGAGGAGCCCGACCGATGCCCGCCCTTCTTCGCCGGACCGCCGCGGCCCTCGCGGTCGCCCTCGGTCTCGCCGCTCCCGGCGCCGCCCCCGCGCAGGACGCGGCCATGGACCCCGAAGAGCGCGCGATCCTGCGCTCGGAGATCCGCAGCTACCTGCTGGAGCATCCCGAGGTCATCATGGAGGCCATCGAGATCCTGGAGAACCGTCGCCGCGACGCCGAGAACGAGGCCGAGGCCGACCTCGTCGCCCGCCTCGCGCCGGAACTGTTCGGCGACGGCTACTCCTTCGTCGGCGGCAACCCTGACGGAGACGTCACCGTGGTCGAGTTCATCGACTACCAGTGCGGCTTCTGCAAACGCGCCCACCCCGAGGTGCGCACCCTGATCGAGAGCGACCCGGGCCTGCGCTACGTCGTCAAGGAATTCCCGATCCTCGGCCCCGCCTCGCGCACCGCCGCCGAGGCCGCGCTGGCCGCCATGAGCCAGGACGACGGGCGCCGCTACCTCGCCTTCAACGACGCGCTGATGGGCCATGACGGCCAGCTCACCGACGACGTGGTCTGGGAGATCGCGGACGACGTCGGCCTCGACGTCGGGCGCCTCCGCCGCGATGCGGGCTCGGACGCGGTCGCGTCGATGATCGATCGCACCTACGCCCTCGCCCGGGCGCTGCGGATCGAGGGCACGCCCACCTTCGTCATCGGCGACCGCCTCGTGCGCGGCTACGTCCCGCTGGACCGGATGCGCGCCACGGTGGCGGAGGCCCGCGCCGAGGAGGGCTGAGAGCCGCCCGGCCTGCGGCGCCCCCGCCCTTGGCAAGCCCCGGTGCGGCGTGTAGACGGCGCTTGCGCGGGGGGGACCCGTCCCGCGCGCCCGGAGCGAGGCGAATGAGCAAGACCCACGACGCCGACATCGACTTCATCCGCCAGCTCGCGGCCCTCCTGACGGAGACCGAGCTGTCCGAGATCGAGGTCAAGCGCGAATGGGGCGAGGACGACCAACTCTCGGTCCGCGTGGCCCGCGCCGCGCCGGTGCAGGCCGCCTTCGCGCCGCCGCCCCCGGCGCCCGCGCCTGTCCCGGCGCCCGTCGCCGCGACGTCCGAGCCGACGCCCCCCGCCTCCTCTGACGTGGCCGACGACCTCGCGCGCCATCCCGGCGCCGTCGCCTCGCCGATGGTCGGCACCGCCTATCTTCAGCCCGAACCGGGGGCCGAGCCCTATGTCCGCCTCGGCGACAGCGTCTCGGAAGGTCAGACCCTGATGATCATCGAGGCGATGAAGACCATGAACGCCATCCCGGCGCCGCGCGCCGGCACCGTGAAGCGCATCCTGGTCGACGACGGCGCGCCGGTCGAGTTCGGCGCCCCCCTGATGATCGTCGAGTGAGCGCGCCCGCGTGTTCCGCAAGGTCCTGATCGCCAACCGCGGCGAGATCGCGCTCCGCATCCACCGCGCCTGCCGCGAGATGGGCGTCTCGACCGTCGCCGTGCACTCCACCGCCGACGCCGACGCCATGCATGTCCGCCTCGCCGACGAGAGCGTCTGCATCGGCCCGCCCTCCGCCGCGCAGTCCTACCTCAACATCCCAGCCATCATCTCGGCCTGCGAGATCACCGGCGCCGACGCCGTCCATCCCGGCTACGGCTTCCTCTCCGAGAACGCCGCCTTCGTGCAGGTGGTGGAGGATCACGGCCTCGCCTTCATCGGCCCGACGGCCGAGCACATCCGCGTGATGGGCGACAAGATCGCCGCGAAGGAGACCATGACCCGCCTCGGCGTGCCCTGCGTGCCGGGCTCCGACGGCGCGGTGGAGAGCGTCGAGGAGGCGCAGCGCGTCGCGGACGGCATGGGCTATCCGGTGCTGGTCAAGGCCGCGGCCGGCGGCGGCGGGCGCGGCATGAAGGTCGCGCGCGACGCCGAGGGGCTGGAGAACGCCTTCCGCTCGGCCCGGGCCGAGGCGCGCGCCGCCTTCGGCGACGACGCCGTCTACCTCGAGAAGTATCTCGGCCGCCCCCGCCACATCGAGATCCAGGTGTTCGGCGACGGCAAGGGCCGCGCGGTGCATCTCGGCGAGCGGGACTGCTCGCTCCAGCGACGCCACCAGAAGGTGTTCGAGGAGGCGCCCTCCCCCGTCCTCGGCGCCGAGGACCGCGCGCGCATCGGCAAGGTCTGCGCCGACGCCGTCGCCGCCATCGACTACCGCGGCGCCGGCACCATCGAGTTCCTCTGGGAGGACGGCGAGTTCTTCTTCATCGAGATGAACACACGCCTCCAGGTCGAACACCCGGTGACCGAGGCCGTCTGGCGCGTCGATCTCGTCAAGGAGCAGATCCGCGTCGCCGCCGGCGAGCCCATGAGCCTCGTGCAGGAGGCCCTCAAGCCCGAGGGCCACGCCATCGAGTGCCGCATAAACGCCGAGCGCCTGCCCGACTTCGCGCCCTCCCCCGGCCTCGTGAAGGCGTTCCACGCGCCCGGCGGCCTCGGCGTCCGCATGGACAGCGCGATCTACGACGGCTACCGGATCCCGCCCTACTACGACAGCCTCATCGGCAAGCTGATCGTCCATGCCGAGGACCGCCCGGCCGCCCTCGCGCGTCTCCGCCGGGCCCTGTCCGAGACCATCGTCGACGGCATCGACACCACCCTCCCGCTCTTCGCCGCGCTGGCCGAGGATCCTGACGTGCGCGCCGGGACCTACGACATCCACTGGCTCGAAAGCTGGCTGGCGCGCGGCTGAGGCCGCACGACGGCTGCACAGGTCGGCCCCGCGCGCCGGCGGCGCTCGAGCCTACCGCGCTCGAGCCCGGGGCGCGCGTCAGTAAAGGTCGATACGGAAGCGCTCGCGCGACCAGTACGCCTCCGCCAGCGCGGCGAGACGCGCCGCCGGGCCGGGATCGGCCGGCGCCGCGACGCCCTCGCTCTCCAGGATCGCGGCGACGGCGCCCTCGGTCCGCGGCCCGATCACGCCGTCGACCGTGACCTCCTGGCCGAGCTCGCGCAGGAGAAGCTGCGTCGCGCGGTCGAGATCGCCGGGCGCGAGCCCCGCGAGCACCTGCCGCGCCGCCGCCGCGGCCTCGTCGTCGTTCAGCGCGGCGGCCTTGGCGGCGCGCACCGCCGCGTCGGCCGGCGCGTAGCCCTCCGGTGCGCGGTTGGCGATGATCCAGGCGGCGTTCGCCCCGCCCCAGGCGCCGCCGGCGGCGAGGCCGCGGTCGTACCACTCGATCGCCCGCCCGAGGTCCTCGCCCCCGCCGAGCCGGCCCTCGAAATGCATCCGCCCGAGATTGATCGGCGCGAAGGGATGCCCGCCCTCGGCCGCCGCCTCGTACCAGCGGCGCGCGGCCTCGGCGTCGGGCTCGATGCCGCCGAGGCCCCGGTCATAGACCAGCCCGAGGTTGTGATAGCCGTAGATGTCCTCGCGCGCGGCGCTCTCCTCGAGGTAGCGCAGGCCGCGGCGCGGCTCCTGGTTCGGCGAATCCTCGCGCAGGAAGTAATAGCCCAGCTCGTTCATCGAGAAGGTGTGGCCGAGCTCCAGCGCCCGCGTCAGCAGCTCGAAGCCGTAGCGCTTCTCGCCGTCGCTCTCGCCGAAGCGCAGCAGATCGCGCCCCAGCCAGTGATAGGCGTAGGGATCGCCGCGGTCGACGCCCTCCAGCCAGAGCGCCAGCGCCTCGTCGGGCGCGGCCTCGGCCTGCGCCCCGCCGGAAATCGCGCCCTCCCGCGCGACGAGGGTGCCGAGCGTGGCGAACACGCGCGTGTGGTCGAGCTCGCGCGCCCGCTCGAAGGCGGCGCGGGCGTCGTCGTAGCGTTCCGCCGCCTGCAGCGCGCGGCCGAGCTGGTAGTGGAAGCGCCCGTTCTCCGGCTGGCGCTCCACCGCCGCGCGGCAGGCCGCGAGGGCGGCGTCGGGATCGATCTCGTTCGGATAACGCGCGACGCCGACCCCCTCGGGGTCGAGCCAGTCGCCCGCCTCATGATCGCAGGCATCGGGCGCCATGGCGAGCTCGACGTCGACGCGGCGGGTCTCTCCCTCCTCCGTGATCTCCAGCGCGAAGCGCTCGGTCTCGGCATGGGCGGCCGGATCGGCCGCGGCGCGGACCGGCTCCGGCGCGAACTCGTAGCGGACGCCGCGCAGGGCCGCGACGTCGAGCGCCGTCTCGGGCGTCAGCGGCGAGGCGCCGTCGCGCCAGGCGAGGGCGCCGCCCTCCTCCACCTCCACCGGCGCGAGGCGGATCTCGGCGTCGGGCGAAAGCCCCAGCGCGGGCGCGACCACCGCGCCGAGGCGCACGCTCCGCTCGAGCGGCCCCTCCACGCGCAACCCGCCGGCCGGATCGCCCGTCACCGACCAGAGATCCGCCCGCGGGGCGGAGCGGACGGCCCCGCCGCCCGGCGCCGCCTCGCCGCCCTCGGGAAGCTGGGCGAGCACCGAACGGGGGTCGCCCGCGCCGGCGTCGAAGCTGAACGGCTCGACGAGGGTGGAACTCTCCCACGGCACCTGCAGACCGTCGGTGCCGGCATAGACCTCGCGCCGCACGGCAGAGAGCACGCCGCCGAGCTCGCGCCCCCGTTCGGCGGCCGCGAGGCGGATCAGCGCGTCGGTGAACGGACTGTTGGCGCCGGCGCCGTCATAGGCGACCCGTCCGGGGGATGTGGCGTAGGCGATCAGCGTGTTGACGGGCGCCGACATCGCGCTGAAGCCGTCCCGCGTCTCGAACAGGCTCGGGTCGATCTCGGTCATCAGCCGCGCGTCGGCGAACGGATTGTCGCGGCACGAATCCAGGATCACCACCCGCTTGCGCGAGCGCGCCGAGAGGAACGCGACGATGCTGTCGAGGGTGATCGTCTCGAAATGGACGTCGTAGGCGCCGTCAAGCTCGGCGTCCACCGGCAGCAGATAGTTGCGCCGCCCGATCTGGATGCCGTGCCCGGCGTAATAGAACAGGAGTTCGGAGTCCGGGCGCACGCTGACGAGGATGCGCCTCATCAGCGCCTCGAAGCCGCGCTTGTCCAGGTCGTGGCGCTCGATCACCTCGAAGCCGCGCCCCCGCAGGAACTCGGCCATGGCGCGCGCGTCCGCGGCGGCGTTCTCCAGATCCGGCACGTGCGCGTAGGCGGCGTTGCCGACGACCACGGCGTAGCGCCCGGCGGCGGTGGCCTGAAGCCGGCCGCCGTCCCCGGCCTCGGCGCGGGTCTCCGGCATGACCGCGCGGGACGAAGGCCCGGTCTCGGCCTCGGCGGCGCCCGCGGCGCCGATCAGGAGGGCGAGCAACGGGGCGAGAACGCGCGTCTGCCGCATCATCGGATCTCCGTGTTGCCGTCCGGACCTCGGGCCGTCGGCGGGATCACCAACCGCCGCCGCCACCCCCGCCTCCACCACCGCCGCCGCCACCACCGCCGCCGCCACCGCCACCGCCGCCGTCGCCACCGCCCTCGGCGATCGGCGAGGGGGCCTGGACGGGGCTCGGCTCGGGCGTCGGCTCGGGCGCGATGTCGGGGGCGGACGGCTCGCTCTCGGCCGGGACCGTGGCGTCGGGGGCGGGCGTCGGCGCGGGGGCCGCGGCGACGGGGGCGGGCGCGGCGGCCGCGGGGCGGGTCGTCGTGCTCGGCGCCGGCGCGGACGCGGTCGCGCGGGGCGCCGCGGCGGCCGAGCCGCCCGCCGGGGCGTCGCTCCCGGGCAGCGCCGCGGCCGAGCCGCGGAGCGAGGCCAGCAGCCCCTGCGTCGGCACGCCGTTCACGGGCGCTCCGGTGCTCGCCTGATAGCCGCGGATCGCGGTGCGCGTGCGCGGGCCGACGATGCCGTCCGCGGCGCCGACCGAATAGCCGAGCCGCCGCAGCAGGGTCTGCGCCTCCGCGACCTCCTCGTCGTTGAGCGCCGCGTCGGAGGCGATGGCCGGGGCCGGCGGCTCGGCGGGGCCGACCGAGGCGCCCGGCGCCACGCAACCGGCCGTCAGAAGGACCGCGACGAGGCCGCAGGCGTAGGGGATCGATCTGGACATGGCACGGCGTCTCCGCTGGCACGGGGAGGGCCGGGCGCGCGTCCCGCACCTCTCTTTCCGTTACGGAACAGGACCACAGACCGACCCGCACATCAACCGAGTCGGTCGCCCGCCCCCCAGCCGCGGTCGCGAGCTCCGGCCGCGCCGTCGCCCGCGCGGCCTCAGCCGGCGAACGGCGATCCGAGCGGCGAGGTCCTGAGCCCCCGGCGCAGCCGCCGCCACGGCAGCGTCGCCGGATCCACCGCCATCGGCCCCGGCGCCGCGACCACGAGGATCTCCGAGGCGATCGGCGCGAAGTCCGCCCGGAAATGCACCGAGCTCTTCACGCCCAGCACCCGCTCCGTCTCGGGATGCACGCCGAGGGAGCGGAACATCTCGCGATCCGCCATCTGCGCCTTGGCCGAGACCACCACCACCCGCACCGGCCCCAGCGAGACCAGCGCCGAGGGGCCCATGTTCATCGTCTTGCCGCCGTAGAAAGGCCCCTTGGCCGGAAACCGCCCGTCGGTCAGCCGCTCGATCCGCCAATCCGCCTCGAAGGGGGCGTCCCCCGGCACGCCCGCCTGCCCGCCGAGCGGACGGCGCAGCACCGCCCCCTCCCCCGCCGCATGCGCCGCCGCGGCGAACTCCGGATCGAAGAGATTGCCGAGGGCCGAGGGCGCCTCCGCCGCCGCCAGCGCCCGCAGCAGGCCGGTGGTGTTCGAATCCCCCCCCGCCCCGGGATTGTCCTGCGTGTCCGCGAGGATCACCGGACCGGCGGCGCCCTCGGACAGCCGCAGCGCCTCCGCGACCCCCGCCTCCGGCGTCCAGACCGTGCCGGCGAACTCGCCTTCCGCCGCCTCGATCTCGTCCATCAGCGCCCGCGCCGCCGCCTCGGCGCCCTCGCCGTAGGCGGTCACGCTCATGCCGCAATCCGCGAAGTCGGCGGCCGGGAAGCCGAGGTTCCAGCTTATCGCGTCCAGCCCTTCGCCCAGCGCCTCGGACCGCGCCATCAGCCGCCGCGCCGGGTCGAGGTCGGTGCACTGCCAGGCGATCGGCGTCAGGAACGGCGCCTGCAGGAACGCCTTCGCCGGGCGCCGGCCGGTCTCCATGATGCGCCCCAGCGCCTCGGCCGCGCGCCGGCCCGTCGCCGCCATGTCGACATGCGGATAGGTCCGGTAGCTCACCGTCACGTCGCTGAGGCGCACCATCTCCGCCGTGACGTTGGCGTGCGGATCGAGGCTGACCGCCACCGGCACGTCCGGCCCGATCCGCGCGCGGAGCCGGCGCAGGATCTCGCCCTCGCCGTCGTCCAGGCTCTCGGTCACCATCGCCCCGTGCAGGTCCAGATAGACCCCGTCGAGCGGCAGGGCCGCGGCGACGGCGTCGATCAGCGCCCCCGCGATCCGCTCGAAGGCGTCGTCGGTGACGTGGGCCGAGGGGGAGGCGAAGCACCAGAGCGTCGGCACGACCTCCCAGCCCCGCTCCGCCGCCGCGGCCAGCGCGCCGGCGGTGCCGATGTTCACCCCCGTCAGCCGCTCCGGCAGCGCGGCCCCCTCGGTGAGCGAGCCGTAGCCGCCGCCATGCTCGAAATCCGCGTAGGTCGCCTTCGAGGGCGCGAAGGTGTTGGTCTCGTGCAGAAAGCCGCCGATCGCGACGCGCATGGGAAGTCTCCGGGTCAGGGGGTCGGGGGTCGGGGGTCGGGGTCGCGGCGCCCGCCGCGCGGCGTCACGCGCGCCGGTTCAGGCCGCACCAGCGCGCGACGAAGAGCGCGACGGTCTCGGTCACGCGGCGCACGCTCTCCAGCTCCACGCGCTCGTCGAAGCCGTGGATGTTCTCCGCCGTCGGGCCGAAGCAGAAGGCCGGGATGCCGTGATAGAGACCGTAGAAGCGGGTGTCGGTCAGCGCCGTCATCTTGCGCTCGGCCGGCCGCTCGCCGGCGCCGAACACCGTCTCGAAGGCCTCGCCGAACGCCGCGAGGCCCGGCTCCGCGTCCTCGCCCAGAACATAGCCCTCCGCCTGGAAGCCGTTCCAGACCACGTCGGGCGGATTGTTGCCGAGGAACGGGTGCGCCCGCGCCGCCTCGGCCACCGTCGCCAGGATCTCGCGCTTCGCGTCCTCGAGGTCCCAGCCCGGCAGCACGCCCATCCGGCAGTCGACGTCGCACCAGGCCGGCACGCTCGACGCCCAGTCGCCGCCCTTGATCCTGCCGGCGTTGAAGTTGAGCGGGTGGTCGACCTCGGCATAGACGGGATCGGCGGCGGCGCGCTCGTTCCAGCGCGCCTCCATCCCCTTCAGCGCCGCGATCACGTCGTAGGCGGCGAGGATCGCGTTGGAGCCCTCGCCCGCCGTCGCGACGTGGACCGGTCGGCCCCGCACCCTGAGCTTGAACCAGATCGCGCCGACCTGCGCGCGGTTGATCGTGAAGCCGGAAGGCTCCGGCAGCAGCGCCAGATCCGCCCGATAGCCCCGCTGCAGCGTCGAGAGGGCGCCGAGCCCGGTCGATTCCTCCTCGATCACCGACTGGAACAGCACCCGCGCCGCCGGCTCGAAGCCCGCCTCGCGGATCGCGTCGAGCGCGAAGAGCGCCGCGATCGTGCCCGCCTTCATGTCGCCGGCGCCGCGGCCGTGCATCCAGCCGTCCTTCACCACCGGCTCGTAGGGCGGGCTCGCCCACATCTCGACCGGCCCCTCCGGCACCACGTCGCAGTGGCCCTGCAGGATCAGGCTGCGGCCCTTCGTCTCGGACGGCCGGAAGGCGCCGACGACGCTCCGCGCGCGGGAGAAGTCGCCCTCGATCGGACCGTAGCCCGGCAGCGGCGCCAGCTCGGCGAGGTCGAGCGACCAGTCGTCCACCTCGGCGCCGCGGGCGCGCAGCTGATCGGCCATGAAGTCCTGCGCCGGCCCCTCCTCGAAGCGGCGGGAGGGGATTCGCACGAAGTCCGCGAGGGTCCGCGTCTGCGCCTCGAAGCGGGCGTCGACCGCTTCGCGGATCGCCGTCACCACTGACGCCTCCATGGGCAGTCCGTTCATCGCGCGCCTCCCGCTTGGTCACATGCATGGCGGCGCCCGTCGCGGCGGCGCCGATCCCGGCGCGGAGATTGACAACTTGTCCGGACCGTTCGCAAGGTTCGCGCGTGCGGCCATCGCAACGGCGCGGTCGATAGCGTCGCCGCCGCAGGAAAACCGACAGGAGAGATCCATGGACGCCACAGCGAATCATATCGGTGCGCGCCGGACGGGCGTGGTCGGCCGGGCGCTGACGGGGGTCGCCGCCCTCGCGCTGCTCGCCGCCGCCGCGCCGGCGGAGGCCCAGACGCTCCGGGCGGTCAAGCACTCGGCGCTGCGCGTGCTCGACCCGATCATCACCACCGCCTACATGAGCCGCAACCACGGCTACATGGTCTTCGACACGCTGGTCGCCCTCGACGAGAACTTCGAGGTGCAGCCGCAGATGGCGGACTCGTGGGAGGTCTCCGAGGACGGCACCGTCTACCGGATCACGCTGCGCGACGGGCTGATGTTCCACGACGGCGAGCCGGTGCGCCCCGCCGACGTCATCGCCTCGATCAGGCGCTGGGGCGAGCGGGACGCCATGGGCCAGAAGCTCATGGACTTCGTCGACACGATGGAGGCCGACGGCGACGAGGTCGTCGTCATCAACCTCAAGGAGCCCTACGGCCTGGTGATGGACAGCCTCGCCAAGCCGAGCTCCAACGTCCCCTTCATCATGCCCGAGCGCCTGGCCGAGACCCCCTCGACCGAGCCGATCCCCGAGCAGATCGGCTCCGGCCCGTTCGTCTTCGTGGGCGATGAGTTCCAGCCCGGCGTCGTCACCGTCTACGAGAAGTTCGGGGACTACGTCCCGCGCGACGAGGAGCCCTCCTGGGGCGCCGGCGGCAAGGTCGTGAAGGTCGACCGCGTCGAGTGGGTGGTGATGCCCGACGACCAGACCACGCTGAACGCGCTGATGTCCGGCGAGATCGACTACTGGGAGAGCCCGCCGGCCGATCTGCTGCCGATCCTCGAGGGCAACGCCGAACTCTCCGTGCGCAACCTCAACGCGCTCGGCTACCAGACCATCGCGCGGCCGAACTTCCTCAACGCGCCGTTCGACGACCCGCAGATCCGCCGCGCGGCGATGCTGTCGATGGATCAGCAGGACACGCTCGACGCCCTCGTCGGCAACCCCGACCTCTACCAGACGTGCGGCGCCATGTTCGTCTGCGGCACGCCGCTCGCCAGCGACGTCGGATCCGAGCCCATCGTCGAAGGCACGGGCATGGAGGAGGCGCGCAAGCTGCTGGAGGAGTCCGATTACGACGGCACGCCGATCGTGATCATGCATCCGACCGACGTGGGCACGCTGCGCACCCAGCCCGTCGTCGGCGCCCAGGCGCTGCGCGACGCGGGCTTCACCGTCGACCTGCAGGCGATGGACTGGCAGACGCTGGTCGGCCGCCGCGCCTCCCAGGCGCCGATCGACGACGGCGGCTGGCACATGTTCTTCACCAACTGGGTGGGCGCCGACGTGTTCAACCCGCTGGTCAACAACATGGTCAACGGCAAGGGCCCGGACGGCGGCTGGTTCGGCTGGCCCACCGTGCCCGAGGTCGAGAAGCTTCGCGACGACTACGCCCGCGCGACCAGCGTCGAGGAGCAGAAGGACATCGCCGAGGAGATCCAGCGGATCGCCTACGACGAGGTGATGTACGTCCCGCTCGGCCAGTACTTCGTGGAGACCGCCTGGCGCGACGAGCTCGACGGCGTGCTGGACGGCCCGGCGCCGTTCTTCTGGAACATCGCCAAGCAGTGACCCGCCGCGCGTCCCGGCCGGCCCCGCGCGGGCCGGCCGGGGCCGCGACCCCGCCCCCGCGCCCCCGCCCGGGCGCCGCGGCCCCGGACCCAAGGGCCGCGCCGCCACGCCGGACCCGCCCGCTCCGGAACCCCCGCCGAGGGCCGCCATGATCGCCTACATCGCCCAGCGCATCCTCGCCGCGATCCCCGTGATGGGATTCGTCGCGCTGTTCGTCTTCCTGCTGCTGCGCCTGACGCCGGGCGACCCCGCCGCGATCATCGCCGGCGACACCGCGACCGAAGCGCAGCTCGCGCAGATCCGCGAGCGCCTCGGCCTGAACGACCCCCTGCACATCCAGTTCATCTCCTGGCTCGGCGATCTCCTCCGCGGCGACTTCGGCGTCTCCGTGCTCTCCGGCAAGCCGGTGCTGGAGATGATCGCCAACCGCATGGAGCCGACGATCTCGCTCGCGCTCACCACCATCACCCTGTCGGTGATCATCGCCGTCCCGCTCGGCGTCATCGCCGCCTGGAAGCACGGCACGGTGATCGACAGCTTCGTGATGGCGCTCTCGGTGCTCGGCTTCTCGGTGCCGGTGTTCGTGATCGGCTACGCCATGATCTCGGTCTTCGCGATGCAGCTCCAATGGCTCCCCGTGCAGGGCTTCCGTCCCATCGGCGACGGGCTCGGCCCGTTCCTCGCGCGCATCGCGCTGCCGACCTTCACGCTCACCCTGCTCTACATCGCGCTGATCGCGCGCATCACCCGCACCTCGATGCTGGAGATCCTGGGCGAGGACTACGTGCGCACCGCCCGCGCCAAGGGCCTCTCGGAATGGCGGGTGCTGATGGCGCACGCCCTCCGCAACTGCTCGGTCCCGATCATCACCATCATCGGCATCGGCATCGCGCTCCTGATATCGGGCGTGGTGGTGACCGAGAGCGTGTTCAACCTGCCGGGCCTCGGCCGCCTCACCGTCGACGCGGTGCTGGCGCGCGACTACCCGGTGATCCAGGCGGTGATCCTGCTGGCCTCGCTGATCTACGTGGTCATCAACCTCCTCATCGACATCGCCTACGTCCTCCTGGACCCGAGGATCCGCTACCAATGACCGACATCGCCCCCTCGGCTCCCGCTCGCCCGGCCGCCTTCGGCAAGACGCGGGAGATCTTCCTCTCCAGCCCGATCGTGACCGTCGCCTCGATCCTGATGCTGGTGATCGTGATCTCGGCCGTCTTCGCGCCGTGGCTGACGCCGCACGATCCCACGCGCCTCGCGCCGGGCGCGCGGCTGAAGCCGCCGGGCGACGGGTTCCTGCTCGGCACCGACGCCTTCGGCCGCGACCTCTTCAGCCGCATCCTGCAGGGCGGGCGCGTCTCGCTGATCGTCGGCGTCGGCGCGGCGCTGTTCGCCACCTTCGCCGGCCTCGTCGTCGGCCTCGTGGCCGGCTTCATCCGCTCGGTGGACGCGATCATCATGCGCATCGTCGACGGGCTGATGGCGATCCCCAACATCCTGCTCGCCATCGCCATCGTCGCGCTCTCGGGCGCCTCGCTCTGGACGGTGCTGGTCGCGATCACGATCCCCGAGATCCCGCGCGTGGTGCGCCTCGTGCGCTCCGTCGTCCTCTCGGCGCGGGAGGAACCCTACGTCGAGGCGGCGATCGCCGCCGGCTCCTCCACCTGGCGCATTCTCGGGCGGCACCTCCTGCCCAACACCGTCGCGCCGCTGATCGTGCAGGGCACCTACATCTGCGCCTCGGCGATCCTGATCGAGGCGATCCTCAGCTTCCTCGGCGCCGGCATCAGCCCGGAGACGCCGACCTGGGGCAACATCATGGCGGAGGGCCGGATCTACTTCCAGATCAACCCGGGCATCGTGCTCTGGCCGGGCCTCGTGGTCTCCATCGCCATCCTCTCCATCAACCTCGTGGGCGACGCCGTGCGCGACGCGCTCGACCCGCGCATGGCCAAGCGGGGGATCGACCGGTGAGCGACCTTCTCAAGATCGAAGGGCTCCGGATCGCGCTCGAAGGCGGCGGCCCGGAGGTGGTGAGGGGCGTCGACCTCGCCATCCGCGAAGGCGAGACGATGTGCCTCGTCGGCGAGTCCGGCTCCGGCAAGTCGCTCTCGGCGCTGGCGACGATGGGCCTCCTGCCCCGCAACCTCGAGATCCGCGGCGGCTCGATCCGGCTCGAGGGCGAGGAGATGCTGACCGCCTCCCCGCGCCGGATGCGCGCGCTCCGCGCGACCGCCATGTCGATGATCTTCCAGGAGCCGATGACGGCCCTGAACCCCGTCGCCCGCGTCGGGGCGCAGATCGACGAGGTGCTGAAGGCCCACACCGACATGGACGCCGGCGCCCGGCGCGACCGCACCCTCGCGATGATGGACGCGGTGCACCTGCCGGACCCGGAGCGCCTGTTCTCCAGCTTCCCGCACCAGATCTCCGGCGGCCAGCGCCAGCGCATCATGATCGCCATGGCGCTGATCCTGCGCCCGCGCCTGCTGATCGCGGACGAGCCGACCACCGCGCTCGACGTGACCACGCAGAAGCAGATCCTCGGCCTGATCCGCGAACTGCGCGAGCAGCAGGGCACCGCCGTCCTCTTCATCACCCACGACATGGGCGTGGTGGCGGAGATCGCGGACGACGTGACCGTCCTCAAGCTCGGCGAGGTGATGGAGACGCAGCCGGTCGAGCAGCTCCTGCGCCGGCCGCGCACCGAATACGCGCGCCAGCTGCTCTCCTCGGTGCCGAACGCGATCCCCCGACCGCCGCGCCAGACGACGGAGGCCGCGACCGTCCTCGCCGTGCAGGATCTCCGCAAGGTCTACACCTCGTCCTCGCTCTTCGGGCGAAAGCGCGAGAACATGGCGGCCAAGGACGTGACCTTCGACCTCAAGCGCGGCCGCACCCTCGGCATCGTCGGGGAGTCGGGCTCGGGCAAGTCCACCGTCGCGCGCTGCATCGTGCGCCTGATCGATCCGACCTCGGGCTCGATCCGCATCGCGGGCTCGGAGATCGCGACCCTCTCGCAGTCCGCCGTCAAGCCGCACCGCAGGCGCGTTCAGATCGTGTTCCAGGACCCGATGCGCTCGCTCAACCCGCGTCTCGAGGTGGGCGAGAGCATCATCGAGGGGCCGACCAACTTCGGCACGCCGAAGGCCGAGGCGATGGAGCGCGCGAAGGAGCTGCTGGAGCTCGTCGGCCTGCCCCGCTCGGCGGTGGACCGCTTCCCCCACCAGTTCTCCGGCGGCCAGCGCCAGCGCATCGCCATCGCCCGCGCCCTCGCCATGGACCCGGATCTTCTGGTGGCCGACGAGGCGGTCTCGGCTCTCGACGTCTCGGTGCAGGCGCAGGTGCTGGAGCTCTTCGCCGAGATCCAGGAACGCCTCGGCGTCGCGCTCCTCTTCATCACCCACGACCTGCGCGTGGCCGCGCAGATCTGCGACGAGGTGATGGTGATGCAGCGCGGCGAAGTGGTGGAGCACGGCCCCGCCGGGCGCGTCCTCTCCGAGCCCGAGCATCCCTACACCCGGTCCCTGATCGACGCGGCGCCCGGCCGCCACTGGGACTTCGCCAACTTCCGCCCCGTCGAGGAGGCGCCCGCCGCCGCCGCCCGCGGCGGCTGAACCCGCCAAGGCCCCCGGCCGGCCCGCCCGGCGCCCCTCCGCGGGCGCCGGCCGGGCCCGGACGACCGAAGAACAATACCCGAACGAACGACAGGAGGATCCCCGATGGACGTCGCCGCCCTGCCCTTCGACGCCGACGAGATGGTGGAAGGCCTGCGCCCCTGGGTGGAGTGCGAGAGCCCCACCTGGGACGCCGCCGCCGTGAACCGCATGATGGACCTCGCGAGCCGCGACCTCGCCATCATGGGCGCCTCGATCGAGCGCATCCCCGGCCGCATGGGCCTCGGCGACAGCGTCCGCGCCCGCTTTCCCCACCCGAAGGCGGACAAGCCCGGCATCCTGATCCTCGGCCACATGGACACCGTCCACCCGGTCGGCACGCTCGCGAAGCTGCCGTTCCGGCGGGACGGAGAGCTCTGCTACGGCCCCGGCATCTGCGACATGAAGGGCGGCAACTACCTGACGCTGGAGGCGATCCGCCAGCTGATGCGCGCCGGCATCGCCACGAAGCTCCCGGTGACGGTGATGTTCACCCCCGACGAGGAGATCGGCACCCCCTCCGTGCGCGACCTGATCGAGGCCGAGGCCGCGCGCTCCCGCGCCGTGCTGGTGCCCGAGCCCGGCCGCAAGGACGGCGGCGTCACCTCCGGCCGCTACGCCATCGCCCGCTTCAACCTGACCGCCTACGGCAAGCCGAGCCACGCCGGCGCCCGCCTCTCCGAGGGCCGCTCGGCGATCCGCGAGATGGCGAAGCGCATCCTCGAGATCGACGCGATGACGACCGAGGACTGCACCTTCTCCGTCGGCGTCGTGCACGCGGGACAATGGGTGAACTGCGTCGCCTCCCGCGCCGACGCCGAGGCGCTCTCGATGGCCAAGCGCCAGGAGGATCTCGACCGCGGCGTCGAGGCGATGCTGGCGCTCAACGACCCCGAGGCCGAGGTCGCCTTCGAGGTCCGCCGCGGCGTCACCCGCCCGGTCTGGGAACCCGACGCCGGCACCCACGCCCTCCTCGACATGGCCAAGGGCTTCCACGAGGCCGTCGGCATGCCCTTCCGCCACGAGAGCTCCGGCGGCGGCTCCGACGGCAACTTCACCGGCGCGATGGGGATCCCGACGCTCGACGGCCTCGGCGTCGAGGGCGATCTGATGCACACCCTGCAGGAGCACATCAAGGTCCCGACGCTCGCCCACCGCGGCAAGGTGATGGCCGGCCTCCTCGCCACCATCGAATAAGCTGCACGACGCCCGCCGCGGGGCGGGGAGGCGCGGCACGCGCCGACGCGACGCGAGGGGGGTCGATCCCCCCGACGCGGCGCACCCCCCCTCAAGGGGGGAGCGCGCCGCTCGGGGAGGGGCCCAAGGGCGCCCCCCGCTCGCGGCGCGCGTCGGCGCGCCGCGCCGC
>JAWLFJ010000096.1:0-15491 GCA_041685625.1 Paracoccaceae bacterium | reverse complement strand
CGCCCGGTGGTGGGCGCCGCCGCCGCCCCCCCCCCCCCCGCCCGCCCGCCCCGCTCCCTTTCGCGACTTGGCGCGCGTTCGGCGGCAGCGTCAGAGGCCGGCGATGCGGCCCTCGGCCCAGGCTTCGAGCACGGTGCGGGCGACGGCGCCCTTGCGGGCGGCGGCGACCTCCGGGTGGTCGCCCGCGAGGGAGGCGCGCATCTCCTCGCGGGTCAGCCAGCGTGCGCTTTCGAGCTCCGAGGGGTCGATCTCGAGGCGGTCGTCCAGCGCCTCCCCGGCGGTGGCGATCATCAGCGAGCCGGGGAAGGGCCAGGGTTGGGCGCAGAGATAGCGCACCCGGCCGACGGGCACGCCGGCCTCCTCCATCACCTCGCGGCGGGTCGCGCCCTCCGGCGTCTCGCCGGGCTCCATGAAGCCGGCGAGGAGGGAGTACATCCGTTCCGGCCATTGCGGCTGTCGCCCGAGCAGGGCGCGCCCCTCGCGCACCACCAGCATGATCACCACCGGGTCGGTGCGGGGGAAGTGCATGCCCCCGCAGCTGCCGCAGCGGCGCCGCCAGCCGGCGCCGTCGATCTCCGAGGGCCCGCCGCAGCGGGCGCAGAACCGGTGCGTGCGGTGCCATTCGAGCACGCCGCGGGCGGTGGCGGCGTCGGCCGCCGTCGCGCCGTCGAGCTCGCCCATGATCGAGCGCAGGTCGACGAACTTCATCGCCTCGGGCAGGTCCGGATGGCGCTGGAGGGTGGGGTCGGAGAAGCTTCGCGGCGGGCCGTCCGGATGCTCGGGGTCGACCCAGGCGGAGATGTCGGCGGCGAAGCGGGCCGCGCCGCCGCCTTCAGGCGGCTCGAGGCCGAGCAGGACCGGGCCTTCGGCGGCATGCGCCATCGGGGGCGCCTCCAACGTCAGCCAGCCGAGCGCGGGGCGCGGGCCGGAAAGGTCGAAGAGGGGCTTGCCGCGCCAGAGCGGAAGGACGCGCGAGTCCGGCGCGGCGGCGAGCCGGGCGAGCGCGGCCGCGTCCCCGCGGAGCCGGTCGGCCCGGTCCCGCATGCCGCCGGCGAAGGTGACCTCGGCCTCGGAGATGCCGGGAAAGACGGCGTCGAAGAGATCGGGCGGGCTGGCGGCGTCGGCGGGCATCGGCGTCCTCCGGGGGCGTCGGCGGAGCAGGGGGGAGCCCCTGTGGCCTTCGTGTTCTGGACCGACCCGGGCGGAGGCGCAAGCGGTCGGCCGGCGGCGAACGGCGCCGCGGGGAGCGCGCGCAAGCGTCGGCGCGGCCATGCGGCGTCCGGCCGCTGCGCGCTGCGCCGCAGCCCTCTCCCGCCCCGTGGGGTCGGACCGCATCTGTTCGGCAACGCAACTGTCATGGGAATGCAACGGACATGTTGGAGAGCCTCGTCGCCATCGTGAAGATCGCCGGCCTCGCCACGCTTCTGATCCTCGTCTGGCTCGCCTGGAGCTTTCGCGGTCAGGACGGCCGCGAGGCGCCGGCGGACGGTCCGTCTGAGGAGAAGGACCCACAGGGCGCGCGGGTGATGCGCGCGTTCACCGGGATGCTGATCCTCGGCGCGCTCGCCATGCTCGCGCTCAGCGTCATCGGGATCCTCGCGGATCTATGAGCCGGCGCGGGGGGTTGCGGCGGCGGCCCCCCGGCCGTATCTGTGTGAGTGAGAGGTTGGCGCGGGCAGGCGTCTCGCCAACCCGGTCAGGTCCGGAAGGAAGCAGCCGCAACGAGTCCAGCTTGGGTCGCGTTTCAGCCTCTCACCCCTCCCCCTTTTGCAAGGTTGACCCGGCGGGCGCGGCGCGCGACGCTGCCGTCCCGATGCGGAGTGCAGCATGGTCATCGCAGTCGTCGTCGCCCTGAAGCTCGGCCTCGTGGCCGCGATCGGCGTCGCCTGGCTCAACAGTCGGGCCGGCCGCGCGGCGCGCGCCCGCATGCCCGCCCCGCCCTCGCCGCTCGGCGGCTACGCCCGGGTCGCGGGCGCGGTGCTGGCGGCCGAGGCGGCGCTGCTCCTGATCGTGGCGCTGCCGTGAGCGTGGAGGGCGCCGCCTGGATCGACGGACGCGTCGTGCCGATGGCCGAGGCGACGATCCCGGTCAACGACTGGGGGCTTGTGCGGGCCGACGCCGTCTACGACGTCGCGCCCGTCTGGAAGGGGGCCTTCGTCGGGCTCGACCGCTATCTGACGCGCTTCGCGGCGTCGCTCGCCGCGGCGCGCATGGAGCCGGGGCTGAGCCGCGCGGACTGGCGCGCCGCCCTGCACGAGATGGTCGCGGCCTCGGGCCTCGAGGCGGCCTATGTCGCCATGGTCTGCACGCGGGGTCTGCCTCTCGTTCCCGGCACGCGCGATCCGCGGGCGACACGGCTGCGGCCCTACGCCTGGTGCGTGCCCTATGTCTGGGTGGTTCCGCCGGAGACCGCGGCGCGCGGCGTGCGTCTGCATTTCGCGCGGGAGGTGCGGCGCATCCCCGAGGACAGCGTGAACCCGCGCGCCAAGAACTATCATTGGGGCGACTTCACCCAAGGGCTGATGGAGGCGCTCGACGCGGGCTTCGACGCGGGCGCGCTGCTCGACCATGCCGGGAACGTCACGGAGGGACCGGGCTTCAACCTTTTCATGGTGAAGGACGGGACCGTGGTCACGCCGGACCGCGGCGTGCTCGAGGGGATCACCCGAGGCGTGACGCTGGAGCTGGCGGCGGCGCAGGGCTTCGCGACCGAGGCGCGGGCGATCCCGCTCGAGGAGCTGATGGAGGCGGACGAGGTGTTCCTCTCCACCACCGGCGGCGGGCCGACGCCCGTCACGGAGATCGACGGCCGCGTCTTCGGCAACGGCGCGCCGGGGCCGGCGGCGACGGCGCTGCGCCGGGCCTATTGGGAGTGGATGGAGCGCGGGCCGGAGCGCGAGCCGGTCGGCGCCGCCCGCGCCGCGGAGTGACGGCCGGGGCCGCGCGACCCCGTGGCGCCGCGCTCCGGGCGTGCTAGACCCTCTGGAATGGCGGAGGATCGGAGCATCGGAGGCGAAGGCGGCGCGGGCTACCAGGTCCTTGCGCGCAAATGGCGTCCGCAGACCTTCGCCGACCTGATCGGGCAGGAGGCGCTGGTCCGGACGCTGCGCAACGCCTTCGAATCGGACCGGATCGCGCACGCCTTCATCCTCACCGGCGTGCGGGGCGTGGGAAAGACCACCACGGCGCGCATCGTCGCCAAGGGACTGAACTGCGTCGGGCCGGACGGAAACGGCGGGCCGACGATCTCCCCCTGCGGGGTCTGCGAGCCCTGCCGGGCCATCGCCGAGTCGCGCCATGTCGACGTCCTGGAGATGGACGCGGCGAGCCGCACCGGCGTCGACGACGTGCGGGAGATCGTCGAGTCGGTGCGCTACCGGGCGGCCTCGGCCCGCTACAAGGTCTACATCGTGGACGAGGTCCACATGCTGTCCACCAACGCCTTCAACGCGCTGTTGAAGACGCTGGAGGAGCCGCCCGAGCACGTGAAGTTCATCTTCGCCACCACCGAGATCAAGAAGGTCCCGGTGACGGTGCTGAGCCGCTGCCAGCGTTTCGATCTGCGCCGCATCGAGCCCGAGACGCTGATCGCGCATCTGCGCCGCATCTGCGAGGCGGAAGGCGCGGCCGTGACCGAGGAGGCGCTCGCCCTGATCGCGCGGGCGGCCGAGGGCTCGGCCCGCGATGCGCTGTCGCTGCTGGACCAGGGGATCGCGCATGGCGCCGGGGAGACCGACGCCGACGCGGTGCGGGCGATGCTGGGCCTCGCCGACCGGGGGCGGGCGCTGGACCTCTTCGAGGCGGTGATGCGGGGCGACGCGGCGGCGGCGCTTGACGAGTTCCGCGACCAGCACGCGCAGGGCGCGGACCCCGAAGCGGTGCTGCGCGAACTGGCCGAGATCGCGCACTGGATCAGCATCGCCAAGATCCGGTCGGAGGCGGCGGACGATCCGACCGAGGGGCCCGACGCCCGCGCCCGCGCCAAGGCGCTGGCGGAGGGGCTGGGGCATCGGGCGCTGTCGCGCGCCTGGCAGATGCTGCTCAAGGCGCTGGAGGAGGTGGCGGCCGCGCCGAATCCGGCGGCGGCGGCGGAGATGGCGTTGATCCGCCTGACGCTGGTGAGCGAGCTTCCGAGCCCCGAGGAGCTGATCCGCCGTCTGGGCGCCGAGGGCGGCCCGGGCGCGGCGGCCGGGACCGGGTCGGGCCGGGCCGGGGGAGGGGGCACGGCGTCGGCCTCGGCAGAGACGCCGACCCGCGCGACGGCCGACGGAGGACGCGCCGGGCCTGCTGGTTCGACCGTCGCCGCGGCCGGACCCCGCGCCGCCCTGCGGGAGGCGCGGCGCGCCGCGCCGGCGCCCGAGACGCGGGTGGAACCCGCCCTGCGCCCGGCCGCGGCCGAGGCGGCGCCGTCGGCTCTGGCGGCTTATGCGGCCTTCGAGGACGTGGTCGCGCTGATCTCGGCGAAGCGCGACGCCAAGCTTCTCGCCGAGGTGGAGCGGTTCGTGCGTCTGGTGGCCTACGCCCCGGGCCGGATCGAGTTCACGCCGGTCGAGGGGGCGCCGCCGTCCCTCGCCGCCGATCTCGGCCGGCGGCTGAGCGAGTGGACCGGCGCGCGCTGGATGGTGTCCGTCGTCTCCGGCGGCGGCGCCTCCACTCTGGCGGAGACACGCCGGGCGGAGGCAGACGCGCTCGAGGCGACGCTGCGCGAGCACCCGCTGGTGGCCGCGGCTCTCGCCGCATTTCCGGGCGCCGAACTCAGCGTCGCGCCCGCCCCGTCTGCGGACGCGGCGGCCCCGGCCCCGGAGGAGCCGCCCGACGAGGAGGACTGGGCCGACTGGGAGCCGGTCGACCCCTATGACGACGACTGAGGACGGCCGGACGGGCCGCGGGAAGGAGCCGACATGCTGAAGGGTATGGGTGGACTCGGCGACATGGCCAAGATGATGGCCAAGGCGCAGGAGTTTCAGGAGAAAATCCAGGCGGCGCAGGCCGAGGTCGAGGCGATGGAGGTCGAAGGCGCCGCCGGGGCCGGCATGGTCAGGGCCTGGGTGACCGGCAAGGGGGAGCTGAAGAGGCTCGACGTCGACCCCTCGATCTTCAAGCCGGACGACAAGGAGGTCGTCGAGGACCTGATCGTCGCGGCGATCAAGGACGCTCAGGCGCGCGCCGCCGAGGCCGCGCAGGCCGAGATCGCCAAGGCGACGGAAGGTCTGCCGTTGCCGCCGGGGATGAAGCTGCCGTTCTGAGCCCCGGGCGGACTGGGGACGCCCCGAGCGCCGCCTTCGGCGGCGCCGGCCCGCCCGCCAGCCTGCGCCCGTCTTGCCTTCCCTCGGCCGACCGACCGGTCGCGACGTGCGGATCGCCTTTCCGGGCGAGACTGCGGAGGGCGGTCGATGGAGCGCTTCCATGGGGTCGCCTTGCATCGGCGACGTGGGCCGCCGGGGCGCCGCCGGTCGCTGCGCGTCGGCGCGGCGATCCTCGATGCGGCCGGATCCGGGCCTTCGGAACGGCCGGAGCCTCGGTTCACTCGCGGCGGAGAAGGCCGTCGACGATCCAGGCGGCGAGGCCGCCGGCCCGGCCCGAGATGCGGTGCGCCTCGCGGATCGCGTCGCGGTCGTATTCGGTCGCCATCCAGCGCTCGAACGGCAGGCCGCGCTCCTCGGCGTCGGCGGCCGCGGCGAGGAAGACGTCGAGCACGCCGGTCGGTCCGCGCGAAAGGTGGCCGTAGCGGAGAGCCAGTTCGGCCTTGGCCTCCCTCGCCGGGGCGCCCTCGATGACGATGCGCCAGAGCGCGGACATCAGGCCGGCGCGGTCGGCGCCGGATTTGCAATGGAAGAGGACGGGGGTCTCCACCTCGCGCATCAGCGCGATCAGGGCGCGGAGTTCCTCGCGGCTCGGCAGATCGCGGCTGCGCAGGACCGCGCGGCGGAAGTCGAGGCCGAGGCGGGCGCAGACCTCGCGCTCCAGCGGGTAGGAGCCGAAGAGGACGCCGCCGCGGAGGCTGACGACGCTGCGGAGGCCGTGGCGGCGGGCGAGGCGGGCGATCTGGCCCGGCAGCGGCTGCGCCGCGCGCCAGGCGCGGGGCGGGCGCGCGCGGCCGATCGGGTGCAGGTTCAGGTAGAGCGCGCGGAGCACGCCGTGGTCGGCGAGGAGCATGTTCGCCCAGGCGCGGGCGCGGCGGCCGGGGCCGTCGATCTCGCCTTCCCAGAGGTCCTTCGCGCGCGCCCGGCGGGCCTGTCGCCGCGCCTCCTTCGCCGAGCGCGGCGGCGCCTGGGCGAGGTCGGGGCGGAGGGGATCGGGGTCGGTCACGGCGGGCGGCTCCGGAGCGGGGGCTCGGGCCGGGGCTTAGCCGCCCGGCGCGGCGGGCGCAAATCGGGGACCGGGCTGGGCGGGGGCGTCTGCGCCGGGCGCGCGGGGCGAGGTCGCCCGGCGCTTCGGCCCGCGTCGTGCACCCTTGCCTGTCGGCGCCGGGGCGCGGGGCGGAGGCCCGCCGGGACCCGGCGCCTTTCCTTCGCCCGATGGTCGCCGGTCGCCGCGAGCGTCGGGCGCCCGCGCCGTCGCGTACCGCTCTACCGCCTCAGAGGTCTTGCAGCTCTCCCGCCGCCCAGGCGTCGCGGAGGGCGAATTTGCGGACCTTGCCGGAGCCGGTGAGGGGGAAGCCCTCGGCCCGGAGCCAGACGGCGGGGGTCTTCATCGGGGCCATGCGGGCGCGGCAATGGGCGCGGAGCTCGGCCGGGTCGGGCGTCGCGCCGGGGGCGGGGCGGATCACGGCGGCGACGATCTCGCCCCATTTCTCGTCGGGGAGGCCGATCACGGCGACCTCGCCGACGGCGGGGTGTTCGAGCAGGCAGTTCTCGATCTCCGCCGGAAAGAGGTTCTCGCCGCCGCGGATGATCATCTCCTTCACCCGGCCGGTGACGCGCAGGTAACCTTTTGCGTCCATGGTCCCGAGATCGCCGGTGTGGAGCCAGCCTTCGGCGTCGATGGTCCTGGCGGTGGCCTCGGGGTCGTCGTTGTAGCCGAGCATGCGGCAGTAGCCGCGCACGCAGATCTCGCCGATCTCGTCGAGGGCGGCGGTGGTGTCGTCCTCGACCCGGCGGATCGAGACCTCCTGCCGGGGGAGGGGCTGGCCGATGGTCTCGGCCACGGTGTCGGGGGGGTCGGTGGAATGGTGCTGGGTGATGACGGGGGAGGTCTCGGTCTGGCCGTAGACGATCTGGAAGGGGCAGCCGAAGGTGGCGGAGATGCGGCGCACCAGCTCCGGCGCCACCATCGAGCCGCCGGAGACGCAGATGCGGACCGAGGAGGTGTCGCGCGGGCGGGCGGCGTGCGCCTCGAGGAGGGCGATCAGCATGGTGGGCACGCCGGTCATGCAGTTGACGCGGTGATCCGCGATCCGGTCGAGGACGCTCTCGGGCTCGAACAGGCGGAAGAGGACGAGGTGACCGCGGTTCTGCGCGCAGCCGAGGACGGACATGCCGCAGCCCGAGGTGTGGAACAGCGGCATGTAGTTGCCGACGACGTCCCCCTCCCGCATCCCGGCGCGGGCCATGTAGTGCATGGCGTTGGTGACGAGGCCGAGATGATGGAGGCGCGCGCCCTTGGGGAAGCCGGTGGTGCCGGAGGTGTATTGCAGCTGCGCCTCGTCGCCCGGCGCGACGGCGGCGAGCGCCTCCGGCCGGTCGCCGCGGGCGTGAAGGGCGGCGGGGTCCTCGAGGTCGACGATCTCGCGGAGCGCCGGGGCCTCGGCAGCGGCGCTGGCGGCGATCTCGGCCATCGGGTTGCCGCGGTGCTCGCGGACGAGGAACAGGCCGGCGGCCTTGGACTGGTTCAGGACGTAGGCGAGCTCGGCCGCCTGATAGGCCGGGTTCGCCGTGACGAGGGTGAGGCCGGCGAGGGCGCAGGCGTATTCCGTCAGCACCCATTCGGGCGCGTTCGGCGCCCAGACCACGATCCGCTCGCCCGGCGCGTAGCGGGTGGAGAGGGCGCGGGCGAGGGTCTCGGCGTCGGCCAGCAGCTCGGCGTAGGTCCAGCGGCGGCCGGGCTTTCCGTCCATGCCGATCTCCGTCAGCGCCGGGGCGTCGGGGGCGGCGGCGGCGGCCTCTCGGATCACGTCGGCGACGGTCTTTTCGACCAGCGGCAGGTCGTCCTGGGCGGGAAAGCGGGCTTCGGAGAGCGTGACCTCGTACATGGCGGCGCTCAGACCGCGGTCCAGCCGGCGTCCACCACCACCTCGGCGCCGGTCATGTAGCGGCTCTCGTCCGAGGCGAGGAAGAGGATCGCGGCGGCGATGTCCTCGGGCCGGCCGATCTCGCCGGTGGGGATCTTGGCGGTGACGGCGTCGCGGAACTCCTCCTGCGAGAGGAAGGGGGAGGTCATGCCGGTGTCGATGAAGCCGGGATGCACGGAGTTGACGCGGACGCGGGTGCGGTCGCGCGCCATCTCCGCCGCGGCGGCCTTGGTCATCAGCCGCACGGCACCCTTGGAGGCGCAGTAGGAGACCGAGCCCGCCGCCCCGACGATGCCGTAGATGGAGGAGACGTTGATGACGGAGCCGCCGCCGCTCTCGATCATCATCATCGCGCCGAGCTTCGTGCCGAGGAACACGCCCTCGACGTTGACGGCCTGGACCTTGCGCCAGAATTCCAGCGTGGTCTCGAAGAAGGGGGTGCGGCCGCCCGAGACGCCGGCGTTGTTGACGAGGACGTCGAGGCGGCCCTCGGTCTCGCGGATCGAGGCGAGGACGGACTGCCAGTCCTCTTCGGAGGCGGCGTCGTGGCGGAGGGCGCGGGCCTCGCCGCCGGCGGCGCGGATCGCCTCGGCCGTCGCCTCGACCTCCGGCACGGTCACGTCCGTCGCGATCACCGCGGCGCCCTCGCGCGCCAGCGCCTCGGCGGAGGCGCGGCCGATGCCGGAGCCCGCCCCCGTCACCAGCGCGACCTTGCCCTCGACCCGTCCGGTCATGCCTCGATCCTCCCTGATCCTCTCGGCGCCCGTCTCCCGCGGGCGCTCGCCCCGGCATCAAACAGCCGCGCGGCGGCTTCGGCAACGGGATGTTGCCTTCGCCCGCACGGCGCAGCACGCTCCGCCGCGCAACGACATCCGGGGAGGACGAGGATGCTGCTGACCGAGGAGCACGAGGCGCTGCGGCGCACCGCGGCGCGCTTCGTGCGCGAGGAGATCGAGCCTCACGTCGACGACTGGGAGGCGGCGGAGCAGTTCCCCTCGCACGATCTGTTCCGGAAGATGGGGGATCTGGGGCTGCTCGGCATCAAGTACGACCCGGAGTATGGCGGGCTTGGGCTCGATTTCTCCTATGCGATGGTGCTGGCGGAGGAGACGGGCGCGGTCTCCTGCGGGGCGGTGCCGATGGCGATCGGGGTGCAGACCGACATGGCGACGCCGGCGCTGGCGCGCTTCGGGTCTGACCACGTCAAGCGGGAGTATCTGGCACCGGCGATCGCGGGGGAGATGGTGAGCTGCATCGGGGTCTCCGAGCCCTCCGGCGGGTCGGACGTCGCGGCGCTGAAGACGACCGCGCGGCTCGACGGCGGGGACTGGGTGATCTCGGGCCGGAAGATGTGGATCACCAACGGCATGAAGGCGGACTGGTGCTGCCTGCTGGCGAACACCGAGGTCGAGGGCGGGCCGCACCGGAACAAGAGCCTGATCGTCGTGCCGATGGACGCCAAGGGGATCGAGCGCCGGAAGATCCGCAAGATCGGCATGATGAGCTCGGACACCGCGGAGCTCTTCTTCGACGAGGTGCGCGTGCCGGCGGAGAACGTGATCGGCGAGCGGGGCAAGGGCTTCACCTACCAGATGATGCAGTTCCAGGAGGAGCGGCTCTGGGCGGCGGTGAACGCCTTGCGCTGGCTCGACCGGCAGATCGACATGACGATCGAGTACGCGCGGGACCGGAAGGTGTTCGGGGGATCGGTCCTCGACAACCAGGTGGTGCATTTCCGGCTGGCGGAGCTGCGCACGGAGGTGGAGGCGCTGCGGGCGATGGCGTGGAGCGCGGTGGAGCGGTACGTCGCGGGGGAGGACGTCACCCGCCTCGCCTCGATGGCGAAGCTGAAGACCGGGCGGCTGCTGCGGGAGGTCGCCGATTCCTGCCTGCAGTACTGGGGCGGCAACGGCTACACGTGGGAGAGCCCGATCGCCCGCGCCTATCGCGACGGTCGGCTGGCGAGCATCGGCGGGGGCGCGGACGAGGTGATGCTCGGCATCATCTGCAAGCTCGAGGGCACGCTGCCGGGCACGTCGAACCGCAGGCGCGCGCATTGAGCGGGGCGGGGGCGGCGCGGGCCGCCCCCCTCCGGCGTCTCAGCCGATGAACTTCCAGTAGGTGTCCTTGCGCGTCACCCAGCCGTCCTCGAAGGTCCAGATGTCGCAGCCGAGATATTCGAAGGGCTCGCCGCCCTTCGGCGTGCCGCGGACCACCCATTCCGAAAGCGCCTTCTCCTGACCGCAGAGGTAATGGCGCATCTCCTCCCAGCGCATGTCCGGGATCTCGGCGTAGCGGGTGCGGAGGACCTCGGCGATCTCGGCCTTGCCGACGCAGCGGCGGCCTTCGGGCGCCGAGGGTCCGCGGGCCATCAGCCAGTCGCAGTCCTCGGCGAAATGCGAGAGGATGGCGTCGACGTCGTGGTCGTTGAAGCCCTTCTGGATCTCGTCGATCAGGTCGATGGTGACGTCTCGGGGCGCGAGGCGGGTGTCGGACATGGGCGGGGCTCCTTGTTGCGGCGTGGCGGGAGGTTAGGCGCGGGACCGACGCCGCGGCAAGCGCCTCAGAAGCCCTTGCCGCGGGCGGTGACGGGCCAGAGCGCCTCCACCCGGCCGCCGCGGAGGCCGACATACCAGTCGTGCAGGTTGCAGGTCGGGTCGCAATGGCCGGGGATCAGGCGCAGGCGGTCGCCGACCTTCAGCGTACCGCCTGGATCGTCGAGCAGCCCGTGCTCGTCCGAGGCGCCGCGCCAGGCCAGGCCCTCGCGGTCCTTGATCCGGGGCGGGCCGGAATCCATCGCCAGCGCCTTGAGGCCGGCGTCGCAGACGGCGCGGCCGGGGGCGGGGACGCTCATCACCTCGGCGAGGACGAAGAGCGCGTGCTCGAAGGCAGGGCCGGCGCCGCTTTCGTCCCGTACGGTCGCGTAGTCGGCGTCCATGAAGGCGTAGGAGCCGCATTGCAGCTCGGTCCAGAGGCCGGTCGCCGCCTCGAGCGGCCAGGACCCGGTTCCGGCGCCGCCGACGACGGGGCAGGGCAGGCCTGCGGCCTCGAGCGCCGCGAGGGTCTCGCGCACCGCGCCGGCGGCGGCGTCGATCGCGGCGCCGCGGTCATCGGGATCGCGGATGTGCTGGGCGCGGCCGTTATAGGCCTGCAGGCCGGCGAAGCGCAGGCCGGGGGCGGCGGCGACGGCCTCCGCCAGATGCGCGGCCGGAACGCCGGGGGCGACGCCGCAGCGGCCCATGCCGACCTCGATCTCGACGTACACCTCCAGCGTCGCCTCCGTGCCGAGCACCGCGGCGGCGAGCTCGGCGACGCCCTCGGCGTCGTCCACGCAGACGCCGAGCCGGATCTCCTGCGCCAGCCGCGCCGCTCGGGCGGTGCGCCGGGCGCCGCGGACCTCGTTTGTGACGAGAAGGTCGGAGAGGCCGCCGCGCGCCAGCGCCTCCGCCTCGCTCAGCGTCTGGCAGCAGAGGCCGACGGCGCCGGCGGCGACCTGCAGCCGCCCGACATCGGCGGAGCGGTGGGTCTTGGCGTGGGGCCGGAGCGTCAGCCCGGCGGCGTCGGCGTGGGCCTGCATGGCGGCGAGGTTGCGCTCCAGCGCGTCGAGGTCGAGGCAGAGCGCGGGGGTGACGATCTCCCCCTCCGCCATGCCGGGGGCGGCGGGCACGTCGTAGCCGATCTCGAGGCCGTTCCACTCGCTGGGGCCGTCCATATGCGGGTCTCCTCTGTGGGGGGACGGCGCGACGATAGGCGTCGCGCGCGGTCGGGGGCAACGCCCCGCGTCCGGGGCCGGGCGGGAGGCGCGCCTTCGCGCGCCGACGCGCGCCGCGAGCGGGGGCCGGAGGCTCCCCGAGCGGCGCGCACCCCCGTCCGAAGGATTGTCGCCGCCGCCGCGCCGCGCCTCGGGTTCCGGATGCGGGGCGGTCAGGGCCAGCGCTCGCCGCCTATCACCACGCCCTCGGAGACGATGCGGCGGTCGCCCGTCATGGTCTCGCCGACGACGTCGACGTAGTCGAAGCGGCCCTCCTCGACGCGCAGCAGCGTCGCGTCGCCGACGGCGCCGGGCTTCAGCGTGCCGAACTCCGGGCGTTGCAGCGCGAAGCCGGCGTTGACGGTGGAGCGGCGGATCACCTCGTCGAGCGGGACGCCGAGGCAGAGGAACTTCGACATCGTCGTGACCATGTCGAAGGCCGGGCCGTCGATGCAGAGCTGGTGGACGTCGGAGGAGATCGTGTCCGGCAGGAAGCCGTTCGCCAGCATCGCGCGGGCGGTCTTGAAGGCGAAGGAGCCCTTGCCGTGCCCGACGTCGAAGAGGACGCCGCGGGCGCGGGCGTCGAGCACGCCGGGGCGGATCGTGCCCTGCGCCGTGGCGGGAGAGTTCGGGTAGGGGCGGAAGCAGTGGGTGAGGACGTCGCCCGCGCGCATGCGCGCGAGGACTTCCTCGTAGGAGGGCGGCGGCTCGTCGATATGGACCATCATCGGGACGCCCGCCTCCTCCGCCGCCTGCAGGGCGTATTCGAAGGGGGCCATGCCCTGTTCGCCCGAGGCGTTGCGGCCGAGGCGGATCTTGATGCCGACGATGACGTCTCGGTTGGCCTCGGCCACCTTCACCGTCTCGCGCGGGGCCATGAGGCGGAGGTCCTGCCCCTCGCCCACCATCACCTCGTGGCCGAAGCCGTAGATGCCGGCGAAGGAGACGTGGAGATAGGCGAGGATGCGGACGGTGCTCGGCTCGATGACGTGCTTGCGGAAGCCGGCGAAGTTGCCGGGGCCGGCGGAGCCGGTGTCGACCGCGGTGGTGACGCCGGAGCGGCGGCAGAACTCTTCCGCGTCGATGCCGAGGGAGGTGCCGCCCCAGTAGACGTGGGTGTGCAGGTCGATCAGGCCCGGCGTGACGATGAGGCCGGAGACGTCCCACACGTCGGGCGCCTCGAGCCCGTCGCCGATCGCCTCGACCTTGCCGCCGGCGAAGGCGACGTCCGTGACGCGGTCGATCCCCTGGCTCGGGTCCAGCACGCGGCCGCCGCGGAGCACGAGGTCTGCCATGATCGCCCCTCCCTTTCGGCGAGAGCGTCGCAGCGCCGGGGCGGGGAGGCAAGCGTCAGGGGATCAGCACCGCCGCGCCGGTGAGGCGGCCGTCGCGGAGGCGGGAGAGGGCGTCGTTCGCCTCCTCGAGCGGGAATTCGGTGGTCTCGACCTCGAGCGCGGCGACGTCGACCTGCTCGAAGAAGCTGCGGGCGTCCTCGCGGGTGAGGTTGGCGACGGATTCGACGCGGCGCTCGCCCCAGAGGATCGAGTAGGGGAAGCTCGGGATGTCGCTCATGTGGATGCCGCCGCAGACGACGCGCCCGCCCTTGCGGACGGCGCGGAGGGCGGCGGGTACGAGGTCGCCCACGGGCGCGAAGAGGATGGCGGCGTCGAGGGGATCGTCCGGCTGCTGGTCCGAGCCGCGGGCGGAGGCGCAGCCGAGGCGGCGGGCGAAGTCGGCCGCGGCCTCGTCGCCGGGGCGCACGAAGGCGTGGACCTCGCGGCCCTCGCGGATCGCGGCCTGGGCGAGGAGATGCGCCGCCGCGCCGAAGCCGTAGAGGCCGAGGCGCTGCGCGTCGCCCGCCTTGCGGTAGCTGCGCCAGCCGATGAGCCCGGCGCAGAGCAGGGGGGTGAGAGGGGCGGGCTCCGCGTCCTCCGGCAGCGGGACGAGGAAGGGCGCCTCCACCAGCATCGCCTCGGCGTAGCCGCCGTCGAGCGTCCAGCCGTGGAAGCCGGGGGCGTCGCAGAGGTTCTCGCGGCCGGCGCGGCAGTGCTCGCAGTCGCCGCAGACATGCCCGAGCCACGGGGCGCCCATGCGCGCGCCGGTCTCGATCCCCTCGACGCCTTCGCCGAGGGCCTCCACTCGGCCGACGACCTCGTGGCCGAGGATCAGGGGGAGCTTCGGGTCGGGCAGCTCCCCGTCGACGACGTGGAGGTCCGTACGGCAGACGCCGCAGGCCTCGACCCGGAGGCGCACCTGGCCGGGGCCGGGCTCGGGCGTCTCGAGGTCGCGGAGGGCGAGGGGTTCGCCCGGGCGGTCGAGGACCATGGCGCGCATCGGCTCACCTCCGGAAGGTCATGGCGCGGCGGACGCGCGCCTCGGCGAGGGCGAACGCCGCGTCGCGGGGGGAGGTTCCCTCGGCCTTCGCCTTGGCGAGGATCTCGGCGGTGTTGGCGCGGAGCTTGGCCTCGATCTCGCGCTCGGCGTCCTCGCGCGAGCCGCCGCGCCATTCGACGGCGCAGGTTATGACGCCGCCGGCGTTGGCGACGATGTCGGGGACGGCGAGGATGCCGCGCGCGTGCAGGCGCCGGCCGGCGGCCTCGGTGGTGGGGATGTTGGCGCCTTCGAGGACGATCTTCGCCTTCACCTCCTCCACGTTGCCCTCGTGGATGGCGTCGGGGCGGGCGGCGGGGACGAGGATGTCGCAGTCGACGCCGATGATCGCCTCGCGGGGGAGGGGCGTCCCGCCCTCGGCCTCGGCCACCGAGCGGCCGGCGGCAGCGAGGGCGTCGAGCGCGGCGGGGTCGAGGCCCGCCGGCGCGTGGACGGCGCCGTCGATGTCGGCGGCTGCGACGATCATCGCGCCGCGCTCGGCGAGGAAACGGGCGGTCCAGCGGCCGACGGCGCCCCAGCCCTGGATCGCGACGCGGGCGCCCTTTAGCGGGAGCCCGGCGGCGTCGGCCGCCGCTTCGGCCGCGACGGCGAGGCCGCGGCCGGTGGCGCCGATCTCGTCGAGCGGGATGCCGCCGAGCTCCGGCGGCAGGCCGCAGGCGCGGCCGCATTCGTCGCGGATCAGCGCCATGGCGGTCTCGTTCGTGCCCATGTCGGGGCCGGGGATGTAGCCGAGGACGTCGCGGAGCGCGCGGCCGAAGGCGCGGATCAGCTCGGTCTTCGCGGCGGGGTCCATGCGCGGATCGGCGACGATCACCGACTTGGCGCCGCCGTGGGGGATGCCGGCGGCGGCGTTCTTGAAGGTCATGGCGCGGGCGAGGCGGAAGCACTCCTCGGCCGTCGCGTCGGGGGCCATGCGCGTGCCGCCGATGGCGGGACCGGCGGCGGTGTTGTCGATGACGACGACGGCGCGCAGGCGCGTGCCGGGATCGGTGATCTCGACCGTCCGTTCCGGGCCGAGATCGTCGGCGAAGGCGAAGCTTTCGGGCATGGGCGGCTCCCTCTGCGGCGTCTCGGCGTCGGGAGTCATATAGGCGACGGCGGCGGCGGGCGTCACCGGCG
>JAWLFJ010000095.1:0-15499 GCA_041685625.1 Paracoccaceae bacterium | reverse complement strand
GCATCCGAAGACCGACGAAGCGGCGCAGCACCGCTTCGAAAAAAGGGGCGCCGCGCGGCCCTGACGGCGGCGGCCGAAGCGCATCCCGCCAAGCGGATCCCCTTGTGGTTCCACGACGAGACGCGCGTCGGCCGGAAGGGCCGCCTGTGCCGTCGCTGGCGGCCCCGCGGGCGGCGTCCGCCCGGCCGACAGGACCGGCGCTTCGAACGGCCCTGCGTCTTCGGTGCCGCCCGCTCCGACGGCGAGGCCGCCTTCGGCCTCGTCCTGCCCGAGGTCGGGACGCAGGCCATGCAGGTCTTCCTCGACGCCTTCGCCGACACCATCCCCGAGGACGAGCACGCCGTCATGGTCCTCGACCGCGCGGGCTGGCACGGCGCCAAGGCCCTCAGGGTCCCTCCGAACGGTCACGCTCGTCTCGCCGCCGCCCTGTTCGCCACAGCTCGACCTCGTGCAGCGCGTCCGGCTCCGGCTGCGCGAACGCTTCCTCGGCCTGCGCGTCTTCCCGGACTTCGAGGCCATCGTCGACGCCTGCCGCCACGCCTTGGAACGCCTTCGCCGACGATCCCGACCGCATCCGATCCCTCTGCTTCCAGCCTTGGATCAGAAAGGTCATCGGTCACGCGCGCCGGTATGAGACATCATGTCATGAGGCTGACGTTATCTGCCGGCAGCGGGCGCCAGAGGAACGAGATGAGTCGCCGATCCCTGTCCGCTTTCTTCTGAGCGGACCAGCTCGTGCCCCGGCGCCTCGCCGCCCTCACGCTCCGAGGCGCGCGCCTGGTCGACGCGGAGTGCGGGCGGATCTCGCTCCGGCTCGAGGTGAAGCCGCGCTTCCGCTCGGGCAGGCTTCGCTCCGACGGTCAGGGGTCTCCGTGGCGACGTCGCCTGCGGGCGGACGGCCCGCTTACGGCGCATTCGATCGCCGCGACGCCGCCCTCGCCATGCGCGGCGTCAACGGGCATAACCCCGAGGACGGACAGCCGAGAGCCGACGGAGCCCAGATGACCGACGCCATGCCCGCCCCCCGCCCCGAGGTCGCGCTCAACACCTGGGACGAGCTGCGCGTTCCGATGATGAAGCCGACGGGCTTTCGCGAATACGACGCGCGCTGGCGGTTTCCCGAGGAGATCAACCTCGTGGGCGTGCATGCCCTCGGCCTCGGCCTCGGCACGCAGATGCACGAGGCGGGAGTGGCGCCCCGCATCGCGGTCGGCAACGACTACCGCTCCTATTCGCTCTCCATCAAGCACGCGCTCGGCCTGGGACTGATCCAGGCGGGGATCGAGGTGCTGGACATCGGCCCGGCGATCACGCCGATGGCCTATTTCGCGCAGTTCCACCTCGACTGCGCGGTGGCGATGGTGACGGCGAGCCACAACCCCAATGGCTGGACCGGCGTGAAGATGGGCTTCCACCGTCCCCTCACCCACGGTCCCGACGAGATGGCCCGCCTCAAGGAGATCGTCCTGAAGGGCGAGGGCGTCGCGCGCGACGGGGGCCGGCTGACCCGCGTCGACGGCGTGCGCGAGGCCTATGTCGACGACCTCGTCGGCGACTTCCGCATGAGCCGGAAGCTGCGCGTGGTCTGCGCCACCGGCAACGGCTCCGCCTCCGCCTTCGCGCCCGAGGTGCTGGAGCGCATCGGCGTCGAGGTGATCCCCCGCCACACGACGCTCGACTACGGCTTCCCCCACTACAACCCGAACCCCGAAGCGATGGAGATGCTGCACGACATGGCCGACGCGCTCCGCGAGAGCGGGGCCGACCTCGCGCTCGGCTTCGACGGCGACGGCGACCGCTGCGGCGTGGTGGACGACGAGGGCGAGGAGATCTTCGCCGACAAGGTCGGGGTGATCATGGCCCGCGACCTCGTGAAGCTGTATCCGGGCGCGACCTTCGTCGCCGACGTGAAGTCCACCGGCCTCTTCGCCTCGGACCCGGAGCTGATCGCCGCCGGCGCCAAGGCGGACTACTGGAAGACCGGCCACAGCCACATCAAGCGCCGGGTGGCCGAGCTCGGCGCCCTCGCGGGCTTCGAGAAGTCGGGCCACTACTTCCTCGCCGAGCCGATCGGACGCGGCTACGACGACGGGATGCGCGTGGCGGTGGAGCTCTGCAAGGTGCTCGACCGCAACCCGGGCACGAACATGAGCGACCTGCGCAAGGCGCTGCCGCACACCTTCTCGACCCCCACCATGTCCCCGTATTGCGACGACGGCGAGAAATACGCCGTGATCGAGCGCCTGCAGAAGAAGCTGGAGGACCGCCACGCCGAGGGCGGCACGCTCGGCGGCCGCGCCATCGACAAGGTGGTGACGGTCAACGGCGCCCGCGTGATGCTCGACAACGGCGCATGGGGGCTGGTTCGCGCCTCCTCCAACACGCCCAATCTCGTGGTGGTCTGCGAGAGCCCGGAGAGCGAGGCGGAACTCCGCGCGATCTTCGAGGATCTCGACGCCGTGATCCGCACCGAACCTTCGGTGGGCGACTACGACCAGCGCATCTGACGCCGCCGCCCCCGAAAGGAGACGACCCATGGCCACCGTCCTCGTCACCGGCGCCTCGCGCGGCATCGGCCTCGCCCTCGCCCGCCGGGCCGCGGCGCGGGGCGATACCGTGATCGCCTGCGCGCGCGATCCCGAGGCGGCCGACCTCGCCGGCCTCGACGGCGTGCGGCGCGAGCCCGTGGACGTCGCCGACCCCGAGACCTGCGCCGCCCTCGCCCGTCGGCTGGAAGGCGAGACCATCGACCTTCTGATCTGCAACGCCGGGGTCTACGTCGGCCGCGGCAGGATCGACGACGCCGCCTTCGCGCCCGAGGACTGGGCCGGGACCTTCGCCGTCAACGTGGCCGGCGTGTTCCACACCGTGCGCGCGCTCCGCCCGCTGATGCGCCGGCCCGGCGGGCGGATCGCCGTGATCTCCTCGCGCATGGGCTCGAACGCCGAGGCCGGCGGCGGCAGCTACATCTACCGCGCCTCCAAGGCGGCGGCGACCAACCTCGCGACCAATCTCGCGCTGGACCTGAAGCCGGAGGGAATCGCCGTCGCCAGCTACCATCCCGGCTGGGTCCGGACCGACATGGGCGGCGACGCGGCCGACATCTCGGTCGGGGAATCGGCCGCGGGCCTGCTGACCCGCTTCGACGCGCTGGACCTCGAGACCTCCGGCGTCTTCGAGGCGTGGGACGGCCGGCGGATTCCGTTCTGAGCCTTCAGGCCGATCCGCCGCGGGCCGAGAGCAGCCCCGGCTCGACCCCGATGCGGCGCATCGCGGTCGCCCACTTGGCCTCGTCGGCCTCGGCGAACACCAGCGCCCGGTCGGCGGGGCAGATCAGCCAGCCGCTGTCGCGGATCTCCGCCTCGAGCTGACCGGCGCCCCAGCCGGCGTAGCCGAGGGTCAGCACCGCCTCACGCGGGCCACGGCCGGCCGAGATCGCGCGCAGGATCTCCACCGTCGCGGTCAGCGCGAGGCCGTCGGGGAGCGGCTTGGTGGCGCCCGGCGCCTCCCAGTCGTCCGAATGCAGGACGAAACCGCGCCCGACCTCCACCGGACCGCCGAAATGCACATCGAACCCCTCGGCGCCGGCGCCGGGTTCGACGCCGACCTGCTGGAGCAGGTCGCTGAAGCTGAGTTCGCGCGCGGGCTTGTTGATGATCAGGCCCATCGCGCCGTCCGCGCCGTGCGAGCAGACGTAGACGACGGTCTGGTGGAACCGCGGGTCGCCCATGGCGGGCATGGCGACGAGAAGCGCGCCTTCCAGGCTCTCGGCGGGGCCGGAGGCCGGTTCGGGCGGGGGACTGACGCTGTCGAGGCTCATGTGCACATGATGGAGATGCCGGGCCCGCCCTGCAACGTCCGCCTCGCCGGGCCATCGCCGTTTCGTGTAGTGCGGCGGCGCGGAGACGCCCCTAGACACGAGGGCATGACCCAGCGCCTTCGATCGTTCCTCGCCCTGCCCTTCGCCGTCGCCGCGCTCGCGGGAGCCGCCCTCGCCGCGGGGCCGGAGCATTCGGATCCGCGCGTCCGCCTCGCCCTGCTGTCGGGCTGGGCGGAGGCCGACGGGCGGCGCGTCGCCGGTTTCCGGGTCGAACTCGCGCCCGGCTGGAAGACCTATTGGCGCACCCCGGGCGAGGCGGGGATTCCGCCGCATTTCGACTGGTCGCGCTCGGAGAACGTCGCCGCGGTGGAGGTGCGCTGGCCGCGGCCCGTCGCCTTCGACACCTACGGCATGCGCACGCTCGGCTACGAGCGGGAGGTGACGTTTCCGCTGGAGCTGACGCCGGAGGATCCGGAGCGGGGGATGCGGCTGGCGCTCGACGTGCTGTTCGGGCTTTGTTCCGACATCTGCGTCCCCGCGCAGGCGTCGCTCGAGCTGACGATACCCGCCGGCGCGCCGCGCGACGGGGCGGGCCCCATCTCCGCCGCGCTTTCGGCGACGCCGACGCCGGCCGCGGCGGCGGGCGTGCTGATCGAGGCCTGCGGCATCGAGGGGGCGGGGGAGGCCCGACGGCTCGACGCGACGCTGCGCCTGCCGGAGGGGGCGGCGACGCCCGTCGCGGTGGTCGAGGCGCCGGCGCCGGTGCGCGCCGGGCCGGTCGCGATCCGCCACGAGGGCGACCGGCTGCACCTGTCCGCGCCGCTCGCCCCGGCGGGGGCCTGGGTGGAGCGGGGCGGCTTCCGCATCACGCTGCTCTCGCCCGAGGCGGCGGTCGAGGCGACCGGGTGTCCGTGATCGGGCGCGCAACATAGTTTCGATTCGGACCCTCCCGAGCAAAAATTGTTGCGCAACTTTCTTGCTCGAAGCCCGGTTTCGCGCTAGGTGCAGTGCAGCGGCGCGGCGTCGCCGGGACGCGATCGGGAGGATTAGGGATGCTCGACAACATGCCGCGCGGGACGGTCGTCATCGAGGACCTGGAGATCGGCATGACCCGCCATCTCCGAAAGACGGTGACCGACCGGGACATTGAGCTGTTCGCGGAGGTCTCGACGGACCGCAACCCGGTGCATCTCGACGACGCCTACGCCCGGGACACGATCTTCGCGGGGCGCATCGCCCACGGCATGCTCACCGCGGGCCTGATCTCCGCCGTGATCGGCGAACAGCTGCCCGGCCACGGCACGGTCTATCTGGCGCAGAGCATGCGCTTCATGGCGCCCGTCCGCCCCGGCGACACGGTCGAGGCGCGCGTCACGGTGACGGAGATCGAGCACGGCCGTCGCCGGGTCACCCTTGATTGCGTCTGCTCCGTGGGCGATACGGTCGTGCTCAAGGGCGAGGCCAAGGTGCTCGCGCCCTCCGCCAAGTTCGACTGATCCGCCGGCCGCCCGCCCCCGACGAGGGGCCCCGCGGGGCTCCGCCGGCATCCGGGGGATGACCGGGGGAGACCGGCCGTTGCGCATCATCCGCTCGCTCGACGAGGTCCGCGAGGACGACCGCGGCGCGTCCGCCGCGCTCGGCAACTTCGACGGGGTGCATCGCGGCCATCAGGCGGTGATCGACCTCGCGCGCCGACCTGGCACGCCCCTCGGCGTCGTCACCTTCGAGCCGCATCCCCGCGCCTTCTTCGCGCCCGAGGCGCCGCCCTTCCGCCTGATGAACGCCGCCTCGCGCGCCCATCGGCTGGAGAAGCTCGGCGTCGAGCGTCTGTTCGAGCTGCCCTTCGGCCCCGCCCTCGCCGCCCTGACGCCGGAGGCCTTCGTCGGCGACGTGCTGGCGCGCGGCCTCGGCCTCTCCCACGTCGTCGTGGGCGCCGACTTCCGCTTCGGCAAGGGCCGGGCCGGCGACGCCGGGACGCTGACGCGCCTCGGGGCCGCGCACGGGATCGAGGTCACCGTCGCGCCGCTGGTCGGCGACGCCGAGGCCGAGTTCTCCTCCACCGCGATCCGCGAGGCGCTGCAGGCCGGCGAGCCGGCGCGCGCCGCGGAGATGCTGGGCCACTGGCACCGCATCGACGGCGTGGTGCGCCACGGCGACAAGCGCGGGCGCGACCTCGGCTTCCCGACGGCGAATCTTCTCCTCGACGGGCTGCTGCTGCCGCGCTTCGGCGTCTACGCGGTCGAGGTCGACGTGCTCGACGGGCCGCATCGCGGGACATGGGGCGGGGCCGCCTCGCTCGGCGTGCGGCCGACCTTCGGGGTCAACGCGCCGAACCTCGAGACCTATCTCTTCGACTTCGCGGGCGATCTCTACGGCGCGGAGATCTCCGTCGCGCTGATCGGCTTCCTGCGCGGCGAGGCGCGGTTCGACGACGTCGACGCCCTGATCGCGCAGATGCACCTCGACTGCGAGGCCGCGCGGGCCGTCCTCGCCGAACGCCGCCCCGGGGCGCTGCGCCGCGGCGCCGTGGGCCGAGCCGGCCGCGCCGCGGAAAAGTCCCGCTCCGGCCCTTGACCCGCCACGGCCCGCACACACGCTGCGATCACGTCCGGCCCGCCGGACGACCGCCGCGAGGAGCCGCGAACGCATGACCGCCGCCCCCGACATGCCCGGCGCCGAGGCGCCGCCGGTGCGCCAGCTCCGGCTCCTCGGACAGCGCCGGTTCTGGCCGCTGTTCTGGGTGCAGTTCCTCGGCGCGCTTAACGATCACGTCTTCAAGAACGCCTTCATGGCGCTGCTGACCTGGCGCCTCGCGGACCGGCTGGGGCTGAACCTCGACGTCCACGTCCTCTTCGCCGGGGCGCTCTACATACTGCCCTTCGCGCTGGTCGCCGGCACGGCCGGGCAGATCGCCGACGGCGTCGACAAGGCGCGCATGATGCGGGTGGTGAAGGCGGCGGAGATCGGGCTGATGGCGGCGGCGGCGGTCGCCTTCCATCTGCAGAGCCTCTGGATGCTGTATCTGCTCCTGTTCCTGATGGGCGCGCAGTCCGCCGTCTTCGCGCCGATCAAGTACGCGGTGCTGCCGAGCCTGCTGCCCCGGCGCGAGCTGATGGCCGGCAACGGGCTGGTGCAGTCGGCCACCTTCCTCGCCATCGTCCTCGGCCAGATCCTCGGCATCAAGGTGGCGCTGGCGCCGGGCGGGGTCGGCGCCGTCTCCGGCGCCGTGATCGCGCTGGCGACGCTGGGCTTTCTAGCCTCGCTCTACGCGGCGCCGATGCCGCCGGCGGGCCCGGCGCCGAGGCCCGATCCGACGCTGGTGCGCGCGATGGTCGGCGTGGTGCGGGACTGCCGGCGCCACCCGACGCCGTTCTTCGCGATCCTCGCGATCATGTGGTTCTGGTTCGCCGGGGCGACCTTCCTGACGCTGATCCTGCCGATCGCCAAGGAGACGCTGCACGCCGGGGAGGACGCGGCGCTGGCGCTGCTGTTCGCCTTCGTGGCGGGCCTGGCGGCCGGCGCGGCGCTGACCAACCTCGCGACGCGCGGGCGCATCACGCTGGCGCTCCCGCCGGTGGGCGCGCTCGGCATCGCGGCGGGGGCGGTGCTGTTCTGGCTCGCCGCCTCGGGCTACGGCGCGGGGCTGGACCGGACCGGTCCGCTGCTCGGCCTCGACGGCTTCCTCGCCCGGCCCGACGCCTGGGGCGTGATGGGCGCGGCCTTCCTGATGGCGGTGTTCGCCGGGCTCTACGTGGTGCCGCTGAACGCGATCTACACGCTGAGCGCGCCCGAGGCGGAGCGCGGGCGCTTCGTGGCCTGCTCCAACATCCTCGACGCGGGCGCGATGGTGCTGGCCTCGCTGTTCGCGATGGCGCTGCTGACGGCGGGCCTTTCGCGCGAGGCGGTGTTCGCCGTGGTCGGGCTGACCGGCGTGCTCGCGGCGGCCGTGCTGATCCGTCGCCACCGCACCGCGCCGCTGGACCTCTGAGCCACTGGACGGGGCCGGTCGGGCGCGCGACAAGGGGGCCATGACGCGCCCCGAATTCTGGACCCTGCCGCTCGACGACCTGACGCCCGAGGAGTGGGAGGGGCTCTGCGACGGCTGCGGCCGCTGCTGCCTCCTGAAGCTCGAGGACGAGGAGACCGACGCGCTCGCCTACACCACCATCCACTGCCGGCTCTACGATCCCGCCACCTGCCGCTGCGGGAATTACGCGCTGCGCCGGACTCTGGTGCCGGGCTGCGTCGTGCTCTCGCCCGAGACGCTGCCCGAGATCGCGGAGTGGATGCCCTCGACCTGCGCCTATCGGCGTCTGCACGAGGGGCGCGGCCTGCCGGACTGGCATCCGCTGCTGACGGGCGATCCGGCCTCGACCCGCCGCGCCGGAGTGGCCGCGGACGGGCTGAACCCGCCCGGCCCGCTGACCCCGGAATGGGAGGTCGACGAGGACGACGTGGAAGACTACGCGCTCGAAGGGATGCTGTGATGTGGTTCACCTCCGACAACGCCGGGCCGGCCGCGCCCGAGATCATGGCCGCCCTCGCCGCCGCGAACGAAGGGCACGCCATGCCCTACGGCGCGGACGCGATCACGGCGCGGGTGCAGGCGCGCGTGCGGGAGATCTTCGAGGCGCCGGAGGCGATGGTGCATCTGGCGGCGACGGGGACGGCGGCGAACTCGCTGGCGCTGGCCTGCCTCGCGGCGCCGTGGTCGGCGGTCTACTGCCATGAGGCGGCGCATATCGAGGTGGACGAGTGCGGCGCGCCGGAGTTCTACACCGGCGGCGCCAAGCTGACGACCGTGCCGGGCGCGCACGCCAAGATCGACCCCGGCGCGCTCGAGGCGAGGCTGGCGGGCGCCGGGGCCGGGACCGTGCATCACGTCCAGCCGGGCGCGGTCTCGATCACGCAGGCGACGGAATACGGCGCGGTGCACCGGCCGGAGGAGGTCGCGGAGATCGCGCGGATCGCCAAGGCGCACGGGCTGCCGCTGCACATGGACGGCACGCGGTTCGCCAACGCCGTCGCGCGGCTCGGCTGCACGCCGGCGGAGCTGAGCTGGAAGGCGGGGGTGGACGCGCTCTGCCTCGGCGCGACCAAGTGCGGGGCGCTGGCGGCCGAGGCGGTGGTGTTCTTCGACGGCGACAAGGCCCGCGCCTGGGAGTTCGAGCTTCGGCGCAAGCGCGGCGGGCACCTCTTCTCCAAGATGCGCTTCGTCGCGGCGCAGATGGACGCCTGGCTGACGGACGGCCTCTGGCTGCGCCTCGCGGGCGAGGCCAACGCGCGGGCGGACCGGCTGGCGGAGGGGCTGCGCGCCTCCAACCTCGCGGAGCTGCCGCATCCCGTGGAGGCGAACATGCTGTTCCCGCGCCTGCCCCGCGCCGCGCATCGCCGGCTGCACGAGGCCGGCGCGCGGTATCATTTCTGGCCGCAGCCGGCCTCGCCGGAGGGGGCCGAGGAGGAGATGATCGGCTGCCGCATGGTCTGCCACTGGGGCACGCCGGAGGCCGACGTCGACGCCGCCCTCGCCGCGATCCGCGGCTGAGGGCGACGCCCGCCGCTCACGCCTCCCCGGCGCGGGGCTCGCGCTCCGCCTCGAAGCCGAGCGTGGCGGGATCGAAGGCGTAGCGGGCGCCGCAGAACTGGCAGTCCGCCGTCACCTCGCCGTCCTCGGTGGTCATCGTCTCGATGTCCTTGGCCGAGTACTGGTGCAGCGCCGCGCGCACCTTCTCGGCCGAGCAGGTGCAGCCGAAGCGCACCGGCTGCGCCGGCCAGACGCGCGGCGTCTCCTCGTGGAAGAGGCGCAGCAGCAGCCCTTCGGGCGAGACGTGCGGACCGAGCAGCTCGTGCGTCTCGACCGTGTCGAGCAGCATGTTGACGCGCGTCCAGTCCTCCTCGGCGCCGCCGAGCCCGGCCACGTCCTCCGGCGTCAAGAGCCCGCCCTCGCCGGAGCCGCCTTCCCCCCCCGCGAAGGGCGAGGCCTTCGGCATATGCTGCAGCATCAGCCCGCCGCCGCGCCAGCGCGCCGGGCCGCCGGGCTCCACCGCCTCGGCGCTCGCCAGCGCGAAGCGCGTGGCGATCTGCTCGGACTGCGCGAAATAGGTCTCCGCCGAGGCGGCGAGCGAGCCGCCGGCAAGCGGCGTGAGCCCCTGATAGGGCGTCGTGCCCGGCCCCTGGTCGATCACCACGGCGAAATAGCCCGCGCCCATCTGGCCGTAGCCCGGCGCGGCCGCGTCCAGCCGCTCGGCGTCGAAGCCGGCATAGGCGCGCATCCGCGCCGCCTCGCCCTCCGCCGTCGGGGCGAACCAGTCGGTCGCGATCAGTCGGATCGGCCCTTCGCCGCGCACCTGCAGGCTGAGCTTCCAGCGCAGCTTCACCGCCTGACCGATCAGCGCGGTCAGCAGCGCCGCCTCGGCCAGCAGCCCGGCGACGGGACGCGGATAGTCGCGCTGGCCGATCATCTCGGCCAGCGTGGCGTCGAGGCGCGCGGACCGGCCGCGCATGTCCGCGGCGTCGAGCTGGAAGGGCAGCACCGTATCGTCGCCATGCTCTGGGGCGGCGGGCGCGTCGGAAGGGGTCGCGGCTCCGGTCATGACGGGCTTCCTCGGGGCGGATTCGGGGCGAAGGGGAGACATAGGCGCGCGTCGCCGCGCCCGCCACCCCCGGGCGCCGGCGGGCGGGCCTTGCCTCCGGCCGCGCCTCGTCCATGATCGCGCCATGCGGCGCTTCGGCGAATCCTGGCGCAGGGACGCCCCCTATCGCGACCGGCCGGGCGCCTATGCGGCGATCCTCGACCCTGCGAGCGGCGGGCGTCTGCTGCTGGCCGCGACGCCGGCGGCGGGCGAGGCCTTCCTTCTCCCCGGCGGCGGCCTCGACCCCGGCGAGAGCCCGCTCCGCGCCCTGCACCGGGAGGTGATGGAGGAGACCGGCTGGACCGTGCGGCCGCTCCGCCGCCTCGGCGCCTTCCAGCGCTACTGCTGGATGCCCGACTACGCCCGCTGGGCGCGCAAGGTCTGCCACGTCTATCTCTGCCGCCCCGGCCGGCGCCTCGGCCCGCCGGCCGAGCCCGACCACACGCCCGTCTGGATGCCGCTGGCCGAAGCGGCCGAGCGGCTCAGCGTCTCCGGCGACCGCTGGTTCGCCGCCGCCCTCGCCCGCAGCGCCCGCAACCGAAAGGTCACGCCATGATCCGCCGCGCCGCCCTGGTCGCCGCCGCGACCCTCGCCCTCGCCGCCTGCGCCGAACCGCCGACGGGCGGGCCCGAGGTCGCCGCCGCCCCGGCCCCCGCCACGCGCTTCGAGGCCGGCGGCGGCGAGGTGCGCGAGGTCGACCTGACCGGCGACCTCGCCGAGAGGACGCGCGGCGTCTGGGTCGGGGCCTTCCGCCCCTACGATCCCGGCGCCGAGCGCTACACCGGCCCCGTCGCCGGCACGGCGCGCCTGACCCTAGAGCCGCGCGGCGAGACCCAAGCCGCCGGGCGCATGGAGTGGCGGCCGGTCGAGGGCGCCCTGCCCCCGCAGGAGGCGACCGGCGCGCTCACGGTCACCGGGCACGTCATGCTCTTCAACGCCCATTTCGTCGCCTTCGAGCAGGACGGCGTCACCTTCCTCGAGGCCGACATGATGGCGCCCGACGGGCGCTTTCATCGCCTGCGCCTCGTCCGGCAGGAGGCGGCGTGATGCGCCTCCTCGACGCCGCGGCGATCGAGGCCGCCGGAGACTGGGCGGCGCTGACCGAGCATCTCCTCGCCGCGCACCGCACGCCGAAGGCCGCGGTGCGCGATCTGCTGATGCGCGCGGAGACCGGCCCCCAGGCCTGGCTGACGCGGGCCGCCTGGGTCCCCGGCGGCGATCTCGGGCTGAAGTCGGTCACGGTGTTCCCCGCCAACCCGCAGGCCGAGCCGCCGCGCCCGAGCGTCAACGGCGCGTTCCTGCTGTTCTCCTCCGAGACCGGCGAGGTGGAGGCGGTGCTGGACGGCGCCGCGCTCACCGCCTGGAAGACGGTGGCCGACAGCGCCCTCGGCGCGCGGCTGCTGGCGCGCGAGGACGCCGAGACGCTGCTGGTGGTCGGCGCCGGCGCCATCGCCGAGCGGCTGCCGGAGGCGTGGCTGGCGGTGCGTCCCGGCCTGCGCCGCGTGCGGATCTGGAACCGCTCGCCCGAGCGGGCCGAGGCGCTCGCCGCCCGCCTCGCCGCGCGGCTGCCGCTGGAGGTCGCGGCCGCGCCGGATCTGGAGGCGGCGGTGCGCGAGGCCGACGCGATCTCCTGCGCGACGATGGCGACCGAGCCCGTGATCCGCGGCGACTGGCTGGCGCCGGGGGCGCATCTCGACCTGATCGGGGCCTACCGGCCCGACATGCGCGAGGCGGACGACGCGTGCCTCCGGCGCGGGCGCCTCTTCGTAGACGCGCGCGAGACCACGGTGCACGAGATCGGGGAGCTCATGATCCCCATCGCCGCCGGCGTGATCGGCGAGGACGCCGTCGTGGCCGACCTCCGCGACCTCGCCGCCGGGGCGGAGGGGCGGCGGAGCGCCGAGGAGATCACCCTCTTCAAGAACGGCGGCGGCGCGCATCTGGATCTTATGACGGCGCGCTTCCTGCTCGACCGCGCCGCCTGATCCTTGCGGGGGGATGCGGCCCGGGGGATCGATCCCCCGCCGGCAGCGTCCCTCCGCCTCAGTCCCAGTCGGGGGCGACGCCGGCGAGATCGACCATGCGCCCGTCGGGCCGCGCCAGCGCGTCGATGCGGGTGATCTCGGTCTCCGTCAGGTCGACCTCGAGCGCCGAGAGGTTCTCCCCCAGCCGCTCCGGCGTCGCCGTCTTCGGCACCGCCGCCGCGCCCTTGGCGAGGATCCAGGCCAGCGCCGCCGCCACCGGCCCCACGCCGTGCGCCGCGCCGATCTCCTGCAGCGTGCGATCCCGCGCCGTCTCGCCCTTGGCGAGCGGCGAATAGGCGGTCAGCGCCGCGCCCTCCCGCGCCAGCCGGTCCAGCATGGCCGACTGGTCGAGGAAGGGGTGGAACTCCACCTGATTGACGGTGAGGGGCGACTCCATCAGCGGAACCACCACGTCGAGCTGCGCGCGGGTGAAGTTGGAGAGGCCCACATGGCGCGCCAGCCCGTCCCGGCGCAGCGCGTCGAGCGCGGGGATCGTCTCCTCGAACGGCACGCTCTTCGAGGGCCAGTGCAGCAGCATCAGGTCGACGGCCTCGACGCCGAGCGTCTTCAGGCTGTCCTCCGCCGCCGCGCGCAGCCGGTCGGGCGCATGATCGTCGGGCCAGATCTTGGTGGTCAGGAACACCTCGTCCCGCGGCGCGGCGGCGTCGCGGATGCCCTGCCCGACCTCGGCCTCGTTGCCGTACATCCGCGCGGTGTCTACGTGCCGCCAGCCCTCGGCCAGCGCCCGCGCCACCATGTCCCGCGCCTCTCGTCCCTTCAGCGCCCAGGTACCGAGCCCCAGCGCCGGGATCTCCGCCTCTCCGCCCTTCACCTTCCGCATCGCCGCCGTCCTCCCCTCGCCGCCGCCGGGCCGCCGCGCTCACCGGTCGCTCATGCTCTCCAACGTTTCGTTGGCCCGCTCGGCCGCCGCGGCGAGGCGGGCCTCGTGGTCGCGGATGTTGCGCTTCGGCTCCTGATAGAAGGCGGTCAGCTTCATGATCCGCAGGAACAGCGCGGTCAGCATACGGCCGCCGAAGCGCATGGGGCGATCGAAGTCCAGCAGCAGCACCACGCGGTCCTCGTCGGTGTCGTTGTGGACCTCGTGCTCGTAGGTGTCGTCGATCACGAACAGCGAGCCGGGCGCATAGCTGCGCCGCTCGTCCCCGACCCGGATCCAGCAGTTCTCGCGGTCCTCCGGGATCAGCAGGCCCAGATGCGCCCGCAGGATGCCCTTGGTGACGCCGGTGTGCGGCGGGATGCGGTAGCCCGGCGTCAGGATCGAGACCCAGGCCGTGTGCACGCTGCCGGCCCGCTCGATCAGTTCGGCGGTGCGCGGCATCATCCGGCAATTGCCCTCGATGCGTTCGCCGAAGCCGAACAGGAACAGCGTGCGCCAGTTGCTTTCGGTCGCGATCCGGTACTGATCGGGCGAGACCTCCTGAAAGCCCGGGATGTGCTCGCGGTGCTTCAGCAGATCCCGCGCCTCGGCCTCGATCTCGGGCCAGTGCCGCTGCAGCGGTGCGAGGAACGCGAAGCGCTCGGCCTCGAGGAACGGCGCGTCCGGCACCAGGCTCTGACGGGCCTGGTAGGCGGCGAGCCGCCGGGTCAGGCGCTTGCCGAGCTTCTTGACGCGCTTGCGGATCGGCCTGTCGAGACCCTTGGGGCGGGCCGACGCGTCGGGCGCGCGATCTCCGCTCGGGATGTCCGCCATGGCTTCCTCCTCGATTCGGGCCCCCACCGTCGCCCGAAATCTCGGCGCCGCACAAGCCGGGCGCGCCGCACGGGGCGGCGGAAAGGAAAGGCGCGGCCGGGGCGCCGAGGCCCCGGCCGCGCGGATCAGGCGTTCGTCACTCGATGATCTTGGAGACCACGCCCGCGCCGACGGTGCGGCCGCCCTCGCGGATGGCGAAGCGCAGCTTCTCCTCCATCGCGATCGGGGCGATCAGCTGCACCGTGAAGCTCACGTTGTCGCCGGGCATCACCATCTCGGTGCCCTCGGCCAGCTCCACGGTCCCGGTCACGTCCGTGGTGCGGAAGTAGAACTGCGGGCGGTAGTTCGCGAAGAACGGCGTGTGGCGGCCGCCCTCCTCCTTCGTGAGGATGTAGGCCTCGGCCTCGAACTTGGTGTGCGGCGTCACCGAGCCCGGCTTGCAGAGCACCTGGCCGCGCTCCACGTCCTCGCGCCCGATGCCGCGCAGCAGCGCGCCGATGTTGTCGCCCGCCTCGCCGCGGTCCAGCAGCTTGCGGAACATCTCCACGCCCGTCACCGTGGTCTTGCGCGTGTCGCGGATGCCGACGATCTCGACCTCCGCGCCCACCGTGATCACGCCGCGCTCGACCCGCCCCGTCACCACCGTGCCGCGGCCCGAGATCGAGAACACGTCCTCGATCGGCATCAGGAACGGCTGGTCGATCGGGCGCTCCGGCGTCGGGATCGCCTCGTCCACCGCCGCCATCAGCGCGCGGATCCGCTCCTCGCCGATCTCGGGGTCGCGACCCTCCATCGCCGCCAGCGCCGAGCCCGCCACGATCGGCAGGTCGTCGCCCGGGAAGTCGTAGGAGGACAGAAGCTCGCGCACCTCCATCTCCACCAGCTCCAGCAGCTCCTCGTCGTCGACCTGGTCGACCTTGTTGAGGAACACCACCAGCGCCGGAACGCCCACCTGGCGCGCCAGAAGGATGTGCTCGCGCGTCTGCGGCATCGGACCGTCGGCCGCGTTCACCACCAGGATCGCGCCGTCCATCTGCGCCGCGCCGGTGATCATGTTCTTCACGTAGTCCGCGTGGCCCGGGCAGTCGACATGCGCGTAGTGACGCGCGTCCGTCTCGTACTCCACGTGCGCCGTCGAGATCGTGATCCCGCGCGCCTTCTCCTCGGGCGCGCCGTCGATCTGGTCGTACGCCTTGAAGTCGCCGAAATACTTCGTGATCGCCGCCGTCAGCGTCGTCTTGCCGTGATCCACGTGACCGATCGTCCCGATGTTCACGTGCGGCTTGTTGCGCTCGAACTTCGCCTTCGCCAT
>JAWLFJ010000094.1:0-15520 GCA_041685625.1 Paracoccaceae bacterium | reverse complement strand
TCTCGGCGGGGGGGTGTGCGGCGGCGGCGGGGCCGACGCCTCTCACGCTGGGCGCCGCGCCGGCGCGGCGCGCGTCATGGCCGTCGTGCCGCGGCCGGGAGCGGAGCGCCCGCGGCGCGGTGACGGGCCTCGCAGAGGCCCCCACCGCGCCGCCCGGCCCAACCTCGCGGCGTCTCCCGGAAGGGAGACGCCGGCGCGGCGGGAGCCGCCCGGCCGGGCCCTCGCCTCAGCCTGCAGGCCGACGGCCGGCTGGACATTCGCCGCCGGGGCCCGCAGACGGAACGTCGTATCGGAGAGGGAGCGCCGCATGAGCACCGAGACGCATCGCCTCGATCCGCGCCGGGAGCGGGCGGAGGCGGCCTTGCTGGGCGCCTTCGCCGCCGACGCCGCGGCGCTGGGGCTGCACTGGCTCTACGATCCCGCACGGATCGCGACGCTGGCGGGTCCGCTCGCCTTCCGCGCCCCGGATCGCGCCGATTTCGAGGGGGCCAAAGGCGTCTTCGTGCATGGCGGCAAGCGCGCCGGGGATCTTTCGCAATACGGCTGGCAGTTGCGCACCATGCTGCGGGCGCTGGTCGGCGGCTTCGATCCGGCGCGGGCGCAGGATCTGTTCGCGGCGACCTTCGGTCCCGGCGGCGACTGGGTCGGCTATGTCGACCGGCCCACCCGGGGCACGCTGGATCGGCTCGCCGCCGGCGAGCGCGCCCCGTCGGGCGTCGAGGACGATCAGCTTCCCGCCGTCTCGCGCCTGCCGGCCCTTCTGGTGCGGCCGGAGGGGGCGGCGGAGGCGGAGATCGACGTCTGCGTCGCGATCACCAACACCGGCGCCGCGGCGCGGGACTGGGCGCGGGCCTATGCCGCCAGCCTGTCGGCGGCCCTGGCGGGCGCCTCGCTGCCGCAGGCGCTGCTGGCGGGCGAGGCCGCGGCGGCCCCCGAGGTCGCGGCCGCGCTGGAGCGGGCGCGGGAGAGCGACGCCGATCCGGTGGACTACGCCGGGGAGGTCGGGCGGGCCTGTCATCTGGCGCAGGGGCTGCCGGTGATGGTGCGCTGCCTGGTCTGGGCCGGCGACGACGGGCGCGCGGCGCTGGAGGCCAACATCCGCGCGGGCGGCGATTCCTGCGGACGCGCCGTGGCGATGGGCGCCCTCCTGGGAGCGAGCCGCGGGATCGGCGGGCGAGGCGTGCCTGCGGGCTGGGTGGCGCGGCTGGCAGAGGGGCCGGCCTTGGCGGCGGAGATCGACGCCGTGCTGGGGGGCTGAGATGGCGGCGTTGCTCTGGGTCGGCGTGGCGCTGGCGGTCGCGGGGCTGCTCGGCCTCGGCTGGTGCCTGCGCGAGGCGTTGCGGGTGAAGCGCGGCGCGCTGGACCCGGAGGCGGCGCGCAAGGCGCTGGCGCGGATGCAGGCGGTCAACCTCGCCTCCGTCGCGACGGCGTTTCTGGGGCTGGCGGCGATCGCGGTGGCGGCGATCCTCGGCTGAGCGGCCGAGCCTGCGGCGGCCGGCCGGTTCAGCCGTCCCCGGCGGCGGGCCCGCCGAGGCCCTCGCGCTCGGCCCAGTCGAGGATGGCCTCGGTCACGCGGTCGGTCGAGCCGGGGCTGAGGGCGTCGCCGGCGATGACATGGGCGTCCGCGTCGTCCCCGGGCGCGAGCGCGATCGGGACCACGGTCGCGCCCGGGGCGGCGCCCCAGCGCCGGGCGATCTCGCGCGCCGCTTCGGGGTCCACGACGCGGTCATCGTCGGAGAGCAGGAACAGGGCCGGAGCGGACGCGGTCGCGTAGTCGGTCAGGCCGGCGGCGTCGACGAGGGCGGCGAGCGGCACCAGCGCCTCGGTCGGGTAGCGCGCGGTCCAGCCTTCGGCATGGGCGGCGTTGCGCGGCTCCCACGCGCGTTCGGGGCCGAGGATCAGCGGCGCGAGGGTCCGCGCGAAGGGCAGGCGCAGCAGACGGGCGCCGGAGGTCTGCAGCTCGAAGGCGGGGGAGATCAGGACGTAGCCGGCGACGCCCTCCTGCCCCGCGGGCTCCACCGCCGAGACGGCGGCGAGGGCGGCGCCGGCGGAGGTCGCGATCACCAGGGTGCGCTCGCCGATCGCCTTGCCGACGGCGAGGGCCTCGGCCATGTCGAGCATCCAGTGGCTGGCCTCGGCCCGCGCCAGCGCCTCGCCCGAGCGGCCGTGACCCGCGAGGCGGGTGAAGAAGAGATTGGCGCCGAGAGCCTCGGCCACGCGGTCGGGGACGGGGCGGAGTTCGGCCTTGGTCGCGGAGAAGCCGTGCACGTAGATCACCGAGAGCGGCGTGACGGCGCCCGGCGCCCCGGCCCAGACCACCTCCTTCGCGGCGCCCTCGCGGATGCCGTCGATCAGGCGCTCGGAGGCGAGGACGCCGGCGACCGTCTCCTCGGCCGTGGAGCCCGGCGCGACGGGCGGCTGCGGCAGGATGCCCGGCGTCTCGCCGGGGAGGAGCGAGAGCAGGACCGCGACGGCGAGCGCGCCGCCGAGCCCCGCGCGCAGGATGCGTCGGAGCAGGCTCGGGCGCGCGTCCTCCGCCGCCCCGGCGCGGCTGCGGGCGCTCACGCCCGGCCCGCGGCGGCGAGGGCGTCCGCCAGCGCGTCGAGGGTGCGGCGGGCGCGGTCGGCGAGGTCGTCCAGCTCGTCCTCGGTGATGACGTAGGGGGGCGAGATCACGAGCGTGTCGCCGACGGCGCGCATGACGAGGCCATGCTGCACGGCGAGGTCGCGGGCGCGGGTGCCGGCCGCGGCCGAGGCGGGGAAACGCGCGCCGGTGCGCTTGTCCTGCACCAGCTCGAGCGCGCCGAGGAAGCCCTTGGTGCGGGCCTCGCCGACGAGGGGGTGGTCGCCGAGCCGCGCCCAGAGGGCGGCGAGCTTCGGGGCGAGGACGTCGCGCACGCGCTCGACCAGCGTCTCCTCCCTCATGACGCGGAGGGTGGCGAGGCCGGCGGCGCAGGCGGCGGGGTGGCCGGAATAGGTGTAGCCGTGGAAGAACTCGCCGGCGCGGTCGATGACGGCGTCGGCCACCCGGTCGGAGATCATCAGGCCGCCCATCGGCAGGTAGCCGGAGGTCATGCCCTTGGCGATGGGCATCAGGTCGGGCTCGATGCCGTAGGTCTCGGAGCCCCACCAGTTGCCGGTGCGGCCGAAGCCGCAGATGACCTCGTCGGCGATCAGCAGGATCTCCCGTTCGCGGCAGATGCGGGCGATCTCGGGCCAGTAGGTCTCGGGCGGGATCACGACGCCGCCGGCGCCCTGGATCGGCTCGGCGATGAAGGCGCAGACGTTCTCCTCGCCGATCTCGTCGATGGCGGCCTCCAGCTCGCGCGCGCGGGCGAGGCCGAAATCCTCGGGCGAGAGGCCTTCGGGGCGGCCCTCGCCGAACCAGTACGGCTGCGGGATGTGGCGGATCCCCTCGATGGGCAGGCCGGATTGCGCGTGCATCCCGGCCATGCCGCCGAGGGAGGCGGCGGCTACGGTGGAGCCGTGATAGCCGTTGACGCGCCCGATGAAGGTCTTCTTGGAAGGCTTGCCGAGGCAGTCCCAGTAGACGCGGGCGAGGCGGAAGGCGGTGTCGTTCGCCTCGGAGCCCGAATTGGCGAAGAACACGCGGTTGACGTGGGCCGGGGCCTCGGCCGTCAGCGCCTCGGCGAATTCGGCGGCGGCGGGGTGGGTCGTCTGGAAGAAGGTGTTGTAATAGGGCAGCTCGCCCATCTGGCGGGCGACGGCGTCGACGATCTCCGGCCGTCCGTAGCCGACGTTCACGCACCAGAGGCCGGACATGCCGTCGAGGATGCGGTTTCCGTGGGTGTCCTCGAGCCAGACGCCCTCGGCGCGGGCGATGACGCGGGCGCCGCTGGCGTTGAGCGCCTTGGTGTCGGTGAAGGGATGCCAGTGATGCGCCGCGTCCATCGCCTGATAGGCGGCGGTGGGGCGGAGGTTGCTCGGCTTGTTCATCGGGAGGCTCCGGGGCTCAGGCGGCGTCGAGCCCGTCGGGCGCGAGCAGCGTCAGCAGGGTCTGGCGCACCTCCTCGCGGACCGCAAGGCGAAGGCCCGATTCGTCACCCGCCGCCAGCGCCGCGAGGGCCTTGCGGCGAAGGCTCGGCGCGCGGCCGAGGCCGCGGCGGGCGTGGTGGGCGCGAAGGCTCGGCGCGGATTGCAGCCAGACGGTCTCGGCCAGGGCCAGCATCGCGGGCGCGTGGGCGCGGAGATAGAGCGTGCGCCGCCAGTCGAGATCGCCGCGCAGCCAGCCGGCGACGTCGCCCTCGCGACGCTTGCGCTCGAGCTCGGCGTCCATGCGGCCGAGGCGTTCGACGAGGCTGAGATGGGCGCGGGGCAGGGCTCGGGCGGCGAGCTCGGGCTCGAGCAGGGTGCGGATCGCGGCCAGTTCCTCGATCCGCTGCGGCGTGAGCACGGGGGCCGAGACGCGGCCGGAGGCGGAGATGGCGAGCGCGCCCTCGGCGGCGAGGCGGCGCACGGCCTCCCGCGCCGGGGTCATGGAGACGCCGAGATCGGCGGCGACGCCGCGGAGGGTCAGCGCCTCGCCGGGTTTCATGTCGCCGACGAGGATGCGGCGGCGCAGCGTCTTGTAGACCCGCTCGTGCGCGGGGCCGGCGGCGGGTTCGGCGGGCGTCGGCGGAAGGTCGGGGACGAGGGTCATGCGTGATCGTGATCACAGGCGTCGCGCTTCGGCAAGCGCGACGGCGTTGCGCCGGAAGGCGGGCCGCGCGAGGCTCCGCCCCCCGATCGATGCAGCCGCCGAGGGACCGAGATGAGCGACCCGCACCGCAAGGACCACGCCTTCCTCGCCGACGATCCGCGCGTCTCCAGCCACGACGAGCAGATGTTCTCCGGCGCGCTCAGCTTCTGCCGGCGGCCCTATGCGCGGCGGCTGGAGGGGGTCGACGTGGCGGCGATGGGGGTGCCGTTCGATCAGTCGGTCTCGAACCGGCCGGGGGCGCGGTTCGGGCCGCGGGCGATTCGCGCGGCCTCGGCGCAGCTGAGCTGGTCACGGCTCTGGCCCTCGGCCTTCGATCCCTTCGAGGTGATGCGGGTCGTCGACTGGGGCGACGTGCACATCCCGCACGGCGCGCCGATGGAGATACCGGGCGCGATCGGGGCGGCGGCGGGCTCGATCCTCGACGCCGGGGCGGCGGTGCTGATGCTGGGCGGGGACCATTTCTGCTCCTGGCCCGTGCTCCGTGCGGAGGCGGAGCGCCTGGGGCGGCCGCTGGCGCTGGTGCAGTTCGACAGCCATGCCGACACCGCGGAGGCGCCGGCGGACTGGATCGACCACGGGACGATGTTCCATACCGCGGTGGAGGCGGGGGCGATCGACGTGGAGCGGTCGATCCAGGTCGGCATCCGGACGCATTACGACGATCACAAGGGGATGCAGGTCTGGGACGCGGTCGCGGTCCACGAGAAGGGCGTCGCGGCGACGGTGGAGGCGATCCGGGCGCGGGTCGGCGACGCGCCGGTGCATCTGACCTTCGACATCGACGGGCTGGACCCGGCCTTCGCGCCGGGGACGGGGACGCCGGTGGTCGGCGGGCTGGCGACCTGGCAGGCGCTGGCGATCCTGCGGGGGCTGGCGGGGATCGACCTGCGCGGGATGGACGTGGTCGAGGTCGCGCCGGCCTACGACGTGGGCGAGATCACGGCGCTGGCGGGGGCGACGGTGGCGCTGCAGCTGCTGGCGCTGCATGCGGCGCGGCCGGGCGGGCCGGCGGCGGGCTGAGCCCGGGCGGCCCCTCGCGCCCTTGCGGGCGCGTCGGCCCCGCCCGGACTCCCCCTCGGCGTCGTCCCGGCCCGGGCTCCCCAGCTCCGGGCGAGGCGCGGCTCAGGCGCGGCGGCGGCGCGTCGCGGCGAGGGCGCCGAGACCGGCGACGAGCAGCCGGCCCGCCGCCGGCAGGGGGACGGGGGACGCACCGCCGGGTTCGGGTTCGGGCTCTGACAGCTCCGCGCTCAGCGCGAGGTAGTCGAAGCCCGATTCGGAGCTGAGCGTCAGGCCGTCGCTCAACGAGACGGATGAGATCCGCGCGGTGGAGCCGAAATCCGCATAGGCGCGGCCGCGACCCTTCTGCGTATTCACGAAAGCGCGGGCGTATATCTCGAAGTCGAGCGTCTCTCCGGCCACGACCTCGCGCGTCAGCGTGAGCACGCGGTCCCTCGCGGAGGCCCCGAAGCTGGTCGTGTCCCTCACGTCGATGCCGCTGCCGCCGAGCCTCACCCCGTCGCCGACCCGCGTCACGTCGAAGCCGTTGCCGAGTTCCGCGGCGAAACGGAAGCCCACGCCCTCGCCCGAAAGCACGTCTTCGAGGTCGTCGCCGAAGAACTCGGGCCGCACCGAGGCGCTGGCCGAGCCGGAGATGACGAAGTCCATGGTCAGCGTGCCGTCGCCGGCCCCGCCGATGCCCAGCACGTCCTTCGATTGCGCCTCGGCCGTCGCGCTCGCGCCTTCGAAGCCCTCGAGCTGTCTCGAGAGCGCCTCGGCGCGCAGCTCGTCCCGCGCGGCCCGCGCGGAGGCTGACACGAGCCAGCGCGCCTCGTCGTAGTCCTCGATGACGGCGTTCTCGAACTCGCCCACCACCAGGCCTGGATCGTCGGGGGTCGAGTAGAACTCAGGGCCGGTCAGGACCGTGGTCCGAACGAAGCCGAAGGCGTAGGTGTTGGAGATCTCCGCGAAGGGCGCCGTGTCGGTGCGCAGTCTGTCCTCGAACTCGGAGCCCACGCCGGGCGGGGTGTCTGGCGGGTTCATCGAATAGCTGGCCTCGAGGCTGGCCGCCGAGGCCGGGCCTGCGCCGAGCGTGGCCGCCAGCGCGGCGCAGACGGCGAGCCTGCGCGGGGTCTGCATGTCGGGCGTCATGGGCGGGGCTCCCTTTGGCATTTCATCAAGGACGCTAATCATTTGGGTGAAACGCGAAAGTCGGCGATACTGACGACATGACGGAACGGAAGCCCGGCCGGGCGCTGCCCGGCCTAGACGTCGTGTCGATCGTGGACGCGGTGGCCGGGGGCGCGTCCGCCGGGGAGGCGTGGGCGCGGGTCTCCGCCGTGCTCGCGGGGCACGGGCTGACGCGCACGGCGCTGCATGCGGACCTGCCGCTCGACCACGCCAACCCGTTCTCGGAGGCCGCGGGGGGCCGGGCCTTCGGCGCGGTCTGGGATGCGGCGCATGACGCGCGGCTGAAAGGCCATTCGGGGGATCTGCGCCGGGCGGAGGATCCGGAGCTCTGGCATCTGCGTCCGACGCTCGGCTATCTCTCGCGCTTCCGCACGCCGCTCTTCATCGAGCATCGCCGCGTGCTGGACGCGCCGACGCCGACCGCCTTCGACCCGATCTGCCGGGTGATGGTCGAGCGGCTGGGCCAGCATCAGGCGGCGGCGTTCCCGCTGGCCGATCCGGGGGGCGGCCGGGCGGCGATGCTCTCGGCCTGGGGCGACGAGGACAGGTCGGACTTCGGCGACTTCGTGCGGGCGCACGGCGCGGCGCTGCACATGGCGGGGCACTGGCTGCTCGGCGCGCTCGACGCCCGGGGGCAGCCGGGGGCGGAGCGGCTGTCGGACCGCGAGCGGCAGGTGCTGGCGGGCTTCGCGGACGGGGCGCAGACGGCGGAGGTGGCCGAGCGGCTCGCGGTCTCCGAACGCTCGGTCCGGGAGTATGTGGCGCGGGCGCGGCGCAAGCTGGGCGCCCGCTCCCGCGCGGCGGCGGTGGCGAAGGCGCTGGCGGCGGGCGAGATCGGCTGAGCGGCGCGCGCGAAACGCTCGACGGGCGGCGCTCGGCGGGCTAGGTCGGGCGCATGACCGAACGCACCTCACCCTCGCCCTTCCTGAAGCTGGCGCTGGAGATCGGCCCCATCGCCGTCTTCTTCGTCACCTACATCCGCAGCGACATCTACACGGCGACGGCGGTGTTCATCCCGACGATCCTCGCCGCGCTCGCCGCCTCCTGGTGGCTGACGCGCAGCCTGCCGAAGATGGCGGTGGTGACGGCGGTGATGGTCGTGGTGTTCGGCGGCCTGACGCTGTGGCTGCAGGACGCGACCTTCATCAAGATGAAGCCGACCATCGTGAACCTGATCTTCGCCGGCGCGCTGGGCTTCGGGCTGATGCGCGGGCGGTCCTACCTCAAGGATCTGATGGGCGACGCGCTGCCGATGCGGGACGTGGGCTGGACGATCCTCACCAAGCGCTGGGCGCTGTTCTTCGTGTTCCTCGCGGTGCTGAACGAGGCGGTGTGGCGCACGCAGACGGAGGCGTTCTGGGTCAGCTTCAAGACCTTCGCCAACCCGGCGCTGACCTTCGGCTTCGTGATGAGCCAGATGGGCGTGCTGAAACGCCATGGTCTGGAGGAGAAGGGCTAGCCGCCCCCGCTCAGCCTTCGGGCTCGCTCCAGCCGGCGGCGCGCATGGCCGGGAGAATCTTCGTCTCGAGGTCGTCGTTCTGGATCGGACCGACATGCTTGAAGGCGATGCGCCCGTCGCCGTCCACCACGAAGGTTTCGGGCACGCCGTAGACTCCCCATTCGATCCCGGCCCGCCCGCGCTCGTCGACGCCGACGCTCTCGTAGGGATCGCCGAGCTCCGTGAGGAAGCCCTTCGCGTTGGCGGGCTTGTCCTTGTAGTTCAGGCCGAGGATCGTGACGCCCATCTCCTCGAGGCGCATCAGTTCCGGATGCTCGACCCGGCAAGGGCCGCACCAGCTCGCCCAGACGTTGACCAGCTTTACGCCGTCGGCCTGAAGCATGGCGGTGGTGAGGCCCGCGCCGCCCTCCTCGAGGGGCGGCAGGTCCATGTCCGGGGACGGGCGGTCGATCAGGACGCTCGGAAGCGTGTCCTTGTCGCGCCCCAGCATCGTCCAGGCGAGCACGCCGAAGGCGAGGACGAGGACCAGCGGGATCGCGGCCCAGAGGGGAGGGCGCTTCATGACGCGCGCCTCCGGCCGTGGCGCGCCTCGAGCCGCTCGAGCTCGGCCTTGGCGCGGGCGGAGGCGCGGAGCGAGGCGATCACCAGCGCGGCGAGCAGGCCCAGCGCGGCCGCGTAGGAGCCGAGCACGTAGGTGGAGTAGGGGCCGAGATCGGGCATCACGCGCCCTCCCCCGCCGCGAGGCGGATGGCGCGGGCGCGGCGCAGGCGGATCTCGGTCCGGACGCGCAGGAGCAGGAGCGCGAGGAACAGCAGGAAGAAGCCGGCGAGGCATATCACCAGCGGGCGCCAGAACACGTCCGCCACGTTGGTCTCCTTGTCGAGGCTGAGGGAGGACCCCTGGTGGAGCCCCTGGCTCCAGAAATGGACGGCGTAGCGGGAGACGACGGCGAACACCGAGCCGACGAGGCAGAGCACGGAGGTCAGGTCCGCCGCGCTGTCCGGATCGTCGATCGCGGCCCAGAGGGCGATGTAGCCGACATAGAAGAAGAACAGGATCAGGAAGCTGGTGAGCCTCGGGTCCCAGGCCCAGGCGGTGCCCCACATCGGCTGGCCCCAGAGCGCGCCGGTGACGAGGGCGATCAGCACCATCGCCGCGCCGACCGGCGCCGCGGCCTTCGCGGCGAGGGCGGAGACGTGGTGGCGACGGATCAGCCAGATCAGGCTCATGATCCCCATCATCGCGTAGACGTTGATCGCCATCGTCGCCGCGGGCACGTGGATGTAGATGATCTTGACGGTCGAGCCCTGCTGGTAGTCGTCCGGCGTGAAGAAGAAGCCCCATACCAGACCGATGACGAGCGTCGCGGCCGCGGCCGCCGAGACCCAAGGCAGCAGCGTGCCCGAGAGCCGCATGAAGCGGGCCGGGTTGGCGAATTTCCAGATCGATACGTCCCGCGCGACCATGCCTACGGAGATACCGCCCCGGCGGCCTGCGCACAATGGGATGCGGCGCCGGGGACGCTCACGAGCGCGTGGCGTGTCGTGAGAGCGCGGCCGGGCCTTGCGCGGGGCGGCCGGGCGGGGCATCGGACGCGGGGTCCGAGCCCATCCGGGAGAGCGCGCCATGCCCCGTCACGCCGTCGCCGCCGGTCATGCCGTGTCGGCCGAAGCCGCCTCCGAGGCGCTGGCCGCCGGGGGGACGGCGGTGGACGCCTGCATCGCCGGGGCGCTGGCCGCGACGGCGGTGGAGCCGGTGCTGGCCGGGCTGCTCGGCGGGGGCTTCCTGATGCTGCGCGAGCCGGGCGGACGGCTGCGGCTGCTCGACTTCTTCGTGCAGACGCCGCGGGCGCGCCGGCCCGAGGGCGAGTGGGACCTGCGCGAGGTCGAGGCCGATTTCGGCGAGACGCGGCAGCGCTTCCACATCGGCGCCGCCTCCATCGCGACGCCCGGCGTGGCGGTGGGGCTGGCGGAGGCGCATGGGCGGTTCGGGCACGTACCGCTGCCGGAGTTGGCGCGCCCGGCGGTGGAGGCGGCGGCCAAGGGCGCGGCGCTGTCGGACTTCCAGGCCCATCTGCTCACCGTCGTCGCGCCGATCTACACGGCGACGGCCGAGGCGCGGGCGCTCTACGCGCCCGAGGGGGCGGTGCTGGGCGCGGGGGCGCGACTGGCCAATCCGGACTACGCCGACGCGCTGGACGTCTGGTCGCGCGAAGGGCCGCGCTTCGCGCAGGAGGGTGAACTGGCGCAGGCGCTGCTCACGCTGACGGCCGAGGGCGGGCACCTGACCGCCGAGGATCTGCGCCGCTGGCGGCCGCATTGGCGCGCGCCGCTCGTGGTCCGGCGCGGGGGGCGGCGGGTGGCGCTGAACCCCGGCCCGAGCCTCGGCGGCACGCTGATCGCCTTCGCGCTGGAACTGCTGGGCGGGCGGCCGGGCGCGGCGGAACTGGCCCGGGCCTTCGACCTGACGCGCCGGGCGCGGCTGGAGGCGGGGGAGGACGCGCTCTCCGGCCTTCTCTCCGAGGAGAGTCTGGCGCGGTGGCGTGCGCTCGTCGGGGCCCCGGCCGCGGTGCGGGGCACCACGCACGTCTCGGCGGTGGACGCGCGCGGCATGGCGGTGGCGCTGACGCTCTCCAACGGCGAGGGCTGCGGGATGATCGCGCCGGGCACGGGGATCATGCCGAACAACATGCTGGGCGAGGAGGATCTGCTGCCCGAGGGTCTCGACCGCTGGCGGCCGGACATTCGGCTCGCCTCGATGATGGCGCCGACGATCCTCGACGCGACGGACGGGAGTGCGGTGGCGCTGGGCTCGGGCGGGTCGAACCGCATCCGCTCGGCGATGACCTCGGTCGTCGCGCGGATCCTGGACCGGGGGGAGGCGCTGGACGCGGCGGTGGGGGCGCCGCGGCTGCATGTCGACGCGGGGCCTGAGCCGGATGCGCCGCCGGCGGTGGATTTCGAGGACCGCTTCCCGGCGGCCGAGCGCGAGGCGCTTCTGGCCGCCTATCCGGAGGCGCGGCCCTGGGCGCGCGACAGCCTGTTCTTCGGCGGCGTGCATGCGGTGCGGCGCGCGGCCTCGGGCGCGGTGGAGGCGGCGGCCGATCCGCGGCGGGACGGCGCGGCGCGGATCGGCTGACCGGGGCGCGATTCACCGACGCTTAACCTTCGCTCGCGAGGCTTCCGGCGACTGGGGGAACCGGGAGAGATCATGGCCGCGGCGCCGGAGCGATCGGAAACGGCGGAGGCGAGCCCGCCGCGAAAGCGGTTGGGCATGATCCTGCTCGACGCGGGGGTGCTGGATCGACCGGCGCTGGCCGAGGCGCTGCGCCGTCAGCGACGCTCCGGCGCGCGGCTGGGAGAGGTGTTGCGGGCGAACGGCCTCGTCTCGGCCGAGGCGGTGGAGACGGCGCTGGCCGTGCAGTCCGGGCTGTCGCGGGCGGATCCGGTGGCCGAGCCGCCGGACCCCATGCTGGCGACGGCCGCGCGGCTTCCGGCGATGCTGGAGCGGCGGGCGCTGCCCTGGCGGCGGGACGCGGCGGGCCGGGTGCTGGTGGCCTCGCCGGACCCGGCGCGGCTGTCGCGGGATCTGCCGGGCCTGGCGCGGGCGCTGGGACTGACGGGCGAGGAGATCGTGCCGGCCGCCTGCGGGCCGCGCCGCTTCGAGGCGGCGCTGCTGGCGCTGCATCCGGAGGCGCGCGCGGCGCGGGCGGCGGGGCGCACGCCGGCGCGGCTCTCGGCCCGGGGGCTGGCGGCGGCGGGGCCGAGGGCGATGCTGGGCGCCTGTCTCGGGGCGCTCTGCCTCGCGGCGGCGGCGGCGCCGGGGGCGGTGCTGCCGGCGCTGTTCCTCGCGGCGCTGGCGCTGAACATGGTGAACGTGGCGATGCGGCTGGCGGCGCTGCTGGCGCCTGCGCCGCGCCCGCCCGCGGCGCCGGCGCTGAGGCGCGACCCGTCGGCGGCGGAGCGGCTGCCCTCGGTCTCGATCCTCGTGGCGCTGCACCGGGAGCCGGCGGTCGTCGCGGACCTGATCGAGGGACTGACGGCGCTCGACTGGCCGCTCGAGCGGCTGGAGGTGCTGCTCGCGCTGGAGGCGGACGACGCCGAGACGGCGGCGGCCGTCGCGGCGGCGCGTCCCCCCCCCTGGATCCGCGTGATCCCGACGCCGCCCGGCGCGCCTCGGACGAAGCCGCGGGCGCTGAACCATGCGCTGGATTTCGCGCGAGGCACGATCGTCGGCGTCTACGACGCGGAGGACCGTCCGGAGCCGGATCAGATCCGCCGGGCCGCCGCGGCGCTGGCGACGGCGCCGGCGCGGCTGGCCTGCGTGCAGGCGCGCCTCGGCATCTACAACGTCGCGGACGGCTGGATGCCGCGGCTCTTCGCGCTCGACTACGCGGTCTGGTTCCGGCTGGTGCTGCCGGCGCTGATGCGCCTCGGCGCGCCGCCGACGCTGTCGGGGACCTCGTTCTTCATCCGCCGGCGGGTGCTCGAGCGGCTCGGCGGCTGGGACGCCTGGAACGTGACGGAGGACGCCGATCTCGGCATCCGGCTGGCGCGGGCGGGGTATCGGGTCGGTCCGATCGACTCGGAGACCTCGGAGGAGGCGGTGCGCGGGCCGCTGGCCTGGCTGCGCCAGCGCTCGCGCTGGCAGAAGGGGTTCCTGATGACCTGGCTCGTGCACATGCGGGCGCCGGGGCGGCTGCGGCGGGATCTGGGCTGGCGCGGATTCCTCGGGTTTCAGGTTTTGTTCCTCGGCGCCGCGGCGGCCTCGCTGGGGCTGCCGCTGCTGCTGGCGGGCTGGATCTGGTGGGGAGCGCTCGGCGCGCCGGGGCTGGGCGCGGCGCCGGTCTGGCTGGCGACGGCGGCGCTCGCGGCGCTGCATCTGGGGCAGGCGGTGACGGTGGGCTCGGCCGTGCTGGCGGCGCGGCGGGCGGGGCGGCCGGAGCTGGCGCGCTGGGCGCCGCTGCTGCCGTTCTACGCCGCGCTCGGCACGCTCTCGGCGCTGAAGGCGCTGGGCGAGGCGGTTGCGGCGCCGGCCTTCTGGGACAAGACGGCGCACGGACTGTCGCGGCGCGGCGTGGCCGAAACGGAAACGAGCCGTTCCCTCCGAAAACCGCTGCGTCCCATCACGACACCGTGAGAGGCGTCTTTCGGGAGCGCCGGGCGGCTATGTCGCAGGGTCGGGGCGGCGGTCGGTCGCCGGCCCCCGTCTGCACGGAGGGAGACCCGCATGACCGATTCCCCGACGCTCGACCGCCGGGCGCTGCTCGCCGGGGCCGGCGCCTTCGGCGCCGCCGCCGCGACGGGCGCCGTCCCGGCCCCCGCCCGCGCCGCCGCGCCGTCGGCGGGAGAGAGCACGGCCCATGTCCGCCGCATCGCGCTCGGCGACTTCGAGGTGATGGCGATCCTCGACGGCCAGGCGGTGCGAGACGACATCACCGGCATCTTCGGAACCGACCAGGATCCGGAGACGGTGGGCGCGCTGCTGGAGGAGAACTTCCTGCCGCCGCGCAAGGGGGCCTTCTTCTTCACGCCGACGGTGGTGAACACCGGGACCGAGACGATCCTCTTCGACGCCGGCAACGCCCCGGGCGGCCAGCCCGCGGTCGGCAACACCGCGCAGCGTCTCGCCGCGGCCGGGATCGCGCCGGAGGACGTGGACGTGGTGGTGATCACCCACATGCATCCCGACCACATCGGCGGGTTGACGACCGACGGCGCGCCGACCTATCCGAACGCCCGCTACGTCGCCGGCGCCGCCGAATACGACTTCTGGAAGGACAAGACGGAGGGACCGTTGGCCCGCGTCGGCGGCCTCGTCGCCTCCAACGTCACGCCGCTGGCGGAGCGCATGACCTTCGTGAAGCCGGGCGAGTCCGTCGCCTCGGGCATCGAGGCGATGGCGGCCTTCGGGCACACGCCGGGCCACATGGTTTGGCACCTGGAAAGCGAGGGCCGGCGGCTGCTGGTCGCGGCCGACACCGCGAACCACTACGTCGCCTCGCTGCAGCGGCCGGACTGGGAGGTCATGTTCGACATGGACAAGGCCGCCGCCGCGAAGGCCCGCAAGGAGGTCTTCGGGATGCTGGCCGCGGACAAGGCGCCCTTCATCGGCTACCACATGCCCTCGCCCGGGATCGGCTACGTCGAAGCCATGGATCAGGGCTTCCGCTACGTTCCGATCAGCTACCAGTTCGCGGTCTGAGCCGCCCCGGGGCGCGCGTGCCTGGGGGCGCGGCCGGCCCGGTCCTGCGGGACGCGGAGGCCGGCTCACCACTCCCAGTCGCGTTCGCGCATCCATTCCTCGCGGCGCTTCTCGCCGATCAGGCAGTCGATGCGCGGCTCCCGCGTCGCCGGCCCCAGGCCGAGCTGCGCGGGGACGACGCGGGGCGGGCGCGGTGGGGCGAGGCCCGAGATCTCGAGGATCAGCTTGCGCCGGATCGTCTCGGCGAAGCGTTCGGCCTCGTGCAGCGGCATGACGAAGCTGAGGGGACCGCCGATCACGCAGTCCTCGTAATAGACGTCGAGGCGGCGCAGCGAGAACGGGCCGTCGTGCGCCTTCAGCATCACCGGCAGGCCGTTGACCGTGACGCCCGCGGCGACGGCGGCGTCGCGGGCCGCGACGACCGGCCCGCCGGCGTTGTTCGGCCCGTCGCCGGAGACGTCGATGACGCGGCGCAGGCCGGCGAAGCCGTTGTTCTCGAAGGCGGCCACGGCGAAGTCGAGCGCGCCGGCGATCGAGGTTCCGATCGCGGCCGTGATCGCGCCGGCGGCGAGGTCGTCGGCGAAGGCGGCGGCATCATCGGCGTCCTCGATCAGCCGCCACTCGCCGAGGACGTTGCGGATGCCGCGGCCGGCCCATTCGAAGTAGAACACGGCGATGCGGCCGGTCAGACCGCCCTCGACGGCGCGGATGACGGCGGGGTCGCGGAAGGCCTGCACGTAGCCGTCGCGCTGGAGCTTTAGTTCCTCGAAATCCATCGAGCGGGAGATGTCGACGGCGAGCACCAACTCGACGTCGACCTCCGTCTCGGCGGCGGCGACGAAGGGCTGGGCGACGAGCGCGAGGGCGGCGGCGAGGCGGCGCATCCCGCAAGGCTGCCGCGACGGCGCCGAACGCGCAAGCGCCGGTCGCGCGGCGCCGCCGGGCTTTCCG
>JAWLFJ010000093.1:0-15545 GCA_041685625.1 Paracoccaceae bacterium | reverse complement strand
GGCAGAAGATCCGATCCGCACCCTGCAAGACGGGAAGCGCAAGGCGGTGATGTCGGGTCACCATCACGGGCAGGCGGCCAAGGCGTCTTACATGGAATTTGTTTCGGACATGCGTGCGGATAGAGGGCAGCGTCGACCTGCGAAACTTCGAAAGACGGCGGGTTCATACTCCAAAACCTGACCACCCCCTATCAATGAAATCAATCGCTCGGCAATCCGCGAGGCTGACCGAACAGCGCGAAACGGCTTCCAAGGCTGTATCTCATGGGTCGGACGGGCGCCGATGCTTCCCTTGAAAACGACGCGACGCCAGTCTCGCGAAGCTGCACATCAAGGGTCACGCTACAGTGGGGCAAGGGGGGACGCATGACGCGATGGCCGGAGATCGACCGTGCGGGCGCGCTGGCGCTCAACGCCGAGCACGAGGCGGAGACCGGGCCGCTGGATGCGGCGGGGCTGGAGGCGCGGCTGGCGGCGGCGGCCTTCGCCGCGGCGCCCCGCGGGCCGGACGGCGCGACGCTGGCGCTGCTGCTGGCCTACGACGAGACGGCGGGGCCGGACTCGCCCAACTGGCGCTGGTTCGCGGCGCGGCGGGCGCGGTTCCTCTACGTCGACAGGATCATCGTGGCGCCGGCGGCGCGGCGGACGGGGCTCGCGCGGCGGCTCTATGAGGCGCTGTTCGAGGCGGCGGCGGGCCGGCCGGTCTGCGCCGAGATCAACGCCGAACCGCCCAACCCGGTCTCCGACCGCTTCCACGCGGCGCTCGGCTTCGCGGAGGTCGGGCGCGCGCGGCTCGGTCCCGGCAAGGTCGTGCGCTATGTCGAGCGGCGCTAGAGGCCCTCGCGCCTCGACCAGGCGCGGACCGCCTCCAGCGTGCGCTCCGGCCCTTCGGTGTGGGGGACGTGGCCGAGGCCCTCGATCACCACCGCCTCGGCGTCCGGCAGCCCCGCCTCGAAGCGCCCGGCGGCGGCGGGGGGGATCAGCCTGTCCTCGCCGCCCCAGAGGATCAGCGTCGGGACCGCGATCTCCGGCAGGCGGTGGGAGAGGTCCTCGAACTCGCCGAACTCGACCCGGCCGAGCACCACGTCGCGGTTGCCGGCGCGGCGGGTCATGGCCATGAAGCGGTCGACCTCGCCCTCGGTCACGCGGGAGGGGTCGCCGTAGACGCTCTCGAGGCTCATGCGGATCAGGAAGCGCGGCAGGGTGTTGCGGAGCGCGTCCTTGACGCCCGGCAGGCCGGCGACGGCGAAGCCGGGCGGCACCTCGGTCGGCTCGGTCGGGAGGCCCGAGGCGGCGACGAGGATCAGGCCGGCGGCGCGCTCGGGCCGCTCCAGCGCCGCGGTCCAGGCGATGCGGCCGCCGAAGGAGTTGCCGCCCATGATCGCGCGCTCGAGCCCCAAGGCGTCCATCACGCCGAAATGGACGCGGAGATAGCGCTCCGCCTGCAGGCCGCCGGAGGGGGGCGGGCCGGTGAGGCCGAAACCGGGCAGGTCGTAGCGGATCACCCGGCGGCCGTCGGCGACGAGGCCCTCGGCCCAGGCGTCCCAGGCGTGCAGGCTGTCCGAGGTGCCGTGCAGCAGCAGGATCGGCGCGGCGTCGTCCTTCGGCCCCTCGTCGCGGACATGGACCTCCATGCCGTCCACCTCGACGAAGCGCGAGGCGGGGCCGGCCCAGCGGTCCTCGAGCGCGGCGCGCGGAATGTCGGGCGCCCAGTGCCAGGCGACGAAGCCGACCGCGGCGAGGACGACCAGGACGAGGAGTGCGCCGAGCCCGAGGGCGATGCGCTTGATCCACTTCATCGGCGGGCCTCGCCTGCGGCGCCCGGCGGGCGGAGGCGCGCGGAAGCGGCCGCCGTCGCGCTCGGAACGCGGCGCCGCGCGGCGCTCATTCCTCGATCTCCTCGCCGTCCCCGGCCACCGCGACGCGGGCGCCGCCGCGGGTTGTGGTGGTGACGCCGAGGCTCTTGAGCTTGCGGTGCAGGGCCGAACGTTCCATGCCGACGAAGGCGGCGGTTCGCGAAATGTTCCCGCCGAAGCGGTTGATCTGGGCGATCAGGTAGTCCCGCTCGAAGAGCTCGCGCGCCTCGCGCAGCGGCAGCATGGCCATCGAGGGGGTCAGGCCGACCGCGGCCTCCCCGACGCTGGCCGGGCCGAGGGGGAGCTCTTCGGGCCCGATCTCGCCCTCGCCCTGCCCGAGGATCAGCACCTGCTCCATCATGTTGCGCAGCTGGCGGACGTTGCCGGGCCAGCCCTGGGTCTGGAGAAGCGCCGCGGCCTCCGGCCCGAGCGGGCGCCAGGCGAGGCCCTCGCGCTCGGAGATGCGGCGCAGGAAATGCTCCGCGAGGAGGGGGACGTCGTCGCGCCGGGCGGCGAGCGAGGGCGTCTCCAGCGGCACCACCGAGAGGCGGTGATAGAGATCCTCGCGGAACGATCCGGCGCCGATCAGCGCCTCGAGGTCGCGCGTGGTGGCCGAGATCACGCGGACGTCGACCTGCACCGGCTCGGCCCCGCCGACGCGCACGAAGCGCTGGTCCACCAGCACGCGCAGGATCTTGGACTGGGTGCCGAGGGGCATCTCCGCCACCTCGTCGATGAAGAGCGTGCCGCCATGCGCCCGCTCGAAGAGGCCGGGGATCACGCCGCCGTCCTCGCGTTCCCGCCCGAACAGGGCCTCCTCCATCATCGGCGGCTCGATCACCGCGGCGTTGAGCACGACGAAGGGCTGCTCGGCCCGGTCGGAGCGGGCGTGCACGAAGCGCGCGGCGACCTCCTTGCCCGAGCCGGGCGGACCGGAGAGCAGCACGCGCGAGGCGGTGCGGGCCACCTTCTCGAGCTTGCCGCGCAGGTTGGTCACGGCGTGGCTCTCGCCCACGATCTCGGCCTGCGCGAATTCGGCGCGCCTCAGCGCCTCGTTCTCGCGCCGGAGGCGCGAGGCCTCGAGCGCGCGCGCGACGACGAGCATGAGCTGGTCGGTGGTGAACGGCTTCTCGATGAAGTCGTAGGCGCCCTGCTTCACGGCGGCGACGGCGACCTCGATGTTGCCGTGGCCCGAGATGATCACCACCGGCAGGCCCGGCTGGTTGCGCCGCACGGTCTTGAGGATCTCGATCCCGTCCATGCGGCTGCCCTGCAGCCAGATGTCGAGCACGATCAGGTCCGGCCGCCGCGCCTCGACGGCGCGGAAGGCGCCGTCGGCGTCGGCCGCGGTGCGCGTGCCGTGCCCCTCGTCCTCGAGGATGTCGCAGACGAGCTCGCGGATGTCCGCCTCGTCGTCGACCACAAGAACGTCAGCCATCCGTGTCTCCCGCCTGTTCTTCGTTGCTTTCCCGCTCGGCCCCGGGGCTCCGGGGCGCCGGCAGCGTCAGCGTCGCGAGCGCCCCGCGGCCGCCCGCGAAGTCTTCCGGCGCGTCGTCGAGCGCCAGGGCGCCGCCATGCTCCTCGGCGATCTTGCGCGTGATCGCGAGGCCGAGGCCGGTGCCCTTTTCGCGCGTCGTCACGTAAGGTTCGAGCAGCCGGGCGCGGCCGGTCTCCGGCAGGCCGACGCCGTCGTCGGCGACGCGGATCGCCACCGTCTCCGGACCCCAGACGAGCTGCGCGGCGACGTGCCCGGCGCCCGCCTCGGACTCGGCCAGGCGGCGGGCCTCCACCGCCTCGCGCGCGTTCTTCAGGAGGTTGGTGAGCGCCTGGCCGATCAGGCCGCGGTCGCAGCGGATCGGGCGCGCCTGCCCCTCGGGAGGAAGGATCTCGAAGCGCACGCCCTCCGCCTCGCCGGCGCTCTGGAGCATGACGGCCTCGCGCAGGAGTTCGGTCAGGTCGTGCACGCCGAGCTCCGGCGCGGGCATGCGCGCGAAGCGGCTGAACTCGTCGACCATGCGCCGGATGTCGCCGGCCTGGCGGACGATCATGTCCGCGTAGCCTTCGAAACGGCGCAGATCCTCGCCTTCGAGACCTTTGGAGAACTTGCGCTTGAGGCGCTCGGCCGAGAGCTGGATCGGGGTCAGGGGGTTCTTGATCTCGTGCGCGATGCGCCGGGCGATGTCGGCCCAGGCGGCCATGCGCTGGGCGGTGACCAGCTCGGTCATGTCGTCGAAGGTCACGACCCAGCCGCCGCCCGCGTCGCCGGAGGTGCGCGCGGCGCGGGCGAGGAAGTCGCGCTCCCGCCCGCCGGCCTGGCCGTGCACGCGGTCCTCGGCCTGGCCCGAGCGCCGGGCCTCGGCCTGCACGAGGAGATGGGCGAAGAAGGGCGCGATCTCGGCCAGCGGGCGGCCCGAAGCCTCGCCCTGCGAGAGGCCGAGCATCTCGGCGCCGGCGTCGTTCAGGAGCTCCACCCGCCCCTCGGCGTCGAGGCGCGCGACCCCGGCGGTGACCCCGGCGAGCACCGCCTCGATGAAGCGGCGGCGGCGCTCGGTCTCGGCGTTCATGGCGACGAGGGCGTCGCGCTGGCCCTTCACCTGCTCGGTCATGCGGTTGAAGACGCGGGCGAGGACCGCGATCTCGTCGTCGCCGCGCTCCTCCTTGACGCGGACGTCGAGGTCGCCGGCGCCGACGCGCTCGGCCGCGCCGGCGAGGCGGCCGACGGGGCGGGCCAGCCGCTCGGCGAACCAGAGGCCGGCCCAGACCGCGGCGAGGGTGACGGCGAGGGCGAAGCCGACGTAGAGCGCGGCGAATTCGAGCAGGATCGAGTCGCGGTCGTCCTCCAGCCGCTCGTAGAGCTGGACGGTCTCGCGCGTCTCGTCGAGGAGGCGCAGCACCTCGCCGTCCACCCGCCGGGTGACGAGGAGGTAGTAGTCGAAGAACGCCTCCAGCCAGACGAGGGCGCGGATCTCGGCGTCGTCGCGGTCGGAGACGACGACGACCTCGCCCTGGCGGGCGCGTGTCATGGCCTCGTCGGTCGGGGGGTTGAAGCTGAACAGGTAGCTGAATTCGCCGCGGGCGAGGAGCTCGCGGCTCGAATCGAAGACGTAGGCTTCCGGGAATTCGCGGATGCGCGCCTGCGCGCGCAGCAGCTCGCCGAGCTGGCCGTCGCTCGCGCCCTGCTCGCCCGCGCGGTTGAGGTCGTTCGCCATGGCGAGGATCTCGGCCCGGATGCGGCGGCGGTGCTCGCCCTCGTAGGCCTCGGCCGTGTCGAGGGAGTTGCGCACCACCGAGCCGATCTGCCGGGAGAACCACCCCTCGATGCCGTAGCTGACGGTGAGCGTCGCGAAGACGGCGACGAGGACGGTCGGCGCCAGCGCCATCGCCGCGAAGACCGCGGTGAGGCGCAGATGCAGCCGCGATCCGGCGGAGCGGGCGCGGCGCGCGGCGATCAGCGCGGCGACGCGCCAGGTCACGAGCCCGGCGATCACCAGCACGTAGACCATGTCCGCGAGGAACACGCCGCGCAGCGCCCCGTCGGCCCGCGGCCCGTCCTCGGCGCCCGAAAGCGCCCAGGCCGTCAGCGCCGCGAGGGCGAGCCCGACGAGCACGGCGAGCGTGGCGACGCGTCCGCTCCAGTCGCCGCCCAGGATCCAGCCGCCGAAGCGGCCGGGTCCGGTTCGGCCTTGCGCGTCGCGAAGCTCAGGCAGCGCCAATCGGACCCCCGGCCCGCGGCCGCGCTTCGGCGCCGCCGCGTCCCCTCTGCGCGCCGCCCGCGACGGCCCCCACCCCGGGCGCCGCCACGCCACGTCGCTGTGGCATTCCTACATCAGTGTCTTGCCGCGCGTGACCGGGATGTCAAGCTCCCGGATCTTCTTGCGCAGCGTGTTGCGGTTGATGCCGAGAAGATCGGCGGCGCGCAGCTGGTTGCCGCGGGTCGCCGAGAGGGTGAGCGCGATCAGCGGAAGCTCGATCTCCTTGAGGATGCGGTCGTAGAGGCCGGGCGGCGGCAGCGCGTCGCCGTGAAGCTGGAAGTAGTTGCGCAGATGCGCCTCGACCGAGGCGCCGAGCGAGGCGCCGCGCTCCGGCCCCTCGGGCGCGAGCACGGGGCGCGCGGCGAGTTCGGCCTCCACGTCCTCCACCCCGATCACGTCGTCGGAGACGAGCGCGGCGAGGCGCTTCATCAGGTTCTCGAGTTCGCGCACGTTGCCGGGCCAGGGCTGGCCCTTGAGGAGATCGAGCGCCTCCTGGCTGACGGCCTTGCGCGGCAGGCCCTCGGCCTCGGCCTTGCGCAGGAAGGCGCGGGCGAGGTCGGGGATGTCCTCGGTCCGGTCGCGCAGCGGCGGCAGGCGGATCGGCACCACGTTGAGGCGGTAGAAGAGGTCCTCGCGGAAGCCGCCCTCGGCGATCAGCCCGCGCAGGTCCTGGTGCGTCGCCGCGACCACGCGCACGTCGGCCTTGATCGGCTGGCGCCCGCCGATGCGGGTGAACTGGCCGTCCTGCAGGACGCGGAGCAGGCGGGTCTGCGCGTCGGGCGGCATGTCGCCGATCTCGTCGAGGAAGAGGGTGCCCCCGGCGGCGGCCTCGAACTTGCCGGCCATGCGCTCGGTCGCGCCGGTGAAGGCGCCCTTCTCGTGGCCGAACAGCTCGCTCTCGATCAGGTCGCGCGGAATCGCGGCCATGTTGACGGCGACGAAGGGGCCGGCCTTGCGCCAGCCGAAATTGTGCAGGGCGCGGGCCACCAGCTCCTTGCCGGTGCCGCTCTCGCCGTTGAGCATCACCGTGAGGTCGGTGTTCATCAGCCGCGCCATGATGCGGTAGACCTCCTGCATGGCGGGGGATCGGCCGATGATCGGCAGGCCTTCGTCGCGCGGCCCCTCGGCGGGCTTGCGCTCCTTGCGGGCGCCCTCCATCGCGCGCGCCACCTGGTCGAGCACCTGGCGGAGGTCGAAGGGCTTGGGGAGGTATTCGTAGGCGCCGCCCTCGGCCGCGCGGATCGCCGTGAGCATGGTGTTCTGCGCGCTCATCACGATCACGGGCAGCTCCGGGCGCTTGCGCTTGATCGCCGGCAGGATGTCGAGCGCGTCGCCGTCCGGCATCATCACGTCGGTGACGACGATGTCGCCTTCGCCGTCCTCGACCCAGCGCCAGAGCGTGGTCGCCGAGCCGGTGGAGCGCACGCGGCAGCCGGCGCGGGTGAGCGCCTGGCTCAGCACCGTGCGGATCGCCCGGTCGTCGTCGGCGACCAGCACCGTTCCGGTCATGCGCCCGCTCATGCGGTCCCCTCCTTCGTCTTCACGCCACGCTTCGGCTCGCGCCAGACGGGCAGGCGCACGCGGAACGTCGTCCAGCCCGGGTCGCTCTCGCACTCCACCACGCCGCCGTGATCGGCGACGATCTTCGAGACCAGCGCGAGGCCGAGGCCGGAGCCCGTCGCCTTCGAGGTCACGAAGGGCTCGAACAGGTCGCGCTTGATCGCCTCGGGCACGCCGCCGCCGTTGTCGCTGATGGTGACGGTGAGCGGCAGGCTCTCCGACCCGCCGCCGGGCGCCGCCATGCGGATGCCGGGGCGGTAGGCCGTGCGGATGGTGATCAGGCCGCCCACCGCCGGCGTCGCCTCGCCCGCGTTCTTCAGGAGGTTGAGGAACACCTGGATGAGCTGGTCCGGATCGCCCGCCGTCGGCGGCAGCGAGGGGTCGAACTCCTCGACGAAGCGGCAGTGCTTGCAGAAACCGGCCTGGGCGGAGCGACGGGCGCGGTCGAGCGCGTCGTGGATGTTCACGGGCTCGCGCGCCGGCGGGCGGCCGTCGCCGAACAGCTCGACCTTCTCGAGCAGCTTGGCGACGCGCTCGGCCTCCTCGCGGATCAGGTCGGTGAGTTCGGCGTCCTGATCGCCGAGCTGCATGGCGAGCAGCTGCGCCGCGCCGGAGATCCCGGCGAGGGGGTTCTTGATCTCGTGCGCCAGCATCGCCGCCATGCCGGTGACCGAGCGCGCGGCGGCGCGATGGGTGAGCGAGCGGTCCATCTGGGCCGCGATGCTGCGCGGCTGGATCAGCACGAGGAGCGGCCCCTCGGGCTCCGCCACCGGGCTGACGTAGACGTCGGCGGTCGTCGGAGGTCGGTCCGGCAGGCCGAGCTCCATGCCGTGCTCGCCGAGGCTGGTCGCGCCGCCGCGCACCTGGGCGACGAGGTCGGCGACGCGGCTCGCGGCCCCGAACAGCGTCTCGAGGTCCCGCCCCCGCAGGGCGCGCTGCGAGAGCGAGAGGAACGCCTCGGCCTCGGCGTTGGCCTCCGAGAGACGGTCCTTCGCATCGAGGATCAGCGCCGGGAAGGGCATCGCCCCCCAGACCGCCTGCCAGTCCGGACCGGTCATGCGGCGCGCTCCCGCGCCGGCGCCGCGTCCGCGAGGCGCGCGGCGAGCGCGCCGCGGAGGACGCCGAGGACGGCCGCCGCATCCTCCTCGCGCATCAGCGGCTCGAGGAGCGGCTCGAGCCCCCTGCCCCGCAGCCACCAGCCGAGATGCTTGCGGGCGCGGCGCAGGCCGATGCGGACGCCGTGGTGGCTCAGCATGTCCTCGTAGTGCTCGGCGACGGCCTCCGCGAGAACGCGACCTTCGGGGATCGCGGGGCCCGGGCGCCCGGCGAGGGCGGCGTCGATCGCGGCGGCGGTCCAGGGGCGGCCCTGCACCGCGCGCCCGACCATCACCGCCGCGGCGCCGGAGGCGGCGAGCGCGGCGCGGGCGGCGGCGGCGTCGGTCACGTCGCCGTTCACGATGACGGGGACGTCCACGGCCTCGACCACCTCGCGGACGGCGCGCCAGTCGGCCTCGCCCGAGTAGAACTGCGCGCGGGTGCGGCCGTGCACCGTGACCGCGCGGGCCCCCGCGGCGACGACGCGCCGGGCGAGGGCGCGGGCGGTGCGGTCCTCAGGCCCCCAGCCGAGGCGCATCTTGACCGTGACGGGGACGCAGACGGCGCCGGCCGCCGCCTCGACCAGGCTGGCGGCGAGATCCTCGTCGCGCATCAGCGCCGCGCCGGAGAGGCCGCCGACGACCTTCTTGGCAGGGCAGCCCATGTTGAGGTCGATAAGGCGGGCGCCGGCGGCTTCCGCCATGCGCGCGGCCTCCCCGACGGCGGCGGGCTCGCGCCCCGCGATCTGCACGCCGGCGAGGGCCGCGCCCGAGAGTTCGGCCGGGTCCAGCCCGGCGCGGGCGGAAGCCTTGCGGTCGCCGACCGCGAGTTCGCGCGAGCCGGCCATCTCGGTGTAGGTGGGCGTCGGTGCGAAGCGGCGGACCGCGCGGCGGAAGGGCGCGTCGGTGATTCCCGCCATCGGCGCGACGAGCGCGCGGGAGTCTATGCCCAGATTTCCGACGCGGAAGCTCATTTGCTCATTCCTTATGCATGCTTGCTGCATAGCCTCGCGCCGCAAGCCGTGCAAGAGCGCAGGCGACCCGTCTTGAGCGCGGCCGGGGGGCGGGGTAGCGTCCGCGCGCAGACCGCTGGAGCGCCGCCCTCGCATGACCGTTCACGCCCTCGTCGTCGCCGCCGGCCGCGGCACGCGCGCCGGCCCCGGCGGGCCGAAGCAGTATCGCGAGATCGGCGGGCGGAGCGTGCTGCGGCGCACGCTGGAGGCGTTGGCGGCGGCGGGACTGACGCGGCCCTTGGTCGTGATCCACGCCGAGGACCGGGACGCGTTCGCCGCGGCGACCGCGGGGCTGGACCTGCCCGAGCCCGTGATCGGCGGGGCGACGCGTCAGGAGAGCGTGCGGCTGGGGCTCGAGGCGCTCGCGGGCGGGGACGACGACCGGGTGCTGATCCACGACGCGGCGCGGCCCTTCGTCTCGCCCGCGCTGGTGGCCGGGGTGATCGCGGCGCTGGAGGGGCATGACGGCGCCTGCCCGGCCCTGCCCGTCGCCGACACGCTGCGCCGCGCGGAGGGGCGCCTCGCCGGGGAAACCGTGCCGCGCGAGGGGCTTGCGCGGGCGCAGACGCCGCAGGGCTTCCGCCTCGGCCCGATCCGGGCGGCGCATGCGGCGGCGCGGGGGCGCGAGCTGACCGACGACGTCGCGGTGGCGACGGCGTCGGGGATGCGGGTGGCCTTGACGCGGGGGGAGGAGGGGAACGTGAAGCTGACCACGGCGGAGGACCTCGCCCGGGCCGAGCGAAGGCTTGCGGGCGCGACGGAATTCCGGGCCGGCACGGGCTTCGACGTGCATGCGTTCGCGGACGGGGACGGGGTGATCCTGTGCGGTGTTCGGGTATCGTTCCCGCGCGCGCTCAGCGGACATTCGGACGCGGACGTCGGCATGCACGCCCTGACCGACGCGATCTTCGGCGCGCTCGCCGAGGGGGACATCGGGCGCTGGTTCCCGCCCTCGGAGCCCGAATGGAAGGGCGCCGCGTCGGAGATCTTCCTCGCCAGGGCGGCGGAGCGCGTGGCGGCGCGGGGCGGGCGGATCGTCAACGCGGACGTGACGCTGATCTGCGAGGCGCCGAAGATCGGGCCGCACGCCGAGGCGATGCGGGCGGAGCTGGCGCGGATCCTCGGGATCGGGACGGGGCGCGTCTCGGTCAAGGCGACGACGACGGAGCGGCTGGGCTTTCCGGGCCGCGGAGAGGGCATCGCGGCGCAGGCGGCCTGCACGCTGGCGCTGCCGGCGGGCGACTGAGCGCACACGCGGTTTCGGGGGCGGTTTCGGCCGCGGGCCCGGACGGATAGGCTCGGCCATCGGCGCGGCGGATCGGCCGTGGATGGCGATCGGGGAGACGGGGATGACGGCCTTCGCCACGCTCTGGGGACTGGGGCGCGTGCCGGCGGCGCCGGGGACGGCGGGCTCGCTCGCGGCGCTGCCGCTGGTCTGGGCGCTGTTCGCGCTCGGCTCCGCGCTCGGGCCGGGGCTCGGGCTTTCGGCGCCCGCCGCGGGCTTCGCGCTCTGCCTCGCCGGCTTCGCGGCGGCGAGCGTCTTCGGCTGGATCGCCGCGGCGGGCTATCTGGAGGGGACGACCGAGACCGACCCCTCGGAGATCGTCGTCGACGAGCTGGCCGGGCAGATGCTGGCGCTGATGCCGCTGCCGCTGGGGCTGGCGCTGCGGGGCTCGGGCGCGGACATCCTGGCGCTCTGGCCCGGCTGGGTCGGCGCGTTCGTGGCGTTCCGGCTGTTCGACATCTGGAAGCCCTGGCCGATCTCGGCGCTCGACCGGATGCCGGGGGTGGCGGGCGTGATGCTCGACGACCTCGCGGCCGGGCTGGTCGCGGCGCTGGTCGTGACGGCGGCGGCGGCGGCGGCGCATGGGTGGCTGACATGACCGAGCTGGAGCGCCTCGCCGCCGAGACGCTGGAGGCCGCGCGGGCCGAGGGGCGGATGCTGGCCGCGGCCGAGAGCTGCACCGGCGGGCTGGTCATGGCGGCGCTGACGGCGGTTCCCGGCGCCTCGGGCGCGGTCGACCGGGGCTTCGTGACCTACACCAACGCCGCCAAGACCGAGCTGCTGGGGGTGCCGACCGCGACGCTCGGCCTGCACGGCGCGGTGTCGGAGCCGACGGCGCTGGCGATGGCGGAGGGGGCGCTGGGGCGCTCGGCCGCCGGGCGGGCGGTCTCGGTCACGGGGATCGCGGGGCCGGGGGGCGGCACGCCGGCGAAACCCGAGGGGCGGGTCTGCTTCGGCCTCGCCGAGACCGGGGCCGAGACCTGGGCGGAGACCGTGGATTTCGGCCCGCTCGGGCGGCACGACGTCCGCCTCGCCAGCGTGCGCCGGGCGCTGGAGCTCCTGCGCGACGGCGCGCCTCGGCGGCGCTGAAGGGGCGCCCTGCCCCGCGGCCGACGGCGGCGGCCGTTTGCGTGACGGCGCCGGCGGCACGGCGCCGCGTCCGCACCGCGAGAGCGGCCGGGATGTCTGGAGCGGGCGTCGCGGGGCGTCGATCCCGCTTCGCCCGATGGCTCCGGAGCGAGGCGATTCTCGGGCGCGCCGGCCGTTCGCTCGCGGCTCGGCGCATCTCCCTCGTCCGGCCTCGGGGTCAGGCGGCGTCGGGCGCTCTGACGAAGCGCAGATGGCCGGTCTTGATCCAGAGGCGGGCGCCTTCGGGGCCGGCCACGAGATCGAAGGCGCCGCCCTCGGGGACGCGCACCCAGAAGTGCCGGCGGAGGGGATCGCCGGATTCGGTCGCGTCCCCCTCGAGGACGAAGAGTTCGCCGCCGCCCTCGGCCGGGATGCGCGTGGCGACGCCGGGCGCCAGGGTCTCGACGCGGACGCGCTCGCGGTCGTCCTCGTGGAGCGGCAGGACCGAGACGCCGGGGCGCGCGGAATCGGGCTCGCCCTCCGCCGTCATGTCGGCGCGCATCTGGCGGCGGTCCTCGGGGTCGAACTGCCAGAGCTTGACGAGGATGGTGCAGCCCGGCTCGGAGGCGGGCGCGTGGCGCGTCGTCGGCGGGTTGCGGACGTAGGTTCCGGCGGGAAAGTCGCCGTACTGGTCCTGGAACACGCCCTCGAGGACGAGGAACTCCTCGCCGCCGTCGTGGACGTGCTCGGAAAAGCTGGAGCCCGGCGCGTAGCGGACGATGGAGGTGGCGCGGGCGACCTCCTCCCCGATGCGGTCGAGGGGGCGACGGTCCACGCCCGGCATCGGCGAGGGGATCCAGTCGATCTCGTCGGCGTGCAGGACCACGCGGCGGTCGAAGTCGGCGTTGATGCGCATGGGTCTCCCTCCCCGAAAGGTCAGCGCGGGCCGTAGAGCGAATGCGCCCGGGCCTCGAAGGCGCGGACGATGCGGTGCATGGCCTCGTTGAAGACGGCGCCGATGATCTTCTGCAGGACGTAGGAGCGGAACTCGAAGTCGACGTAGAAGTCGACCTCGCACTCCTTTTCGCCCAAAGGGTGAAATTCCCAATGGTTGTCGAGATACTTGAACGGCCCGTCGAGATACTTCACGTCGATCACCCTCGACTCGGGCCTCAGGATCACCCGGCTCCCGAACGTCTCGCGGAACACCTTGAACGAGATCACGAGATCGGCGTCGATCTGGATCGAGCCGTCCTCGCGCTCGGTCCGTTTGCGGATTCGGGCGGCCGAGCACCAGGGCAGGAACTCGGGATAGGCGCCGATGTCGGCGATGAGCGCGTACATCTCGTCCGCGGAATAGGGCATGCGGCGTTTTTCGGCGTGTGTCGGCATGCGCGCGTATCTGTCCCCCCTCGCGGCGCGCCGCGAGGGGCGCATTGTCGCGCACCCTGCCCCGATTCGACGGCGAGGGCGAGACTCGGCGGGCCGTCGCGGCTAACGTCCCCCCTCCAGGGACGAACGGAGAGAGCCATGCCGCAGAGCGCCTTGCGCGACCCCGCGCAGACCGGCCCGGACGGGCGCGCCTACGTCATCGACCGGATGATCTCGGCCAAGTCGATCGCGGCGCGGGTGGAGAGCCTGGCCCACGAGATCGAGGCGCATTTCGCGGACACCGACAAGCTGATCGTGGTCGGACTGCTGCGCGGAAGCTTCGTGTTCATCGCGGATCTGGCGCGCGAGCTGGACCTGCCGGTGGAGATCGACTTCATCGAGGCGAGCTCCTACGGCGCGGCGATGAGCAGCTCCCGCGAGGTTAGGATCCTGAAGGATCTGCGCGGCCAGATCGAGGGCCGCGACGTGCTGGTGGTGGAGGACATCGTCGACACCGGCTTCACGCTGCATCACGTGCTGCACCTGCTGCGCGCGCGGAAGCCGCGCCGGCTCGAGGTGTGCGCGCTGCTCGACAAGCCCTCCCGCCGGGAGGTCGAGGTGCCGGTGCGCTTCGTGGGCTTCGAGATTCCGGACGAGTTCGTGGTCGGCTACGGCATCGACTACGCGCAGCGCAACCGGAACCTGGATCATATCGGAAAGGTGCGGTTCGTTCCATGACGGTGACGACGGAGACGCGCGGACGGGTCTGCGTGGTGACGATCGAGCGGGCGGAGCGGCGCAACGCCGTCGATCCCGAGACGGCGGCGGCGCTGCACGCGGCGTTCCTGGCGTTCGAGGAGATGGACGCCGAGGTGGCGGTGCTGACCGGGGCGGGCGGCGCCTTCAGCGCCGGGTTCGACCTGACGCGGGCGGGGGGCGTCGACGAGGCCTGGTTCGAGCGGCACGCGGTGCGCGCGGACGAGGAGCTGAGCGACCATCGCATCGGGCCGATGGGACCGACGCGGATGCGGCTCTCCAAGCCGGTGATCGCGGCGGTGGAGGGGCCGGCGGTGGCCGGCGGGCTGGAGCTGGCGCTCTGGTGCGACCTGCGCGTGGCGGCGGAGGACGCGTTCTTCGGGGTCTATTGCCGGCGCTGGGGGGTGCCGCTCATCGACGGCGGCGCGATCCGGCTGCCGCGGACGGTCGGCCAGGGCCGGGCGCTGGACATGATCCTGACGGGCCGGCGGGTGGACGCCGCGGAGGCGCTGAGCTTCGGGCTGGTCAATCGGCTGACGCCGTCGGGCGAGGCGCTGGAGGTCGCGGTGGCGCTGGGCGAGACCTTGGCGCGGTTTCCGCAGGCGTGCCTGCGCGCGGACCGCGGCGTGGCGCTGGATCAGTGGAGCCTCGGGCACGAGGCCGCCTTCGCGCGGGAGTGGCGCTCGGTCGAGACCTTCGCCTCGGAAGGGGTCGAAGGCGCGGCCCGGTTCGCCGGCGGCAAGGGCCGGGGCGGAGACTTCGACGACATCTGACGCGCGCCCCCCCGCCGAGGCGCGACGGGGCGCCCCCGCCCGGTCGGGCGGGGGCGGGGCCGGTCAGAAGTGGATGGCGCGGCCGTAGGCGTCGAGGACGCTCTCGTGCATCATCTCGGAGAGGGTCGGGTGGGGGAACACCGTCTCCATCAGCTCGGCCTCGGTGGTCTCGAGCGTCTTGCCGACGGCGTAGCCCTGGATCAGCTCGGTCACTTCGGCGCCGATCATGTGGGCGCCGAGGAGTTCGCCCGTCCTGGCGTCGAACACGGTCTTGACCATGCCCTCGGCCTCGCCGAGCGCGATGGCCTTGCCGTTGCCGATGAAGGGGAAGCGGCCGACCTTGACCTCGTGGCCCTTCTCCTTCGCCTGCGCCTCGGTCAGGCCGACGGAGGCGATCTGCGGCTGGCAGTAGGTGCAGCCGGGGATCGAGGTCGGCTTGACGGGGTGCACGTCGTTCCGGCCGGCGATCAGCTCGGCGACCATGACGCCCTCGTGCGACGCCTTGTGCGCGAGCCAGGGCGCGCCGGCGAGATCGCCGATGGCCCAGAGCCCCTCGACCCCGGTGCGGCAGAACTCGTCGGTGACGACGTGGCTGCGCTCGACCTTCACGCCGTGCGTCTCGAGGTTCAGCCCCTCGACGTTGCCGACGATGCCGACGGCGGAGATGACGGTGTCGAACTCCATCGTCTCGGTCTTGCCGTCCTTCTCGATGTGCGCGGTCGCCTTGCCCTTGGCGCGGTCGAGCTTGGCGACCTTGGCGTTCGCGAGGATCGTCATGCCCTGCTTCTCGAAGCGCTTGCGGGCATGGGCGGAGATCTCCTCGTCCTCGACCGGCAGGATCCGGTCGAGCACCTCGACCACGGTGGTGTCGGCGCCGAGGGTGTTGAAGAAGCTCGCGAACTCGATGCCGATGGCGCCGGAGCCGATCACCAGCAGCTTCTTCGGCATGCGGGTGGCGCGCAGCACGTCGCGATAGGCCCAGACCAGGTCGCCGTCGGCCTCGAGGCCCGGCAGCTG
>JAWLFJ010000218.1:0-3786 GCA_041685625.1 Paracoccaceae bacterium | reverse complement strand
CCTCGCGGGCCCCCCCCCCCCCCCCCCCCAAGACCGGCGGAGGTGCGTCGCCCAAAGGCGGCGCTCGGAGCGGCCTCCGGCCCGCCGGCGCTCAGAGCAGCGGCGTCGGCGCCATCTCGCCGTGCTCCGCGATCAGCATCGCCCCCGGCCGATGGGTCAGGCAGAACGCCGGCCGCGCCGCGCTCAGCGCGTTCTGCGGCGTCACCCCGCAGGCCCAGAACATCGGGACCTCGCCGGGCCGCACCTCCACCGCGTCGCCCCAATCCGGCCGCGTCAGGTCCGCCACGCCGATCGCTTCCGGATCGCCGACATGCACCGGCCCGCCATGCGCCTGCGGAAAGCCCTCCGTGATCGCCCGCACCCGTGCGACGTGGCCCTCCGCGACGGGCCGCATGGAGACCACCATGCCGCCGCCGAACGCCCCCGCCCGCCGCGTCTGCAGCGTCGTGCGGAACATCGGCACCGTCAGGTCGCGCTCGACGTGCCGCATCGGGATCCCGGCCTCGATCAGCGCCCGCTCGAACGTGAACGAGCAGCCGAGCGCGAAGGCCACCAGATCCTCGCGCCAGACCGCCGAGAGATCGCCGAGCGTCTCCACCGGCTCGCCGTCCCGCCACAGCACGTAGCCCGCCGCGTCGGTCCGCGCGTCGGTCTCCGCGCCGATCTGCGGCAGCCGCGGGTCGCCCCGCGCCGGCGACATCGCCACCAACGGGCAGGGCCGCGGGTTGGCCCGGCAGAAGGCGAGGAAGTCCTCCGCCTCCGCCGCCGGCAGCACCGCGAGGTTGACCTGCAGCCGTCCCGGCGCCAGCCCCGCCGTGTGCCCGCCATAGGCGCCCGAGCGGATCGCCGCCTGCACGACTCCGAAATCCGCACCGCTCAACGCGGCATGCGTCAGCGTCCCGCCGTCCATCGCCGCCTCCTCCGCTCGCCGCAGTCTCCCCCCGCGGGGCCGGCGCGTCCAGCCCCGTCGGCCGTCCGGCCCCGCGCCCGGACCCTTCCAAATCGATCTGCGGGTCATTACGTTTCCAATAGCGTTCCGCGACGGCCGCGTGCGGCGCTCGCGGGCCCGCCCATGCCGCGGCCGCCCCGGCCGCCAGACCACGGAGACGGACGATGCTGCAGATGGAGGAGATCGAGCGCCAGGCGAAGCTGCTGTTCGAAGAACTCGGCCCGAGCGCCATCGCCACCGCCGCCCAGCGCGCCTCGAAGCTCGAGGCCCAAGGCAAGGACGACGCCGCCGAGGACTGGCGCAGGATCGAGCGCCGCCTGATGGAACGCCGCGGGCCGAGCCAGGCCTGAACGCGCGGCGGGCCGCGCCCCCGGCGCCGGCGCATTCAGTCCCGGATCGGCCCGTCGCCGCAGCGCGGGTTCGCCCGCCCGCCGTCGGCCACGCCCATCACCAGCAGGATCTCGTCCGGCCGCGGCGCGTCGGACACCATCACCGTCATCGTGTCGAAATGGTCGAAGCTCCAAGCCTCGTCCTTGTGGCCGAGCGGCAGGTCCAGCGCCGCCCCCGCCGCGCCGATCCGACAGTTCGACGGGATCAGCGCCGCCCCGCCGCCCAGCGCCGCGCGCATCGGCGCGCCGAGGCGCGGGTGGATCGTCGCCGCGCCGTGCTCCACCTCCCCCGCCACGCCCACCAGCGCCCCCTTGCCGTAAGAGATCGGCGCTCGGCCGAGCCGCGCCACCGCCTCCGGGAACAGCGCCGCCCCGATCTCGCGCGACAGATCGAAAAGCTCGCTCAGATCGTCAACCACCCGCCCTGCGAAGGGGTTGGCCAGCACCGCCATCGCCGCGACCCGCACGATGGGCTCGCAAGGGCGGCCGGCCGCGTCGGCCGTCACCGTCTCCGCCACGATCACGCTCTTGCGCACGCCCCTCACGCCGCCGCCCCCTCGGCCTGGCGTCCCGCCCGTTCCCGATAGGGATGCGCCGGATAGACGCCGAGGATCTTGCGGAAGCTCGTGAAGAAGGCGAGCTCCTCCATCGCGAAACGCACGCCCGGATCCTCCGGATGCCCCTCGATGTCGGCGAGGAACTGCGTCGCCGTGAAGCTCCCGCCGACCATGTAGCTCTCCAGCTTGACCATGTTCACGCCGTTGGTCGCGAAGCCGCCCATCGCCTTGTAGAGCGCGGCCGGCACGTTGCGCACCTCGAACACGAAGGTGGTCAGCACCTTCGGCGCGGAAGGCTCGGCCTCCACCTTCTGCCGGCTCATCAGCAGGAAGCGCGTCGCGTTGTGCGCGTTGTCCTGGATGTCCCGCGCCAGGATCTCCAGCCCGTTGATCTCCGCCGCGAGCGAGGAGGCGAGCGCCGCCACCGCCGGATCGCCGAGTTCGGCCACCTGCCGGGCGGAGCCCGCCGTGTCCGCGCCGATCACCGGGCGGATGCCGCGGGCGTTCAGGAACTCCCGGCACTGGCCGAGCAACATCGGATGGCTCCGCGCCTCGGTCACGACGTCCAGCGTAGCGCCTTTCACGCCCATCAGCTGGATCGCCACCGGCACGAAGGTCTCGCCGATGATGAACAGCCCGCTGTCCGGCAGCAGCGCGTGGATGTCCGCGACGCGCCCGAAGGTGGAGTTCTCCACCGGCAGCATCGCGAACTTCGCCGCGCCCGAGCGGCAGGCGGCGATGGCCTCCTCGAAGGTCTTGCACGGCAGCGGCTCCAGCGCGGGCATCGCCTGGCGGCAGGCGGTGTGGGAATACGCGCCGGGCTCTCCCTGGAAGGCGATGCGGTCGGGCTCTGTCATGGGGGCTCCGGGTCTCGATGGGACCGGCTCCGGGCCGGGGCGGCGCGCCGGACGTCAGGTCGCGCCTTATACGCCTTGCGTCCCCGGGCGGGAAGCGTCTAAGTCCCCGCCCGAGCCGGAGGGCGCGCGCGCCGCCGCGGCCGTCGCCGCGCCCTCTGCAGACGGGCCGGACGCGACGCCGCAACGAGAGGTCGGGAGACTCATGGACACGTTGGAGATCAACAAGATCGTGGGCGCCGTCGTCGGCGCGCTCCTGATCTACCTCGGCGCGCAGTTCTTCGCCGAGATGATCCTCGAGCCGGGACACGAGGGCGAGGAATACGCCTACGCGGTCGAGATCGAGGAGGACGACGAGGAGGACGACGAGGAGGCCGAGCCCGAGGAGGAGATGGACTTCGACGAGATGCTCGCCGCCGCCGACCCGTCGCGGGGCGAGAGCGTGTTCCGCAAATGTTCCGCCTGCCACAAGGTCGAGCCGGGCGCGAACGGCGTCGGGCCGCATCTGCATGGGGTGGTCGGCCGGGAGATCGGCGCCGTCGAGGACTTCTCCTATTCCGGCGCCCTGTCCGAGCAGGGTGCGGAGGAGTGGACCCCGGAGACCCTCTTCGCGTTCCTCGAGAACCCCTCCGAATGGGCGCCCGGCACCTCGATGAGCTACGCCGGCCTCAAGAAGCCGGAGGACCGGGCCGCGGTGATCGCCTATCTCGAGGAGGAAGGCGCCGACTGACGCGTCCCCACGGCCGCACCGACGACGACGACGGTCGGGCCTCTCGCCCGGCCGTATGCGTTCGGACCCGCGTCGTGGCGCACCGTCGCCCGCCGCCTCGATCACGACCCCGCAAGCGACGTCGCCGCCGCTTGAAACCGCCACCCCCGCGGCCTACCCCTTGACGGGTCAGAGCCACGGGAGAGACGCCTCATGCCGACGCGGTCCGCCGCCCGTCCCGCCCAGCGCCGCGCCGCCGGCGTGCTCGCCTGTCTGGCCGTCGCGGCCGTCCTATCCGCCGCGCCGTCCGCCCGGGCGGCCGACGGCA
>JAWLFJ010000012.1:0-52185 GCA_041685625.1 Paracoccaceae bacterium | reverse complement strand
CGGCAGCCAGACCCGGCGTCCGCAGCCGCACGCGACCACCTCCAATCCGTGGAGGCAGGAACAGCGTCCTTCAAGGCCGACTTCTTCAGCAGCCTGTTAGTGCCTCCTTCGCATGACCGCGCAAAAATACGCCATCACACCCCGGGACTAAACATTCAGCCGCAACGGCGCCGTTGCGGAAGTCACCCGGTCAGTAGCTTCGCGGCAGGCCGAGGCCGCGCTCGGCCACGTGGCAGAGGGCGAGCTGCTGGGAGACCGGGGCGAGGCGGTTGATCCAGACCTCGCGCAGCAGGCGCTCGACGCCGTATTCGGCGGCGTAGCCCATGCCGCCGTGGGTGAGGACGGCGCGCTCGCAGGCGCGGTGGCCGGCCTCGGCGGCGAGCCATTTGGCGGCGTTGGCCTCGACGCCGCAGGGCTGGCCGGCGTCGTAGAGGGCGGCGGCGCGGAGGGTCATCAGCCAGGCGCTCTCCAGCTCGGCCCAGCTTTCGGCGAGGGGGTGCTGGATCGACTGGTTGGCGCCGATGGGGCGGCCGAAGACGTGGCGCTCCTTGGCGTAGTCGACGGCGCGGGAGAGGGCCTGGCGGCCGACGCCGATCGCCTCCGCCGCGATGAGGCAGCGCTCGGGGTTGAGGCTGTCGAGGATGACGCGGAAGCCCTTGCCCTCCTCGCCGATCATGTCGTCCTCGGTCACCGGCAGGCCGTCGTAATGGACGGTGTTCGAGTTGACGGCGTGGCGGCCCATCTTCGGGATCTCTCGGATCTCGACATGGCCTTCGTTCAGGGGGGCGAAGAAGAGGGTGAGGCCGTCGGTGGGCTTCGTCACCTCCTCGAGGGGCGTGGTGCGGACGAGAAGCATGACGCGCTCGGCCTGCTGGGCGGTGGTGGTCCAGATCTTCGAGCCGTGGATGGTCCAGCCGTCGTTCGTGCGTTCGGCCCGGGTCTTGATCTTGGTGGTGTCGAGGCCGGCGTCGGGTTCGGTGACGCCGAAGCAGGTGATCAGCTCGCCCGAGATGATCTTCGGGAGCCAGCGGTCGCGCTGGGCGTCCGTGCCGTGGCGGTGGATCGCCTCCGGGCCGAAGATGTTGATGTGGATGGCGGAGGCGGCGGCCATGGCGCCGGGGGAGTTCGACACCGCCTCCATCATCACCGCCGCTTCGATGACGCCGAGGCCGGCGCCGCCATAGGCCTCCGGCATGGCGATGCCGAGCCACCCGCCCTCGGCCATCGCCTGGCGGTAGTCGTGGGGGAAGCGGTGCTCGCGGTCGCAGGCCTGCCAGTACGCCTCGTCGAAGGGGCGCATGACGCGGCCCACGGCTTCGCGGATCTCGAGCTGGTCAGGGGTGAGGTCGAACATCCGGGGTCTCCTCGGCCCAGCGGCCGGTGGCGAGGGGGCGGAGCAGCCAGAACGGCGTGCAGGCGAGGGCGGCGGCGACGATGGAGGTGAGGAACATCGCCTCGTAGCCGCCGGTGAGGTCGTGCAGGAGCCCGGAGAGGAAGCCGCCCGCAGCCGAGCCGAGGCCGAAGCCGATGGTGATGGCGCCGTAGACCGCGCCGACCCGCTCTGGATAGAGGCGCGCGGTGAGCGAGGAGAAGATCGGCCCGCGCGCGCCCATGGTGATGCCGAACACCAGCACGAAGGCGCCGAGCGCGACGAGCGGCGGGTTCTCGGGCAGCGCCCAGAGGATCACGACGCCGAGGATCGAGAGCGTGTAGCTCGCCGTGACGACGGGGCGGCGGCCGTGCCGGTCGGCGAGCCAGCCGGTGCCGACCATGCCGAACACGCTGAGCGCGCCGACCGCACCGTAGGTGGTGGCGGCGGCGAGGGGGGCGACGCCGCGCTCGGTCAGGTAGGCCACCGTCTGCAGCATCACGCCCCAGGTGGCGACGGAGGTGAGGAAGAAGCTGAGGAAGAGGCCCCAGAAGGTCGCGTCGCGCAGGATGGCGCGCGGCGGCAGCAGGGTGGCGGAGCGGATCGGCGCCTCCCATCCCGGGCGGCCCGAGGAGAGGCGGCGCCAGGGGAGCGAGAGCGCGAGGACCGGGACCACCGCGAGGAGCAGGAGGCCCATCCAGCGGTAGGCGGCGCGCCAGCCCTCGGCCTCGATCAGCATCTGCACGAGCGGCGCCACGGTGATCATGCCGACCGAGAGGCCGGCATAGGCGAAGGCCATGGCCAGCGTCACGTCGTTGCGGAACCAGCGCGAGATCAGGCCGGCGCCGACGGCCATGCCCGTGCCGGCGACGCCCATGCCGACCATCAGGCCGGGGCCGATCATCGCCTGCCAGACCTCGGTCATCTCGGAGGCGATGAGGAGGCCGAGGCCGAAGAGGAGGAGCGCGGGGACGTAGACCGCGCGGGCGCCGTGACGGTCGAAGAGCGCCCCGGCGAAGGGCGCGGCGAGGCCGTTGGCGATCATGTAGACGGCGTAGACCGAGGAGAAGGCGGAGCGCGACCAGCCGAGCTCGGCCGTCACGGGGAGGAGGAAGAGCGCGAAGCTCTCGCCGAGGCCGCGGGCCATCATGTTCATGCCGAAGCAGAGCGCGATCGCGCCGAGCGCCATGCCGGCGAGCTCGGAGGGCGGGCGGGAGAGCGGGGCGCTCACGGCCGGGCTCCGGCGGGGTCCCGGCGGGCGGGCGGGATCGCGCGGACCGAGGCGGGGGCGCCGGCGGACGGCTTCGCCCGGACCCTCGCAGGCGGCCGACCGGGATCGGCGGGGCGGCCCGCGTCGCGGCGCTTCCGCCGAAGGACGGCGGCGCCCGGTGCGACGGCCGGCGCATGGCGGAACGCGCGCCTCGCCGGGCGCCCGGCGGCGCGGCGACGGGGCCGAAGGCCCCCCGCCGCGCCGCCCGGGCCGACCTCGCGGCGCCTTCCGCCGTGGGGCGGGAGGCCGCGGCGGGGCGGCAGCGCGCCCTCGGGGTCCGGCGCGGCGGCGGCGGGGGCGGCGCGCATCGGTCAGGTGTTCATCAGGTCCGGCAGCCAGGTGATGATCTGCGGGAACATGATGAGGAGGGCGATGGTCAGGATGTCGGCCACGAAGAAGAGGGCGATGCCGCGGAACACGTCCGAGAGCGGGATGTCCGGGCGCACCGAGTGCACCACGAAGCAGTTGAGCCCGATCGGCGGCGTCACGAGGCAGACCTCGGCCATCTTCACCACGATGATGCCGAACCAGATGCTCGCCTGCGGCCCGGAGAGGCCGAAGGCGCTGTCCGCCACGGCGACGTCGAGGCCGCCGTTCAGCGCCATCACCGCCGGATAGACCACCGGCAGCGTCAGCAGCAGCAGCCCGATGGCATCGAGGAACATGCCAAGCACGACGTAGCCCATAAGGATCGCCATGAGGATCAGATAGGGATTGGCCTCGAAAGAGAGGATCCAGTTGGCGAACGCCTCCGGCAGGCCCGAGAAGCCGAGGAAGCGCCCGAAGATCAGCACGCCCCAGATCAGAGAGAAGATCACCACGACGAGCTTCGAGGTCTCCATCAGCGCCGCCTTGAGCTGCGGCCAGCGCATGCCGGAGCCGAGGGCCACGACCAGCACCACGAAGGCGCCGAGCGCCCCCGCCTCGGTCGGCGTCGCCCAGCCGGCGTAGACGGCGGAGATGATGATCGCGATCACCGAGATGATCGGCAGCAGGCCCGGCAGCGCGCGCAGCCGCTCGCCCCAGGTGAAGCCGCCGACCGGGGGCCCGAGCTCGGGGTTGATCCTGGCCCAGATCACGATGATCAGCGCGTAGACCACGGCCGAGAAGGCGCCCGGCAGGAACCCGGCGAGCAGCAGCGCGCCGACGCTCTCCTCGACGATGATGGCGTAGATCACGAGGATCGCCGAAGGCGGGATCAGCGAGGCGAGCGTGCCGCCCGCGGCCACCACGCCGGCGGCGAGGCGGCGGTCGTAGCCCTCCTTCAGCATCTCCGGGATCGCGACGCGCGCGAAGACGGCGGCGGTGGCGACCGAGGCGCCGGAGACCGCCGCGAAGCCCGCCGCCGCGAACACGGTGGAGACGGCGAGGCCGCCCGGCACCCAGCCGACCCAGACCTTGGCGGCGTGGAACAGCTGGCGCGTCATGCCGGCGTGGAAGGCGAGAAAGCCGATCAGGATGAACATCGGCAGGAGGCCGAGCACGAAGCTGACCGACTTCGAATAGGGGATCTGGCCGATGGAGCCGGCGGCGGCGTTCCAGCCGATCAGTTCCACGAGGCCGATCAGCCCCACGATGCCGGCGGCGAAGACGACCCGCACGCCGAGCACGACCAGCACCAGCAGCAGCCCGAGGCACCAGAGGCCGACGGTGATCGGGTCCTCGTAGCCGATGCCGAAGATCGCCGCGGGCGCGCCGGAGAAGAGGGCTTCGAGGTTCACGGGGCGCGGTCCTGGCTGACGGGGACGGAAGCGGGGCGGCGGCGGCGGGGACGGAGCTGGGCGCGACTCATTCGAGCATCGCCTCGCGCCGGGCCTGCTCCTCGACGCTCTCGATCATCGGGACGGCGACGGGCGCGCCGCCGAAGACGGCGAGGCGCATCCAGCCGACGCTTTCGAGCGCGAGGCGCAGCGACCAGACCGCGAAGGCGACGGGCACCAACAGCTTGGCCGGCCAGGTCGGGATCTCGTAGTCCACGGTGCTGTCGCCGTTCTGGTAGGCGAAGAGGAAGAAGTCCCAGGAATAGCGCATCAGCATCAGCACGAGGCCGAGCCCGGCGAGGGCGGCGAGGGCTTCGACGATGTGGCGCGCGCGGCCGGGGATCTTGCCGATCACCATCTCCATGCGGATGTGCGCGCCGTGCCGCTGCGCGTAGGCCGCGCCGAGGAAGGCGAAGATCGCGATGGAGAGTTCCGAGACGTCGAGATAGCCGGGGATCGGCGCGTAGACGATGCGCGTGACGATCGAGATCACGGTGCCGATCATCACCGCGAAGATGGTGACGGCGGCGAGCACGTTGAGCACGTCCTCGAGCCGGCCGAGCCAGCCCGAGAGCGTCGCGAGCGCCCCGCCCGCCTGTTCGGAGGCCGTCATCGTCGATCTCCCGAAAACGGAGGGGGCCGGGGACGCGCGGCCCCCGGCGCGGCCGGGCCCGTCGCGGGAATGCGGCGGACGGCGGCGGTGTGGATCAGGAGCCGCCGGCGGCGAGCTCGAGCGCCCGGTCGAGCACGGCCTGCGCGTCGAAGTCGTCCTGGTTCGCCTCGACCCACTCGGCCCAGACCGCCTCGCCCGCGGCCTCCTGGAAGGCGGCGCGCTGCTCGTCGGTGTAGACGATCTCGGTCAGGCGCTCCTTGAAGCGGGGGAGGTATTCGGCGTCGGCCTCGGCGTAGGCCTCCTCGTAGGCGGCGGTCACCTCGTCCTTCAGCGACATCAGGAGGTCCTGATACTGCTCGGGCAGGTTGTCGTAGGAGGTCTTGTTGAAGACGATCGGGCAGTCCGAGGTGCCGGGCGAGAGGTTGGCGGTGAACCAGTCGGCCACCTCGTCGATCTTGTAGGCGGCGTGGGCGTAGGTGTAGGGGAACGAAGCCGCGTCGATCGCGCCGCGCTGGATCGCGGTGTAGACCTCGGTCGCGGGCATCGACTGACGCACGGCGCCCAGCTTCTCCATCGCGAGGCCGATGCCGCCGCCGGCGCGCACGCGCAGATCGTCCCACTGCTCGAGCTCGAGCGGCGGCTCGCCTTTGCCGAGGAACTCGTACTGCGGCAGGTGCGAGGAGTTGTAGTACATGGCGTTCCACTGCGCCATCTCCTCCTCGAAGATCGGGTGCTCGTAGAGCCCCAGCCGCACGCGGGCGGCGTCCTCGAAGCCGTCGATGGGCAGGAACGGCATGGTCATGACCATCAGCGCCGGGTTCTTGCCGGGATGGTAGAAGTTGCAGAACATCGCCGCCTCGAAGGCGTTGACCTTGAGGCCGTCGAGGTTCTCGCGCGCCTTGGACAGCTGCTCGCCGTAGAAGATGCGAAGCTCGAAGGCGCCGTCGGTCTCCTCCTTCAGCCGCTCGGCGAGATGCTCGACGCCGACGGTGAAGGCGCGCGGGTTGCCCCAGGTGGAGAGCTTCCAGAAGACCTTGGGGCCTTCCACGGTCTGCGCCGTGGCGGGCGCCGGGGCGAGGGTCGCGGCCGCGGCGGCCATCGCGATGCCGGCGGCGCCGGCGCGAAGGGGGTCGAAGGGCATGTCGGGCCTCCCTGTCTGCGTATCGGATCGCCCGCGCCTCTTTCCCGGGCGTTCGGGCTTCGGCGGGCCGTGCGGCCCGTTTTCAGGCGGCAACCGTTGCCGCGCCCCCCGCGCCAAGTCAACCGCCGCGCCGGTTTGACCGGGCCGGCGGCGCGTGCTTTCTGTCCGCCGGGCGCGCCGGCAGAGCGCGGCGGCGGGGGAGGAACGATGCGCGCGGACATGCATCTCGGCGCGGGGGATCCGGGCGCGCTGGAGCGGCTGCTTGCGGCCGAGACCGGGGCGCGGGAACGGGCGCTGGTGGAGGCCTGGCGGCGGCATGGCTGGCGCTGGGCGCGGACCGATCCGCTCGGCCTCGCGCCGCGCGAGCGGGACCCGGCGCTCGACGCCGACGACGCGCCCTGGCTCGGCCCGCTGCGCGAGGCCTTGGAGCGGATCTACGCCGGGCCGATCGGCTGGGAGACCGCGCACGTCCACGACGCGGAGAAGCGCGCCTGGCTCGCCGCCGCGGCGGAGACCGGGTCGGGCCCGGCGGCGGGCGAGCGCGAGCGCGCGGCCTGGCTGCTGGCCGCGACGGAGCGCTTCGAGGCGGCGACGCTGACCCGGCTGCCGACGGCCAAGACCTTCAGCCTCGACGGCGCGGAGGGCTTCATGGTGCTGGCCGACGCCGTGATCCGGCGCGCGGCGGCGGCGGAGACCGTGGTCGGGGGGATGCATCGCGGCCGCATCGCGCAGATGGCGCTGCTGTTCGGCAAGCCGATGCGGCGGCTGACGGCGGAGCTGAAGGGCGCGCCGGATCTGCCGGAGGTGCTCGGCGCGGCCTCGGACGTCCCCTATCACCTCGGCTGGCGCGGGACGCGGGGGGACGGACTGGCGGTGCGGGTGCTGGCGCATCCCTCGCACCTCTCCATCGTGGCGCCGGTGGCGGCGGGGATCGCGCGGGGCACGCCGGACGCCCTGCCCCTGATGCTGCACACCGACGCGGCGATCGCGGGCCAGGGCGTCAACTTCGAGCTGATGCAGCTTTCGGGCCTCGCGCCCTATTCGGTGGGGGGCACGATCCACCTCGTGCTCGACAACCGCGTCGGCTTCACCACGGACGCGGCGGCGGCGCGGACCTCGCGCGGGCCGGCGGACGTGGCGCGGGCGGTGGAGGCGCCGATCCTGCACGTCGACGGCGAGGATCCGGACGCCTGCCTTCGGGCGGCGGAGGTCGCCGTGGAGTGGCGGGCGCGGTTCGGCAGCGACGTGGTCGTGGTGCTGACCGCCTATCGCCGGCGCGGGCACAACGAGATCGACGAGCCGCGCTTCACGCAGCCGGTGATGCAGACGGCGATCGACGCGCGGCCGCGGCTCGGCGCGGCCTATGCGGCCCGGCACGGGCTTTCGCCCGATCTCGCGGCCTTCGAGGCGGAGATGGACGCCGCCTTCAAGGCGACGCCGGCGACGCCGAACGACGCGCCGGCGCCGCCCGGCCTCGCGCCCGACGCCGAGGCGCGGATGCTGGCGGCGCCCGAGACGGGATTGGCCGAGGAGCGGCTCCGGGCGTTGCTGGCGCGGCTCGGCGCCGAGCCCGAGGGGCTGGCGCTGCATCCGAAGGCGGCGAAGTTCCTCGCCAGGCGCCGCGCGATGGCGGCGGGCGAGGCGCCGGTGGACTGGGCGACGGCGGAGGCGCTGGCCTTCGCCTCGCTGCTGGCGGAGGGGACGCCCTTGCGGTTCTCCGGCCAGGACAGCGTGCGGGGCGCGTTCTCGCAGCGGCATCTGGTGCTGGCGGATCAGGAGACCGGGCGGCGGGTCTCGGTGCTCGACGGCTTAGGGGCGCGGGCGGAGGTGTTCGACACGCCCCTGATCGAGAACGCGGTGCTGGGGTTCGAATACGGGCTGAGCGTCGCCGATCCGCGGCGGCTGGTGGTGTGGGAGACGCAGTTCGGGGACTTCCTGAACGTGTTCCAGCCGGTCTTCGACCAGTTCGTGACCTGCGGCGAGGACAAGTGGCTGCTGACCTCCAACATCACGCTGATGCTGCCGCATGGCTGGGACGGGGGCGGGCCGGATCATTCGACCGGGCATCTGGAACGGGTGCTGGCGCGCTGCGCCAAGGCGAACCTGCGGGTCGTGAACGCCTCGACCCCGGCCAACTGGTTCCATCTGCTGCGGGGGCAGGTGCACGGGGCGCTCCGCAAGCCGATGGTGGCGTTCACGCCGAAGGCGCTGCTGCGGCATCCGGGGTGCCTGTCCTCGCTGTCCGAGATGGGCGCGGGGACCGGGTTCCGGCCGGTTCTCTCGGATCTGGCGGCGGGGGCGGAGCGGGCGCTGATCTGCTCCGGCAAGGTCGCGGCGATGCTGGCGGCGGAGCGGGAGAAGCGCGGGCTCGGCGGGCGCGTCGGGATCGTGCGGCTGGAGCAGCTTCATCCGTTCCCCGCCGAGGCGCTGGCCGAGGCGCTGGCGGCGGCGCCGGGCGCCCTGCCCGTCTGGGTGCAGGAGGAGCCGGAGAATCTCGGCCCCTTCGGCTGGCTGGATCGGCGGCTGGAGCGCGTCGCGGGGCGGCGGGTGGCCTGCGTCTCGCGCCCCGCCGCGGCCTCGCCGGCGGTGGGCTGGCGGGCCTGGCACGATGCGGAGGAGCGCGCGGTGTTCGACGCCGCCCTGGATCTGGAGGAGACGCCGTGACGCGGGTGAGCGACGAGACCCTGGAGGCGCTGGCGAAGCTGGCGACGCCGACGCTGGCCAACGCCATCGACGTGGTGGGCGAGGGCGGGGTGATGGCCGGCCCCGGCGCCGTCGGGCCGGGGCTCAAGGCGGTCGGGCGCGCGGTGACGGCGCGGGAGACGACGGGGCCGTTCGGCTCCTTCCCGGTGGAGGACTTCAAGGTCGGCCACATGATCGAGATGGCCGGCCCCGGCGACGTGATCGTGGTGGCCAATTCCGGCGCGCCGGTCTCGACCTGGGGCGGCATGGCCTCCTACGCCGCGGTGGTGAAGGGGATCTCGGGGCTGATCGTCGACGGCGGCGTGCGGGATCGCGAGGAGATCCTGGAGTTCGGCTTTCCGGTCTTCGCGACGCATGTGGTGCCGACGCCGGGCAAGACGCGGATCCGGGTCGAGAGTCTCGGCGAGCCGGTGATCTGCGGGGGCGTGCGGGTGGCGCCGGGCGACGCGATCGTGGCGGACGGCTCGGGCGTGGTGGTTCTGCCGGCGGCGCGGGCGGCCGAGATCGCGGAGCTGGCGACAGGCTACGCCGCCGACGACGCCAAGGCGATGGCGGAGCTGAAGGGCGGCCTCAGCTTCCGCGAGGCGCTGGCGAAGTTCGCCAAGATATGATGCGCGAGGGGCGGATCGCGGCGGGGGTCCTTTCGGTCGCGTATCTGGAGACGGGGCCGGAGGACGGCTGGCCCTGCCTGCTGCTACACGGCTTTCCCTATGCGCCGGAAGGCTGCCTGCCGGCCGCGCGGCTCTTGGGCGAAGCGGGGGCGCGGGTGGTGCTGCCGTATCTGCGGGGCTACGGGGGGACGCGGTTCCTCGATCCGGCGACGCCGCGCTCGGGCGAGCAGGCCGCGCTCGGGGCGGACCTGCTCGCGCTGATGGACGCGCTCGGGATCGGGCGGGCGGTGCTGGCGGGATACGACTGGGGCGGACGCGCGGCCTGCGTGGTCGCCGCGCTCTGGCCGGAGCGGGTGGAGGCGCTGGTCTCCGGCAACTCATACAACATCCAGCACATCGCGCGGAGCCTCGAGCCGGCGCCGGCGGCGCAGGAGGCGGCGCTCTGGTATCAGTGGTATTTCCACGGCGAGCGGGGGCGGCGCGGGCTGGAGGCCGACCGGCGGGGGATCGCGCGGCTCCTGTGGCGGCAGTGGTCGCCGGAATGGACCTTCGCGGAGGCGGAGTTCGAGGCGAGCGTGGCGGCCTTCGACAATCCGGAGTTCGTGGAGGTGGTGATCCACTCCTATCGCCACCGCTACGGGCTGGTTCCGGGCGACCCGGCGGTCGCCGCGATCGAGGCGCGGCTGGCGGCGCAGCCGGAGATCGCGGTCCCGGCGGTGACGGTGGACGGCAGCGTCGACGGCGTGAACCCGGGCACGGCGCACCACGCCTCGCGGTTCCGCGGGCCGCACGAGCATCGGGTGTTCGAGGGCGCGGGCCATGCCCTGCCGCAGGAGCGCCCGGAAGCCTGGGCCGAGGCGGTGCTCGACGCGCGGGCCATGGCGGCGCGCTGATCCCAGGGCGCGGGGCGTCGGACGCCGGGCGCGCCGGTTCCGCGACGGACGGCGCGACCGACCGCGGACACGCGACGGCGCCCGCCGTGGGAAGCGGCGGGCGAGGATCGCGGGGCGAGCCGCGATCCTCGGAGCGTGGTCAGACCAGTTCGGCCGCCCGCGCGGCCGCCGCGCGCAGGCGCTCGGCCTCCTCGCGCGCCGCCGCCAACCGCTCGCGGTTCTCCTCCACCACCTCCTCCGGCGCCTTGGCGAGGAAGCCGGGATTGTCGAGCTTGCGGGCGATGCCCTCGGCCTCCTTCTCGGCCTTGGCGAGCGCCTTCTCGAGGCGCGCCCGCTCGGCCGCGCCGTCCACCACGCCGGCGAGCGGCAGGCAGACAGCGCCCGCCGGTAGGGTCAGCGTCACCGCGCCGGCAGGCGGGGCGTCGGCGCGGGCGAAGCCCTCGATCCGGCCCAGCCGCTCGATCAGGGGCAGCGCCTCGCGGATCTCCGCCTCGAGCGCCGCGTCGCCCTCGGTCAGCAGCAGTTCCAGCTTGGCGGAGGGCGGCACGTTCATCTCGGCGCGGACCGAGCGGACCGCCTCGATCAGCCCGATCAGCCGGCGCATCCGACCCTCGGCGGCCTCGTCCACGAGGTCCGCGCCGATCTCCGGCCAGTCGCTCACCGCCAGCATCCGCGGCCGCTCGGCGATCTCGCCCCAGAGGCGCTCGGTGACGAAGGGCATGAAGGGGTGCAGCATCTTGAGGCACTGGTCGAGGGTCCAGGCCAGCGTCGCGCGCGTCTCGTCCCGGTCGGGCGAGCCTTCGGCCAGCAGGGGCTTCGAGAACTCGACATACCAGTCGCAGACGACGCCCCAGACATGGGCGTAGAGCGCGGCGGCCGCGTCGTTGAAGCGGAAGCCCTCCAGCGCGGCGTCGACCGTCTCGCGCACGCGGCCGGTCTCTCCGACGATCCAGCGGTTCAGCGGCGCCTCGACCGCCGCGGGCTCGAAGCCCTCGACGGGGCGGGCGCCGTTCAGCTCCGCGAAGCGCGCGGCGTTCCAGAGCTTGGTGACGAAGTTGCGGTAGCCGGCGACGCGCCCGACGGCGAGCTTGATGTCGCGTCCCATCGCCGCCATCGAGGCCAGCGTGAAGCGCACCGCGTCGGCGCCGTACTCGTCGATCAGCTGGATCGGGTCGATGACGTTGCCGAGGGACTTGGACATCTTCTTGCCCTTCTCGTCCCGGACCAGCGCGTGCACGTAGACCGTGCCGAACGGCACCTCCTTCATGAAGTGGCAGCCGAACATCATCATCCGGGCGACCCAGAAGAAGATGATGTCGAAGCCGGTCACCAGCACCGCACCGGGATAGTAGCGCTCCAGCGCCTCGGTCTCCTCCGGCCAGCCGAGCGTCCCCATCGGCCAGAGGCCGGAGGAGAACCAGGTGTCGAGCACGTCGGGGTCGCGCTCCAGCGGCCGGTCCTCGCCATAATGCGCCCGCGCCGCCGCCTTGGCCTCCCCCTCCGTCGGCTCGCAGAAGGCCGTGCCGTCCGGCCCGTACCAGACCGGCACCTGATGGCCCCACCAGAGCTGGCGGGAGATGCACCAGGGCTCGATGTTCTCGAGCCAGTTGAAGTAGGTCTTCTCCCAGCTCTTCGGCGCGAACACGGTGCGCCCCTCGCGCACCGCCGCGATCGCCGGCTTCGCGAGGGTCCTGGCGTCCACGAACCACTGGTCGGTCAGGTAGGGCTCGATCGCGACCTTGGAGCGGTCGCCGTGCGGGACGACGTGCAGGTCCTCGTCGATGCCGTCGAGCCAGCCCTGGTCCTCCGCGAGTTCCACGATGCGCTTGCGCGCCGCGTAGCGGTCGAGCCCCTCGAGCGCCATCGCCTCGGGGCTCGGCTCGCAGCCGAGATGGAAGTCGGCGTTCTCCTGCAGCAGCATCTCGGCGCGCGGGCTCATCACGTTGATCGCGCGAAGGCCCGTGCGCTTGCCGACCTCGAAGTCGTTGAAGTCGTGCGCCGGGGTCATCTTCACGGCGCCGGTGCCCTTCTCCGGGTCCGCGTACTCGTCGGCGACGATGCGAAGGCGCCGGCCGACCAGCGGCAGCAGCGCGTCCTTGCCCACCAGCTCGCGATAGCGCGGATCGTCGGGATGCACCGCGACGCCGGTGTCGCCCAGCATCGTCTCCGGCCGCGTGGTCGCGACCACCAGATGGTCGCGCGTCTCCCACGCGTCCGGCGCGCCCTCGTCCGAGGGGCGCCAGTCCCGCATTACCCCGTCCTCGCCGCGCTTCAGCGGATGGCGGTAGGTCAGCCCGTCGGCCAGCGGGTAGCGGAAGCGCCAGAGCTTGCCGCGCTCCTCCACCTGCTCGACCTCGAGGTCGGAGATCGCCGTCTCGAAATGCGGGTCCCAGTTCACCAGCCGCTTGTCGCGGTAGATCAGCCCGTCCTTGTAGAGCCCGACGAAGACCCGCAGCACCGCGTCGTGGAAGTTGCCGTCCTCGCTCTCGGGCGCCCCCGGCGCGCCGGACATGGTGAAGGCGTTGCGCGACCAGTCCATCGAGGCGCCGAGCCGCCGGTCCTGCCCGACGATCGTGCCGCCCGATTCCGCCTTCCACTCCCAGACCTTCGCCATGAAGGCCTCGCGCCCCAGCTCGCGCCGGGAGGGGCCGCCCGCCTCCGCGAGCCTGCGCTCCACCACCATCTGCGTGGCGATGCCGGCATGGTCCTGCCCCGGCTGCCAGAGCACGTCCCGGCCCTGCATCCGCCGCCAGCGGATCAGCACGTCCTGCAGGGTGTGGTTCAGCGCGTGGCCCATGTGCAGGCTGCCGGTGACGTTCGGCGGCGGCAGCATGATGCAGTAGGGCTCCGCGCCCGGGCGCGCGTTGGCGCCGGCGCGGAAGCATCCGGCGGCCTCCCAGCGGTCGTAGATCTCGGGCTCGGCGGTCGCGGCGTCGAAGGTCTTGTCCATCAGTCTCGCTCGCGGGCTTCTCGGGGGTCGGGCGCGGTCATATCCCCTGCGGCCGGCGAGGAAAAGCGCGTCAGACCCGGCGATCCACCTTGGTGGCGAGCTGCACCAGCGTCTCCATGCCCCGGACGCCCTCCACCATCGCGATCCGGTCGAGCGCGGCGTCGAGGCGCGTGGTGTCCTCCGCGCCCAGCTGCGCGGCGAGGTCGAAGCGCCCCGAGGTGGTGTGCAGGCTCTCCACCTCCGGCATCCGCGCCAGCGCGGCCGAGACCGCGGGGGCCGAGCGCGGCTCCACCTGGATCAGGACGTAGGCGCGGATCGTGCGCGCGGCGCCCTCGCCGGTGCGGATGGTGTAGCCGCGGATCGCGCCGAGGCGCTCCAGCCGTTCGATGCGCGCCTGCACCGTGGTCCGCGCCACGCCGAGCCGGCGCGCGAGTTCGGTCGCCGGCGCGCGGGCGTTGCGCGCGAGAAGGCCGAGCAGCGCCCGGTCGGTGTCGTCGAGGGATTCGCTCATGATCGACATGTTGACGACAAATGCGGCGATCCGCCATGCAATTCAGCCGATGCGCCCATTTTCTCCGGTCGATTCGGACCGCATATCCCGTTTCCTGAGTTCGCGCCCCACAGGAGCCCGACGCGGCCACCGAAGCGCCCCCCGCAGACCCTCGCTCCGGAGGACCCGCCCGATGACCACGACCCTGCCGCTCTGGCCCACCGTCGAAGCCTTCCTCGCCGCCGAGCGGCCGGAGGAGCCGGTGTTCCTGCTCTGCCCCGCCGCCGTCACCGCCGGCGCGCGCCGCTACCTCGACGCCTTTCCGGGCCTCGTCACCTTCGCCGTCAAGTCGAACCCCGAGCCGGCCGTGCTGCTCGGCCTGATCGCCGCCGGCGTGAAGGGCTTCGACGTCGCCTCGGCCGAGGAGATCCGGCTGATCCGCGGCCTCGCGCCCGAGGCCGCGCTGCACTTCCACAACCCCGTGAAGACGCGCTCGGAGATGCGCCTCGCCCATGCGATGGGCGTGCGCACCTACGCCGTCGACAGCCGCGCCGAGCTCGCCAAGATCGTCGAGACCCTGCCGGCGGAGGGCGTCGAGCTCTCGGTCCGCTTCCGCCTCGCCGTCTCCGGCGCCGCCTACGACTTCGGCTCCAAGTTCGGCGCGACGGAGGCCGAGGCGGTGGCCCTGCTCGGCGAGGCCGCGCGCCTCGGCTTCACGCCGTCGCTGACCTTCCATCCGGGCACGCAGTGCCGCGACCCGGAGGCGTGGCGCGCCTACGTCCTCGCCGCCGGGCGCATCGCGCGCGCGGCCGGGGTCGCGCCCGCGCGCCTGAACGTCGGCGGCGGCTTTCCGGGCGCCGAGGCCGGCGCGCCGCCGCTCTCGCGCTTCTTCGCGACCATCGAGGCGGCGGTCGACGAGGCGTTCCCCGAGGGCCGGCCCGCGCTGGTCTGCGAGCCCGGCCGCGGGCTCGTCTCCGGCGCCATGGCGCTCGCGGCGCAGGTGCGCCTCGTGCGCGAGGACGGCGCGGTGTTCCTCGACGACGGCGTCTATGGCGGGCTCGCCGAATCGCCGCTCACCAGGGAGCTGCCGCCGCTGCGCGCCGTGCGCCCGGACGGCGCGCCCGTCGCGGGCGAGGCGACGCCGCGCACCGTGTTCGGCCCGACCTGCGATTCGATGGATCGTCTGCCCGGCGCGCCCGCCCTGCCCGAGGGTCTGGCCGAGGGCGACTGGCTGATCTTCGAGGGGCTCGGCGCCTACGGCACGGCGACGGTGACGCGCTTCAACGGCTTCGGCCCGCGCCGCACCGAGCTCTGCGCCCGCCTCGCCGCCTGAGTCCGGGCGGCCGGCCCGCGCCGTAGATCGAGGCGGGAGTCGGGCCGCCCGCCTGAGGGCCGATGCGGAACGGCGGCGCCCTCAGTCGGGGCGCGGTGCGGCCGGCCAGGCGCTGCCCGGACGCCGCCGGGGCGTTCAGCGCTCCGGCGGGTTCTCCGAGTCGGCCCGCTCGACCTCGGCTTCCAACGCCTCCATCGCCTTGCGCACCTCGCGCTCGACCAGAAGCTTGATGTTGGCGCTGACCCGCACCCCGAGTTCGCCCGAAAGCTCCTCGCGGATCGCGTCGCGCACCATCGCGCGCAGCTCGGCCCGGGAGACGGCGGGGGCCGCATCCTCGGCCGGCGCCGGCGCCGAGGGGCGCCGCATCGCCACCGGCGCGTCGGGATCGTCCGCCTGCGTCTCGGCCCGGTGCAGCGCCGCCGGCCCCTGAGCGTCGGCGTCGGTCGCGGCCGGCGCCGGCGCGGCGGTCCCGGTCGCGTCCGCATCGGCGCCCGCCGGCGCGTGCGAGCCGGCCTTGTCGCGGCGCAGCGACGTCGGGCGCGCGGGGGGGCTTTCCGGCTCCGACGCCGTCCCCTCCCGGTCGACGCGCATCGCCGCGTCCAGCGTCAGGGGCGCCTCCTCTTCGTCGGACGGCGGCGGCGGCGCACGGCGCCCCGGCGCGATCCGCATCTCGGCGCTCAGGGTCAGGACGCCGTCACGACGGTCCGGCGCGCCGCCGGTCCCGCCCTCCTCGCGCACGATCCTGCGGATGGAGGCGAGAACGTCCTCCTTGCCCCCCTCGCGCGGCCCGTCCGCGCCGCCGTCGCGTTCGTTCATGACAGATCCTCTCCCCCTCCCCCGGCCGGCGCGCTCAGGGCCGCCAACGGGTCGACCATTCGGTGGTCTCGTCCCGGGGGTACTCGTAAGGCGACCGGGCGACGTCGCTCGAATAGTCGTCCGGATCGTACGCTTCGACCGCGAGGCCGAGATGCCGTGCCGTCAGGCTTCCCACCGCCGAGAGGAGGGAGTAGCCCGCCACGTACTCGTCGCGCAACGCCTCGATCAGATCGGCGCGCGCACGCTGCAGCTCCTGATCCGCATCCAGCACGTCGAGCGTGGTGCGGGCGCCGAGCGTCGCCTCCTCGCGCACGCCGTCGAAGGCGAGCTGCGCGGCCCGGATCTCCTCGCGCGCCGCGACGATCGAGGCCCGCGCCACCTCGAGCCCCGACCAGGCGTTGGAGACGTTGCGCCGGATCGTCCGCGCGGTCGCGTGAACGTTCGCCTGCGCTTCGGCCACCCGCGCCTGCGCCTCGCGCACCGCCGAGGGATTGCGCCCGGCCGACCACAGCGGGACGCGCCCGCTCAGCCCGAGCCGGCCGTCCACCCCCTCGTTGTCGCGCCCGTCCATGAACAGCGTGTCGTCGCTGTAGGTGGCGTCGGCGCCGAGCGAAACCTGCGGCAGCAGCCCGGAGATCGCGACCTTCACGTTCGCCTCGGCGCGCTCCACCTCGAGCCGCGCGCGCTGCAGGTCGGGATGGCGCGCATCGGCGAGGGCGATCGACTCGGCCTCCGTCTCCGGCAGTTCCGGGAGGGGCGGCGGCGGCTGCAGGTCCTCCGGCGGCACGCCCACCGCCGCGAGATAGGCCTGCCGCGAGCGCGCCAGCGCCCCCGTCGTCGCCGCGAGGGTGGAGCGCGCGGCGGCGAGGCGCGCCTCGGCCTGACTGACGTCGGTGCGCGTCACCTCGCCGACCTCGAAGCGGTCCTGCGCGGCGCGCAGCTGCTCGGAGATCACCCGGACGTTGGAGCGCGCGACCTCCACCAGCCCGATGTCGCGGCGCACGTCCTCATAGGCCGTCACCGCGTCCAGCAGCACGCGCTGCTCGGTCGAGACGAGGGACTCGCGCCCGCCCATCACCGCCCGCTCCGCGGCCTCCGCGCTGTTCTCGATCCGCCCGCCGGTGTAGATCGGGATCGAGCCGGTCAGCCCGAGCGAGAGCGGATCCGCGTCGTCCCGGTTCGCCGTGAGGTTCCGGCCCGTCGCGCTGACCCCGCCGATCCCCGGGACGCTGCGGTTGACGTAGCTGTAGGCGCCTTCCGCGTCGACCGTGCCGAAGCGCTCGGCCCGCGCGCGGTACTCCTGCTCGTCCAGCGCGCGGAGCTGCGCCCGGCCGGCCATCAGATCCGGAGAGCTGCGCCACGCCTTCGCCAGCGCGTCGGCCAGCGTCTCGGCCGTCGCAGGTCCGGCCAGCGCGCCGCAGACCAGCGCCGCGACCGCGGCCGCAGCCGCTCTCCTCGTCCGTGAGTCCGCCATGATCCGCTCCGTCGGGGCCCGGCCCCGTGATCCCGCCGTTCCGCCTCGTCCGGAGACTTGCGCTCCGCTGGTGCGGAACCTAGCCGACAGGCCGTCCTCCGGCAAAGCCAAATGGAGCGGATCGACGCCGGGACCGGGCGACGCGCGCCGAGGCGCGGCCGCAAAGCCTCGGTCCGGGCTCAGAACTCGAAGGCGGCCTGCTTCTCGAAGCCCGGCAGCACCGGGGCCGCGGCGTCGAACATGCGCCGGCGAGAGAAGTTCCCGTCGATGCGGGTCACGAGCTCGCACCAGCCGTATTCGCCGTCCATACGCACGAAGACCATGCGCCCGCCTTCGCGCAGCTGGCCCCGGAGGGCCTCCGGCATCTCCTCGACGCCGCCCTCGACCAGGATCACGTTGTAGGGCGCATGCTCCGCCGCGCCGCCGACCAGCGGCGCCTCGATCACCTCGGCGTTGTCGACCTCGAGTTCGGTCAGGGTCGCCGCGGCCGAGCGCGCCATCGGCGCGTCCTCCTCCACCGCGACCACCGCCGCCGCCATCCGCGCCAGAACCGCGGTCGAGTAGCCGAGCCCGCAGCCGACGTCGAGCACGAGGTCGTCCGGGCCGGGATCGGCGGCGTCGATCATCTTGGCGAAGGTGCGCGGGTCCAGAAGCACCCGGCGCGGCGCCAGCGTCAGATGCTCGCCGGCATAGGCGACGGCCCGGAGCGCCGCCGGCGCGAAGCGCTCGCGCGGGACCGTCAGCATCGCGTCGATGATCGGATAGCTCGTCACGTCTGCGGTGCGGACCTGCCGGTCCACCATGGCGTCACGGGCGGCGGCGTAGTCGGTCATGCGGCGGCTCCCGAGTCTCCTGTGGGTTCCCTGCCACGCCGCGCGGCCGGGGGCAATGCGCCCGGCGTCGCGGGCGGCCCGGGGCGGAGCGAAGCGGCGCGGCCGGCTTCAGCCGCGATGCAGCAGATCCGGCCCCAGCTCCTCGAGGCTCCGCGCCCCGAGGAGCGCGAGCGTGCGGTCGACTTCGGCCCGCAGCAGCGCGGCGGCGTGCGCGACGCCCGCCTCCCCCGCCACGGCGGCGGCGTAGAGGAAGGGCCGCCCGACGAACACGAACCGCGCGCCGAGGGCCAGCGCCTTCGCCACGTCGGCCCCGCGCCGCACGCCGCTGTCCAGCATCACCGGCAGATCCCCCGCCCCCTCCAGCACCCCCGGCAGCGCCCGGAGCGGCGAGATCGCGCCGTCGAGCTGCCGGCCGCCGTGGTTCGAGACCACGATGCCGTCGACGCCGCGCTCGCGCGCCTCGGCCGCGTCGTCGCCGCGCAGGATGCCCTTCAGAACGAAGATCCCCTTCCAGCGCCTGCGGATGTGCTCGACATGGCGCCAGTCGAAGTGGTCGCGGGCCGAGAAGTCCCGCTCCACGTTGCGCGAGAGGATCGGCGCGCCGCGCTCGGCGAAGGAGTTCTCGAAATGCGGCATGCCGTGGGTGCGCAGCGTCCTGAGGAACGTCCCGAACAGCCAGTGCGGCCGGATCGCCCCGTCCCAGGCCAGCCTGAGGCTCGGCTTCAGCGGAGAGGAGAAGCCGGCGCGCGTCAGGTTCTCCCGGTTGCCGCCGACGGGCACGTCGACCGTGACCACCAGGGTCTCGTATCCGGCGGCCTCGACCCGGTCCAGCAGCGCGTCGATCCGCTCGAAGGCCCCCGGCAGATAGGCCTGGAACCAGGTGCCGGGCGCCGCCTCCGCCACGTCCTCGAGCCGGATCAGCGAGGAGCCGCTCAGCGCCGCCGGGATCCCCGCCGCCTTCGCCGCCCGCGCGATCACCACGTCCGAGCGATAGGCCGCGATCGCGCCGAGGCCCATCGGCGCCACCCCGAAGGGCGACTCCCAGACCGTGCCGAACAGCTCGCGCCGCTGATCGCGCCCCGAGACGTCGCGCAGCACCCGCGGCGCGAAGCCGATCTCGGCGAAGGCCGCGCGGTTGTCGGCGAGCGTCAGGTTCTCTTCGGCCGCGCCCGAGACGTAGCCGAAGATCGGGCGCGGCAGGCGCCGCCGCGCCGCCGCCTCGAAATCGTCGAGCGACAGCATCCGCTTCAGGATCGCCGGCCCGCCCGCGGCGGAGACCGGCCCGAACATGCTCGCCTTGCCGCTCACGCCACGCCCTCCGCCACGCCGAGATCGCGCGGATCGACGCGACGCGCGAGCGGCTCGCCGCGCGCCATCCGCGCCGCGTTATCTAGGAAGAGCGCCTCCCAGCGTCCGGCCGTCCCGTCGCCGGCGAAGGAGGTGTGCGCCGTCAGCCGCACCTTGGGATGCGTCCAGAACGGATGATCCTCCGGCAGGGGCTCGGCGTCGAACACGTCGAGCACGGCGACCCCCGGCCGCCCCGCGTCGAGCGCCGCGACCAGCGCGCCCTCGTCGAGGATCGGCCCCCGCGCCACGTTGACGAGCACCGCGCCGGGCTTCGTCCGCGCCAGCATCGCGGCGTCGAACAGCCCGCGCGTCTCCTCGTTCAGCGGACAGGCGACGACCACCACGTCCGCCCCTGGCAGCAGGTCGGGCAGATCGGCGAGCGTGCCGACCCGGTCCGCCGCCTCCGGCTTCTCGGGCGAACGCCGCACCACCGCGACCTCCGCCCCGAAGGCCTTCGCCCGCACCGCCAGCGCCGCGCCGATCGGTCCGTGCCCGAGGATCGTCCAGGAGGTGCGCGAGAGCTCCCGGAACGGCGTGACCTCCCAACGCCGCGCGGCCTGAAGCTCGCGCTGGCGCTCCACCGGATGCATCACCGCCAACACCTGCGCCATGACGTATTCCGCGATGGCGATCCCCTGCGCGCTCGAATTGCAGACCGCGACGCCCGCCCGCGCCAGCTCGCCGTAGCGCGGATCGTCGAGCCCGGCGTTGAAGGTCTCGAGAACCTTCAGCGAACGGAAGCCCTTCGCCAGCGCGAAGGCCCCCGCCATCGCCGCCGCCCGGTCGGGCACGTCCGCCGCGCGCAGGACATGCGGGCTCAGCCACATCAGGTCGACGTCGAGCGTGGCGGGATCGACCGCCGCGCCCTCCACCGTCACGCCCCCGGCGTCGTAGACCGCGAGCCGCGCGCCCGGCGCCGCCGCCTCCAGCCGTTCGCCCACGGCGTCCCGCGCGTCGCGATGCAGTGCCAGCGTGACCGTCATCTCCCCTCCCCTCCCGCGTCGCGCCCCGTCCCGAAGGGGGGCGCGGTCCTTCGGGGGGATCGACCCCCCTCGGCCCGCCTCGGCGCGTTCCGCGCCTCAGGGGCGCCCGTCCGCGGCGGTTCCTCTCTTGCGGCCTGGCGCGCGCGGGTTCAAGCCATGCGCCATGTCGCCCCCGCCCACCGCCCTCGTCGTCGGCGCCGGCCCCGCCGGGCTGATGGCGGCCGAAACCCTCGCCGCGCGCGGCGCCGCCGTGACGGTGGCCGAGGCGATGCCCTCGCCCGCGCGCAAGTTCCTGATGGCCGGCAAGTCCGGCCTCAACCTCACCCACGACGCGCCGCCCGCCCGCATCGCCGAGGCCTGCGCCGAGGCCGCGCCCTGGCTCGCCCACGCCCTCGACGCCTTCGGGCCGGCCGCGATCCGCGACTGGGCCGAGGGGTTGGGGCAGCCGCTCTTCACCGGCTCCTCCGGCCGCGTGTTCCCCCGCGCGATGAAGGCGTCGCCGCTGCTGCGCGCCTGGCTCGCCCGGCTCGACGCGCTCGGCGTGCGGCTCCTCCGCCGCCACCGCCTCGTCGCGTTCGAAGGCGAGGGCGCGCCCCCCGAGTGCCGCTTCGAGACGCCGGACGGCGCCGTGACGCTCCGCGCCGGCGCCGTTGTCCTCGCGCTCGGCGGCGCGAGCTGGGCGCGTCTCGGCTCGGACGGGCGCTGGACCGCGGCGCTCGCCGCCCGGGGGATCGAGAGCGCCCGATTCCGCCCCGCGAACGTCGCGCTTTCGGTCGCGTGGTCGGCGCACATGACCGCCCATTTCGGCGCTCCGTTGAAGCCGCTCCGCCTCTCGGCCGGCGCCTTTTCGGCACGCGGCGAGGCCACGATCTCGGCCCGCGGGCTCGAGGGGGGCGGCGTCTACGCGGTCTCCCGAGGCTTCCGCGACGGCGCGCCCCTGATCCTCGACCTCGCGCCCGACCTGACCGAGGGCGCCGCCGCCGCGCGTCTCGGCAAGGCCCGCCGCGGCGACAGCGTCGCACGCCGCCTCGCCAAGGCCCTCGGCCTCGATCCGGCGAAGCGCGCCCTCCTGCAGGAACTCGCCCGCCCGTTGCCGCAGGATCCGGCCGCCCTGGCCGCGATCGTCAAGGCGCTCCGCGTCCCCGGCGTGCCGCGTCCCCTCGACGAGGCGATCTCCACCGGCGGCGGCCTGCCGCGCACCGCGCTCGACGAGGCCTACGAGCTTCGCGCCCTGCCCGGCGTCTTCGCCGCGGGCGAGATGCTGGACTGGGAGGCGCCGACCGGCGGCCACCTGCTCACCGCCTGCCTCGCCACGGGGCGCGCCGCCGGCGCCGCGGCCGCGGACCGCCTCGGCCTGCCGGGGGACTGACCGTCGTGCGGAGACGAAACTCCGGAGCCAAGGCGATCCCGCGCCGGTGAGGGAAACGATCCTTGCACGGACGGCCGCATTGTCCGACGAGGCTGCCGCGCCTACCCTCGCGCCAGATCCCGGCAGGAGGCTGACCCGATGCGCAAGATCCAGTCCCAAGGCGTGCACCACGTCACCCTCGTGGGGGCCGACCGCGCCACCTCGATCGACTTCTGGGAAGGCGTGCTCGGCATGCCGTTCGTGTTCGACCAGCCCAATCTGGACGACCCGGAGGAGGGCCATCTCTACTTCGATCCCGGCGACGGCCGCCTCATCACCGTCTTCACCCACGAGAGCCGCCGGCCCGATCCGGCCCGCACGCCGACCGAGCCGGGCTGCGTTCACCACCTCGCCTTCAACGTCTCCAAGGCGACCTTCTCCCAGGTGGCGAGGCGGCTGGACGAGCGCGGCTTGGCCCATTCCGGCCCGAAGGACCGGGGGTTCATGGACTCGATCTACTTCAAGGATCCTCTCGGCCTGCTGATCGAACTCGCCTGCTATCGCTTCGAGCCGCCGGCCCACTGCACCCATGCCGACGTGATGATCGAGGCGCACCGCATCCGCGTCGGCCGCGGCGACCACCACATCGAGGAGATCCACGTCGCCGACGCGATCGAGGCTCTGGTCGCCCGCCGCCAGAACTCGCTTTCGGAGGACCGCGGTCCGAAACGCGCCTGGTGAGGGCGGCGCCGCGATCGTCGGCGGCCGGTCCCCCTCGCCCGCCGGCCCGTCAGCCGACGCGGTGATAGGCCGCCGCGCCGAAGTCGCACACCGCCTTCGACAGGCGCCGCGCCGCCAGCGCATAGGCCGCGCCCCGCAGCGGCAGGTCGAGCTCCCGGCCCGTCGCCTCCACGGCACGCGCGCGTTCGGCCATGCGCCGCTCCAGCCGGCGCGCGACATCCTCGTCCTCGAAGGGCATGCCGGAGCGTCCCTGCACCCATTCCAGCCAGCTGACGAAGACCCCGCCGGCGTTGGCGAGCACGTCCGGCGCGACCTCGATCCCGCGCTCCTGCAGCCCCTCGTCGGCGGCCGGTTCGACCGGGCCGTTCGCGATCTCGAGGATGGCGCGGCAGCCGAGATCGCGGACCCTCGCTTCGGTCACCTGGCCGCCCAGCGCCGCCGGCACCAGAAGATCGCAGGTCACGCCCAGCACCGCCTCGGGATCGAGCGTCTCCGCCACGCCGTCGGCGTCGGTCACGCCGCAGCCCCCGTCCTTCGCGCGGCCGAGCGCCGTCACGTCCAGCCCGTCGCCGCAGAAGGCGGTGCCGCGGCTGTCCGCCACCGCCACGAGGCGCCAGCCCGCCGCCGCCGCGCGTTCGGCGAAGCGCCGACCGCCCGCGCCGAAGCCCTGGACCGCGATCCGCCGCGCCCCGTCCGCCAAGCCGAGCCGGGAGGCCAGCGCCTCCAGCACGTAAAAGGCGCCGTCGCCGGTCGCGTCCCGGCGACCCGCGAGGCCGCCGAGCACCGGCGGCTTGCCCGTCACCACATGCGGCTGACTGGCGCCCGTCTCGCGGCCGTAGGCGTCCACGATCCAGGCCATCTCCGTCGCGCCGGTGCCGAGATCGGGCGCCGGAACGTCCCGCTCCGGCCCGAAGACGTGCCCGAAGCGCACCGCGAAGATCCGCGTCAGGCGCTCCCGCTCGAAGGGCGAGAGCGCGTTTGGGTCCACCGCCACGCCGCTCTTGGCCCCGCCGAAGGGCAGGTGCATCAACGCGCATTTCACGGTCATCCAGAAGGCCAGCGCCTCGACCTCCGCCTGGGTCACGTCGGGATGGAAACGCACGCCGCCCTTGGTCGGGCCGAGATGGTCGTCGAAGCGACAGCGCCAGGCCTTGATCATCTCGAGCCGGCCGTCGTCCCGGCGCAACGGCAGCGAGATCGCCGTGGTCTCGCGCGGATACTTCAGCTGCTCGAACAGCTCCGTCGTCACGCCGGCGCATTCCGCCGCTTCGAAGAGGCGCTTGCGCGCCTCGCTCAGGATCCGTCCCATCCGGCTCCCCTCCGCGCCGCGCCGACGCTCATTCCTCGGACTCCCGGTCCTCTCGCTTTAGGCGGTCGTTGACCGCCTCCACCTCCTCGCGGCGGACCACGAAGACGAGCGTGTCGGCGTCCTCGAAGGTCGCGTCGTCGCGCGGGATGACCGTCTCCTCGCCGCGCTCCACCGCCACCAGCCGCGCGCTCCGCGCGAAATCGAGCTCGTCCGCCCGTCGCCCGGCCAGCGCGCCGGAGACGATGTGACTGACGAGCCGCAACTCGCCCGAGAGGTGCGGCTCGTCCGAACCTCCACCCGCGTGGCGCCCCTCCAGCCTGTCCTGCAGATCCGCCGCCACCGTCTCGTGCGGGGTGATCATGTCCGCGAGCTCCAGCTCGTCGCAGATCGGGCGCAGCTCCGGCTGGACGATCTTCGGCACCACCCTCTCGTAGCCGACCGACCGGCCGACCATCGCGCAGAGGATGTTGACCTCGTCCGAGCCCGTCAGCGCCAGCAGCGCGTCGAAATCCTCGCCCCCCGCCTCGCGCAGCACCGAAGGCAGCGTGCCGTCGCCGTGGATCACGCCGAGGTCGTGGCTCTCGGCCATCGCCTCCAGCCGCGCACGGTCGGGGTCGACCATCACCACGTCGTGCCCGCCGTCGATCAGCTTGCGCGCCGCCGCCTCCCCGAGGGCCGAGGCCCCCACGATCACGATCCGCATCTCCGCTCCTCTCCCGTCAGACGCCGCGCAACCAGGTCGCCGGGCTGACCAGCATCAGGAAGGCGATGAACTCCAGCCGCCCCAGCATCATCGCCAGCGACAGCGCCAGCTTGCCGACCGTCGGCAGATCCGGCCCCGTCACCCCGGTCGAGAGCCCCACCGTCCCGAAGGCCGAGACCGCGTCGAACAGCGCCGGCAGCGGCGCCGCCCCGCACAGCATCAGCGTCAACCAGCCGAGGCCCGCGCCGAAGCCGAACATCCCGATCAGCGCGAAGGCGTGCATCCCCTCCTCCGGATCGGCCGGGCGCCCCATCACGCGCGGCGTCGCCAGCGCCCGCGGGCTCAGCGCCACCCGCGTCAGCGCCAGCCGCGCCGCCGCGGCCGCGAAGGCGAGGCGGAACACCTTCACCCCGCCCGCGGTGGAGCCGATCGACCCGCCCACCGCCATCGCGCCGATCAGCAGCGCCAGCGTCGCCGGCGCCATCGCCGCGGTGTCGCCCGCGCTGTAGCCCGCCGTGGTCTGAGCGCTGACCACCGCGAAGGCCGCCGGCCAGAGGCCCGGACCCCCGTCCCGAAGCGCCTCGATCAGCACGACCGCGGCGCCGATGGCGAGGATCAGCGCCAGCAGCGCGCGGAACTCCCGATCGCCGATCAGCGGTCCGAGCCCCTCGCGCCGCGACCGCGCCCAGAGCGTCATCGACGTCGCCCCCGCCAGACAGGCGAGGAGCACGACGACCTGCACCGCCGGCCCCGTCACCGCGACGCTGGCCGCGTCGGGCGAGAATCCGCCCGTGCTCACCCCGGCGAAGGCCAGCAGCGCGCCCTCTACCGGATCCTCCGCCAGCAGCGCCAGCGCCGCCACCGCCACCGCCGTGATCGCGAGATAGGCGCCCAGCAGCTGCCGCGCCCGGCTCCGGGCCGAGCCGAGGATGCCCTCCCCCGGCCCGCCCGCGAAGCCGAGGCGCAGCGCCACCACCCCCGGCCCCACCACCAGCGCGACCGCGGCCACGGCGAAGGCGAAGCCGCCCGCCCATTGCAGCCAGGCGCGCAGGAAATGGGCCGAGACCGGCCAGCGCTCGGCCTCCCGCGCCACGCTCAGGCCCGTCGTGGTGATGCCCGAGACCGCCTCGAACAGCGCGTCGATCGGCGGCATGCCGAGCACCATGAACGCCGGCGTCGCCATCAGCGCCCCGATCAGGAAGATCGCCGCCACCGCGACCAGCGCCTCGATCCGCCGCGGCTCGCCCACCGGCCCGCCGCTCAGGCGCAGATGCGCGAAGGCCGCGAGCGGCGGCAGCGCCGCGGCCGCCAGCACCCCGGCCAGACGCCATGCCCCCTCCGCGGCCGCCGACAGCGCCGGGACCGCCGTCAGCGCGGACATCGGCAGACCGTGCAGCGCGACCAGCCGCCAGACCAGCCGCGCCCGCGCGCGCTGTTCGACCAGCCGCACCCCGCGTCCGCCTCCACGCTCAGCCACCCCGGTCGCCCTCCTCGCGCATGGTCACGACGCGCTGCGGGAACGGGATCTCGATCCCCTCGCGGTCCAGCGCCCGCTTCACCGCCCGCACCACCTCGTCGGTGGAGACGCGGATGTCGACGGGGCGCGAGCCGGTCCACCAGGCGATCTCGAAATCGACCGAATAGGCCGAGAGCGAGCAGGCGAAGACCTGCACGTCCCGCACGTCGTCGCGCACGCTGTCGAGGGCGCGCACGGCCTCCTGGATCACCTCGCGCGCCCGGTCCGCGTCGGCGCCGTAGGCCACGCCGGCGATCACCTTGGCCCGGCGCACCTCGCGGTTGGTCCGCACCACGACCGGGTTCTGGAACAGGTCGGAGTTCGGCATCACCACAAGCTGCCCGTCCGTCTTGCGGACATGGGTGTCGCGGATCGTGATCCGCTCGACCGACCCCTCGTGGTCGCCGCACTCGACATGGTCGCCGATCCGGAACGGCTCGCGCAGCAGGATCAGGAAGCCGGCGAAGAAGTTCTCGAAAATGTCCTTGAACGCGAAGCCGATGGCGATGGAGCCGAGGCCGAGCGTCGTCAGGACGTTCGCCGGCGTGACCGAAGGAAAGGCGAGCGCCGCCGCCACCAGGATGCCCGTGACCCAGACCACCACGCCCCAGGCGAGGCCGACCACTTCCACCAGCGCCGCGCGGCGGAACACCCGCGGCCCGATCCAGCCGATCAGAAGCCGCCCGATCCGCATCGTCGCCCAGGTCGCGACCAGCGCGATCAGCGCCGCACCGATCTGCGGCGAGATATCCGTCATCGCCGCGACCTGCGCCTGCAGGCGCTCCAGCAGCGTCTCGATCCGTTCGGTCTCCATGCCCCTCCCGTCCCGCTCGCGCTTAGTTCCCGCCGGTCCGATCCTGGCGGAACGAGGCGGCCGCTTCACGCCGGTCCGTCGCTCCGACATAGGCCGCCCCGCGGGCCGGGTCGACCGTCACGCCCTGGCCAGCCCCGGCGGGGGGGCGCCAGAGCGGCCGGCGGCGCGCGCCGCCGCCGGCCAGGGAGGAGACCCCATGAACGACATGACCGCGCCGGCCGAGGCCGGCCTCGAGACCTACCGCCACTGGATCGACGGGGCGGAGGCCGACCCCGCCGAAGGCGACTGGATCGACTCCGCCGACCCCTACGCGGACAAGGTCTGGGCCCGCGTCCCCCGCGGCACGAAGGCCGACGTCGACCGCGCCGTCGCCGCCGCGAACCGCGCCATGACCACGGGCCCCTGGGCCTCCATGTCCCCCTCCGCCCGCGCCAAGGTCATGCGCCGCATCGGCGACCTCGTGGCCGAGCACGCCGAGCGCCTCGCGCGGATCGAGGTGCGCGACAACGGCAAGCTCATGTCCGAGATGCACGGCCAGACGAAATACCACCCCGAATGGTGGTGGTACTTCGCCGGCCTCGCCGACAAGATCGAAGGCGGCGTCGTCCCCATCGACAAGCCCGACCACTTCGCCTTCACCACGCACGAGCCCGTCGGCGTCGTCGGCGCGCTGACCGCCTGGAACTCCCCCCTCCTCTTCATCGCCTGGAAATGCGCCCCCGCCCTCGCCGCGGGCTGCGCCGTGGTGGTGAAGCCGTCGGAGTTCACCTCCGCCTCGACCCTCGAATTCGCGAAGCTCACCAAGGAGGCGGGCCTGCCCGACGGCGTCTTCAACGTCGTCACCGGCCTCGGCCCCGAAGTCGGCGCGGCGCTGGTGGAGCACCCCGACGTCGCCAAGATCACCTTCACCGGCTCGGACGCGACCGGCCGCATGATCTACCAACAGGCAGCCAGGACCCTGAAGCGCGTCAGCCTCGAGCTCGGCGGAAAGTCCCCCAACATCGTGTTCGAGGACGCCGATCTCGACGCCGCCGCCGCCGGCGCCGTCTCCGGCATCTTCGCGGCGACGGGCCAGACCTGCATCGCGGGCTCGCGCCTCCTCGTCCAGAACTCCATCAAGGACAGGCTGACCGAGAAGCTGGTGGAGCTCGCGCGGACCGCGAAGATCGGCGACCCGATGCAGCCCGACACCAACATCGGGCCGGTGACGACCCGGCCGCAATACGAGAAGATCCTCGACTACATCGAGATCGCCAAGGGCGAAGGCGCCCGCCTCATCGCCGGCGGCGGCCCGTCCGAGGTCGGCCCCAACTTCGTCCAGCCCACCATCTTCACCGACGTCCGCAACGACATGCGCATCGCGCAGGAGGAGGTGTTCGGCCCGGTCCTCTCGATCATCGGCTTCGACGACGAGGCCGAGGCGGTGGAACTCGGCAACGGCGTCATCTACGGCCTCGCCGCCGGCGTCTGGACCAAGGACATCGCCCGCGCCCACCGCATGGCCAAGGCCCTGAAGGCCGGCACGGTCTGGATCAACACCTATCGCGCGATCAGCTACATGATGCCCTTCGGCGGCATGAAGCAGTCCGGCCTCGGGCGCGAGAGCGGCATCGACGCGATCGCGGAGTATCTCGAGACCAAGGCCGTCTGGATCAACACCTCCGACGCGCCCCCGGGCAACCCCTTCGTGATGCGTTGAGACGGCCCCCGGGCGGCGCCCCCGGCGCCGCCCGCTTCGAGGTCCGGGGCGCCCCGCGCCCCGGCCCGAGGCGCAGGCGCGCGGGGCCGCGAAGGCGGCCCCGCTCCGCGAGGCTCACTCGGCCGCCAGCGCCGCCCTCGCGTCCTCGCGGATCATGTCGGAACCCTTCTCGGCGATCATCAGCGTCGCCGCGTTGGTGTTGGCGCTCGGCATCGTCGGCATGACCGAGGCGTCGATCACCCGCAGACCCTCCAGTCCCCGCACTCGGAGCCGCGCGTCGACCACCGCCGTCGGGTCCTGCTCCGGCCCCATCCGGCAGGTGCCCATCAGGTGGAAGGTCGTCGTGCCCCGCGCCTTCGCCGTCTCCAGCAGTTCCTCGTCCGTCGAGACGCCGTCGCCGGGCCAGAGCTCCCGGTCGAAATAGGGCGCCATCGGCGCGGCCCTGAGGATCGCCCGCGCCAGCTTCAGCCCCTTCAGCAGCACCCGCCGGTCCCCCTCGTCCGAGAGGTAGCGCGGATCGATCGCCGGCTTCTCGAACGGATCGGCCGACTTCGCGCGGACATAGCCCCGGCTCTCCGGCCGCTGCTGCCAGGCGGCGATGGTCATGCCCGGCTCGTCGTCGAGGCGGTCCTGCCGCCCCTCCTTGTAGCTCGCCGGCATGAAGGTGATCTGCAGGTCGTTCACCTCGAGCGCCGGGTCCGAGCGCGCGAAGGCGTAGCAGGCCGTCGCCGCCACGTTGAGCACCGAGGGCCGCCCCGCCGCCCACTTCATCAGCTCCACCCCGAAGGCCGGCCAGCGCACGCGCTCGTTGTAGGTCTCCACCCCCTTCGCCCGCGCCGTGAAGCGCGGCGTGTAGTGGTCGCGCAGGTTCTCGCCGACGCCCGGCAGCGCGTGCCGCACCTCGATCCCGACCTCGCGCAGATGCTCCGGATCGCCGACGCCCGAGAGCTGAAGCAGCTGCGGCGAGTTCACCGCGCCCCCGCAGAGGATCACCTCCCGCCGCGCCCGGATCTCCTCCACCTTGCCGCCCCGACGCACCCTGACGCCCACGGCCCGCCGCCCCTCGAACAGCACCGCCATCGCCTGCGTCTCGGTGCGGACCTCGAGGTTTCCGCGCTTCATCGCCGGATGCAGCCAGGCCCGCGCCGCGCTCATCCGCCAGCGGCCGGAGATGTTGCGCTGCGTGTAGCTCGCCCCCTCCTGCCGCACGCCGTTGTAGTCCGGGTTCTTCGGGATCCCCATCGCCTCGCAGGCGTCGAGGAAGGCGTCGCAGAGCGGATGCCGCCACGGGCTCGGCGTGACCTTCAACGGCCCGCCCTTGCCGCGCAGCCCGTCCGGATCCTCCCCCACCCAGTCCTCGAGCCGCCGGAACAGCGGCAGCACGTCCGCATAGCCCCAGCCCGGATTGCCGCGCTGCGCCCAGTGGTCGAAGTCCCCCGGCTCGCCGCGGTTGATGATGCAGCCGTTGATGGAGGAGGAGCCCCCCAGCGTCCGCCCCCGCGGCAGCGGCACCCGCCGCCCCCCGGTCCATTCCGAGGCCTCCGCCTCGTACATCCAGTTGTGCTTCGGATCGCGCATCAGCTTCATCCACCCCACGGGCAGATGGATGTAGAGGCTGCGGTCCGGCGGCCCCGCCTCCAGCGTGCAGACGGTGACGCCGGGGTCCTCCGTCAGCCGCGCCGAAATCACGCAGCCGGCCGAGCCAGCGCCCACCACGACGTAGTCGAACTCGTTCATTCCGTCCTCACCTGTCCCGGAACGCCACGCCGGCGGTCCCGGCCCCGCGCCGGTCCTCCGCCTCGGCCCAGACGGCGGGATCGGTCAGCAGCGCCGCGATCGCCTCCGCTCCCGCCTCCACCAGCCGCTCGCCCTTCTCCGCCGTCGCCTTGGCGGGCCGCCCCAGCACCCCGTCCCCCGTCACCGAGGCGAAGGAACGCCAGCGATGCGCCGCCGCCCCCGCGCGAAGATACGGCGCGTTCGGATCCGTGCCCAGCGCCGCGAGATCCGAGGCGTCCACCAGCCCCGGCTCCACGGCCAGCATCATCGCCGTCTCCGCCTCGCAGGCGTGCTGCACGCCCGACTGGTCCTCGAGGATCTTCGCGAAGGCCCCGGCGGCCTCCTGCACGTAGGTCGCGGCCACCACCGTGACCTCGCCCCGCGCGCCGATCTCGTCCGCCGCCGCCTGCATGGCGATGATGTTGCCGCCGTGGCTGTTGGAGATCAGCACCTGCCGGAACCCGTGCCGCGCCATCGCGTCCACCAGATCCGCCAGCACCGCCAGGAAGGTCGACTGCCGCAGCGTCAGCGTGCCTCCGAACGGCATGTGATGCTCGGAGAGCCCCGACCAGACCACCGGCGCCACGACCGTCTTGCGCGTCTCCCACGCCTTCAGCGCCGCCCGCCGGGCGATCTCCAGCCCCAGCCGCGTGTCCGTCATCACCGGCAGATGCGGCCCGTGCTGCTCGATCGAGGCGACGGGCAGGATCACCGCCGCCCCCTCCGCCGCCAGCGCGCGCAGCTCGTGCGCCTTGAGCCGCGCCCATTCCGTCTCGACCATCGCGGTTCCTCCCCGATCCGTGTTCTCCGAGATCGGAGATGCCCGATCCCGACCTCCGACGGACGGGAGCGAGCCTCAATCGCTTTGGGTTCCGATGTCTAGGCTTCTCGGGCCGATCGGAGGACCGCGAGCCGGGCCGACGGCTTCGCCGACGCTCCCGTCCGAGCCGAACGCGTCGACGGCCTCGGCGTCCGCGGCGGGAACCGCGAGGCGCACGGACGCGACCCGAACCACCCGCCCCACCGAGCGGCCATGGCGTTCAGCGTCCGGCGGCCTCGCGGAAGAACGCCTCGAAGGCGCGGGTCGCGGAGAAGTCGCGGTTGGTGGCGCCGAGCAGGCGTTCCGCCAGACCCGGCGTGGCGGACCCGGGCCAGGTGTGGCCGCCGCCCTCGACCACGTAGTGGACGAACGGCGCCCGGCAGCCGACGTGCTCGCGCCGCACCACGGTGGAGCCGTCGTCGGGCGCGAGATCCGGCATCGGCGTCGCGGTCACGCCCTCGCAGCCGTTCCGCGCGGAGAGCACGTCGACCGTCTTCGCCACGGACCGCACGCGCCCGCGGTCCCGCACGAAGAGGCTGTCGCCGCCGATGCTCCCGCCTTCGGGCGGCATGATGGCGTCCTCGGTGCCGTGCAGCAGCGCGACGGGACGCGGCGGGCCTTCGGCGCAGTCGAGGCCAACCGGCAGGCTGGAGATCGCCACCGCCGCGCCCGCGACGAGATCCGGCGCCTCGCAGAGCACGCGCAACGTCATGGTTCCGCCGAGCGAAGGGCCGGCGAAGAAGATCCGCGCCGGATCGACCACGCCGGCCTCGGCGAGGCCCTCGATCAGGCGCCGCAGGAAGCCGAGGTCGTCGGTTTCGGCGTAGGGCCGGCCGCGCGCGTCCCGCCGGCCGTCGTTCCAGTCGTCGACCGCCGAGGGCCAGAGCACCACCCAACCCTCCCGCGCAAGGCGGATGTCCGCCCGGCGTCGCATCCATTCGGCGCCGCCGATGCCGCCGTGCAGGACCACGAGCGCCGGCGCGTCGGCCGCGCCGGCGGGTGCGTCCATCAGCGCGACGCGCTCGGCGCCGTCATGTTCGAAGGTCAGCCGCCGGGTCTCGACCGCCGAGGCCGACGTGGCCGCTAGGATAGAGGCGAGGACGAGGACGAGGATGGCGCGCATGGCTGTGATTCCCGAACGAGGGTCGTGTCCCTCGTCATAGTGGACGATGGTCCGGTCGCGCCGCCGGTCGAGGCCGCTCGCCGTCACGTGATCGCCGGAACCGAGCTTCTCAGCCGTGATGCCGCGCCCCGAGATCGGCGAAGAAGGCTTCGAGATCGACCGTCGAACGCTCGCCGACGGCGTCGTGATTGGCGTCGAGCCAGTCCGTCGCGGTGGCGCGCCCCACGTCCCGCAGATGGAGCAGGAACTCCCACTCGCCGTTCATCTTGGAGGAGACGCCGAGCGGACGCAGCTGCGTCTCGTTCTCGACCAGGTGGACGCGGACCTGACGGCAGTCGCTCGGCATCAGCTTGCCCTCCGCCACCAGCCGATCGACGAAGGCCACCGAACGCAGTTCCTTCAGCAGGCTGGAATTGAAGCTGATCTCGTTGATGCGGTTGCGGATCTCCTGCGGGGTGCGCGGCGTGCCGGGGCGTTCGATCGGGTTGACCTGCACCACCACGACATCCTCCGGCAGGCCCTCGCACTGCAGGGGGAACAGCACCGGATTGCCCATGTAGCCGCCGTCCCAATAGGACCGACCGTCGATCTCGACGGCCTGAAAGAGATACGGCAGACAGGCCGAGGCCATCACCATGTCCGCGGTCAGACGCTCGCGCGGGAACACCCGAACACGCCCCGTCTCGACGTCGGTGGCCGACACGAACAGCTCGAAGGCGGTGCAGGCGCGTACCGCCTCGAAGTCGACGCTGGCCGCGAGCAGATCGCGCAGCGGGTTCAGGTTCAGCGGATTGAGCTGATAGGGCGAGAACATCCGCGTGAGTTCGTCGAAGGCCTGGTAGGCCGGCGAGCATTCGAGGTTCCAGCGTCCTAGAAACGCGTCCACGGGCGTGCGCCGGATCGGGCTCAGGCGGGAGGCGGCGCCGACCGTGCGCCAGAAGTCCTCCATCCGCTCGCGCGCCGTCTCCCGCCCGCCGCTGGTGATGCCGTCGGCGACCGCGACGGCGTTGATCGCGCCGGCCGAGGTGCCGGAGATCCCGGCGATGCTCACCCGCTCGTCCTCTAGGAAGCGGTCGAGCACGCCCCAGGTGAAGGCGCCGTGCGCGCCGCCCCCCTGCAGCGCCAGCGTCACGGGCTTGGACTCGTCGGCCATCGCCGTCCTCCTCCTCCACGGTTTCGGATCGCCCGGACCGGCGTCGGACGCGGGGCCGGGGATGCGGGGGAGCGTCCCCTCGTCGCCCGGTTCCCCGCGTCGGCGGGCGGCGGCGCAGGCGCCCGTCACTCCGGCGAGGCGGGCGGCAGGGCGCGTTCCCGCCCGCGCTCGCCGAAGGCCTGCCAGTCGGCATGCCGCGCCGCGTAGCCGCGCAGGCTCTCGAGCACCCGGCGATAGCCCGTCCGCCCCTCGGCGGCGAGCGCCGCGGCACGCTCGTCGAGATGCGCCTTCGTCGCCGCCCGCAGCCGGTCGCGCAGGCCCTCCGGCCAGCGCAGCAGCGTCGCGCCGTGCTCGCGCAGCAGCGCCACGCCGCGGTCCTGCAAGGCGAGCCCCTGCATCCATGCCTCCAGCGTCGAGGCGCGGGCGGCCCGCTCGATCGCCCTGCGCTCGTCCTCGGCCAAGCCGTCCCAGACATCCCTGTTCACGATCAGTTCCGCGTAACTCAGCGGCTGATGCCAGGTTGCGGCGTAGACGTGGGGCGTCGCCTCGATCACCGGCGAGAGATCCGCCTCCGCGTTCGGCACGTCGCCCTGACCGGTGGCGAGCTTCATCATCATCGCGTCGTAGTACGGCATGTTCAGCTCCCAGGCGTCGACCCGCCCGAGAAGCGCGAGACGCTGCGGCAGGCCGCCGAACACGAAGCCGCCGAAGGCCAGGCTCTCCGGCCGCCGCGCGACCGGATTGCCGTCCGAGGGGCAAGGCTTCGACGCGTCGGCGCAGCGCGTCGCCTCGCCGATCCGGGCGGTCTCGACGCCGACGTCGGCGCAGGCCCGCCGCCAGACCCCGGCGCCGGGCTCGGGCCAGCGCACGATCCACGGCCTCCCGCAGAGCCTGCGCATCGCCGCCTCCGCGTCGAGGACGGGGTCGGCCGCCGGGTCCGGAAGCGGCTCCGGAAACCATCCGCCGCCCTGCGTCCCTAGGATCGCGACGGGCAGGACCTTCAGCCGCCCCTCGAACGCTTCGTCGTAGAGGGCCTGCTGCAGCGCCAGCCCTTCGTCGTAGAGCCAGGCCGCGAAGGCGTCGGGCGCCATGCCGAACGGCCGCGCCGCCGTGAGGAGCGCGCCGAAGGGCTCGCCGCTCATGTTCGCGAGGCCGACGCCTGCGTCCACGGCGCCGGCGGCGACCGCCGCGTGCAGCGTCGGGTGCTCGTCGCCGAGCTCCGCCGCCGGCGGCTGCACGCGGCCCTCGTCCGAGGGCGGAACCTCGCCGCTGACATGGTGCGAGAAGCGCAGCCCGTGCGGCTCCAGCGCCGCGTTCGCGGTCTCGACGAAGCGCGTCGTCGGCCCTCCGATGGGATGCGCCCCGCCGGGCGGCGCGTCCGCCAGAAACAGCGGCGCAAAGCGCGCCTGCAGGGTCAGCGTCCGCGGCGCGTCCTCGGCTGCCGGCGCAACGAGACCGACGCCGAGGCCCAGCGCAGCCGCGACGAGGCCCGCGAGGCGTCCGCCCCGCGGTCCCCGTCCGACGATCCGGCCCAACATCCGCTCAGGCGTCCGGATCGACGATGTGGACGGCGTGCAGCACCACGGCGCCGTCGCCCGGGTTCTCGAAGGCGCGTTCGCTCGTCCCGCGCTCGAGCACCACGGTTCCCTCCTTCAGCGTCCGCGCGCCTTCGGGGGTGTGCAGCCGCAACTCGCCCTCGGTGATGCGGAAGTAGTTGGGCCGCTCCGCCTGCGCATGGGCGGGGACGGCGCCGCCCGGCGCGATCTCGACCCGGCGCAGCCGCATCACGCGGTTCCCGATGCCGTCGTGCACCGCGTCGGGGAACTCTCCGACGAGATCGATCGCGGCCATCCGCTCGACGCTCGGCCGCTCGCCCTCGGGCGATTCGGAGAGCGTCGCGCCGTCGTCGGAGCCGACCGCCGTCGCGCCCGCCTCCATGCCCGGCTCGCAGCCGCGCGCATGTTCGGCGTCGCAGAGGTCGGCGACCCAGATGCGCACGGTCTCGTCGCCGCGGTTCTCCCACCAATGCGCGAGCTGATCGCTCGCGGCGGTGAAGTCGCCTGGCCCCATCTCGTGCGAGGCGCCGTCGCTCTTGTGCAGCATGATCGTGCCCGAGACGATCTGCAGGAAGGCGGGGCGGTCGGCATGGGGATGCACGGCCACGACCCCGCCGGGCTCGACGTCCACGTAGCTCGAGCGGAACAGGTGGCTTCCGACGCCGGGCAGGACGTCCTTCTCCGGACCATAGGTCGTGATCTCGAGGCGTCGCACGCCCTTCATTGCGGCCGGTCCCTCGAGACCGCGCAGCGTGCGCGTCTCGACGCCCTGCTCCGAGGTCAGCCGCTCGACCGCGGCCTTCGCGGCCTCGCCGCCGCCTCTGGCGGTCGGGGGCTGGGCGTCGGCGGGCGCGAGCTGCGCCTCGGCTGCGGGGACGGCGAGGGCGAGGGCGGCGAGGGCGAGCAGCGGGGATCGTTTCATCGTCGCGTCTCCCGGATCCGTCCGAATTCGCGTCCACGCCGGGCGTCGCGGTGGCGACGCCCGGCGTGGACAGGAGCAACGCGATCGGTTCGCGGCGGGTTCCGGCGGCTCCCCGTGACGTGATCCGCGGCCGGCCCGCGCGGCGGACGGCGGGGCTTCTGGCTCGCGACGGCGTCCGTCGCGCGGTCGTCGCGTCAGGGCAGGAGCGCCGCGATCCGCGCCAACGCGGCGCGCCGTTCCGCCTCGAGCGTCGGGCGGCAGGGGGCGAGGCGCAGCACGCCCCCCTCCCGCCGCGCCAGGCCGCGTTCGACGAGCGCCGCCAGAAGCGCGGGCATGTCCGGGGGCGGGGCGGCGAGGCCGAGATTGCCGCCGCCTCGCCGCCAGCGTCGCGCCGCGCCGCCGCCAAGGGCGCCGAGCGCCCGCAGCCAAGGGCGTTCGGGCGCGGGGATCACCGTGACGGGCCGTCCGGTCCACGCCGCCTCGGAGAGGGCCGAGGCGCTGTCGCCGGTCACCACGACCTCCGCCGCGGCGGCGAGCCAGTCGCGATAGGGGTTCGCCCCGGCCTCGCCGAAGGCGTGGAAGCGGTCGTCCGGCCCCGACCGGGCGCGGAGCCGGGCGACGAGGGCGGGCGGCGTGCGCGGCGAGGTGACGGCCGCCAACGGCAGGCTCAGCGCCCCGGCCCGCGCGCGCGCCTCGGCGGCGAGGGCGTCGATCTCCGCCGGGCCGAGGCGCACCGCCCAGCCGTCGCCGCCCAGCACCGCGAGGACCTGGGAGCCCTCGCCCGCCGAGGGCGGCGAGGCCCGCGGCGCCTGCCAGGGCAACGTCAGGGGGATCAGGTTCGCCGCGTCAGGCAGCCCGTATTGCGGCGTGCTCAGCACGAGATCGAACCGGCCGAGAGGCGCGCGCGGTCGCCCGATCCAGACGAGGCGCGTCCGCCCGCCGGCGCGGGCGCGGATCCAGCGCGCCGCCGGCACGCTGCGCCGGCCGACGCCGATCACGAGGTCGGGCCAGGGCGGGGCGAGCGCCTCGGGCCGGCCGCGCAGCGAGAGGAGCGAGGCGCCGAGAAGCGCGTTGGGGATCTCGCGCAGCGGCCCGTGGTCAAGCGGGATCTCGCGCCAGGGACGCCCGAGGTCCTCGGCGAGCGCCCGCGCCTGCGCCGCGTCGCCCTGACGCGACCCGGTCAGCGCCCACACCCGCGCCGCGCCGGTCACGGCGCGCGCCGCAGTTCGGCCCGAAGGATCGCGAGGCGCGAGGCGAAGATCGCCCCCTGCCAGACCGCGATCGCGATCCCCGCGCCGGCGAGGCCGAAGGCGTGCAGCAGCGCGACCAGCAGCGGCACGAAGACCGCCGTGGCGGCGAGGGCGGTGGCGAACACCGCCTTCTCCCGCCCGAGGCTCAGCAGCGCCGGGCCGAGCGCGAAGCCGCAGGCCGCGAGGCTCGCCGCCGCGCCGGCCCCGAGCAGGAGCGGCGCGGCCGGCGCCGCCTCCGGCCCGAAGAGGAGCGTCAGCAGCGCCTCCCCGCCGGCCCAGAGGGCGGCCATCACCGCGCCGAGGCCGATCGCCGAGAGCTGGAGCGTGCGTCGCACCACCCGGCGCAGGGTCCGCCGGTCGCCCCGCGCCTCGAGCCCCGCGAGCTCGGGCAGGATGACCTGCCCGAGGATCGGACTGAGCTTGCCGAGGGCGTCGCTGATCTGCCGGGCGAGGCCGTAGAGGCTCGCCCCCGCGGGACCGAGGATCGCGCCCGCGATCAGCAGGGCGGCATGGGAGCTCACGGTGTCCACCACCGCCGTCGCGTTGGTCAGAGCCACGAAGCGGCCGAGATTCGGCAGCCCGGCGGCGAGCTCGGACCAGCGTCCACGAAGCCGCGGGGTCAGGCCGCGCGCCCGCGCCTCGGACCAGGCGACCGACATCAGGTAGAGACCCGAGAGGATCCCCGCCGCCGCCCAGACCGCCGCCAGCGCGGGCACGCCGAGACCGAGCGCGAAGACCAGCCCGGCCCCGGCCAGCCGGATCAGCGCGTTCAGCACGTTCTGCGCGGCGAGCGTCCCGAAGCGGTCAACCAGACGCAGGAAGCCCGTGGGCGTCGCGCCGGTGATGAAGACGATGGCGACGGCGTAGGGCGGCGCGAGCGTGGCGAAGGCCGCCGGCCAGCCGAACCAATCGGCCAGCGTCGGCGCCGCCGCGGCGGCCAGCGCCACGGAGACCGCGAAGGCGATCACATCGAGGCGCAGGGTGAACCCCGTCAGCCGCCGCAACCCCTCGTCGTCGCCCCGCGCCATCAGCCCGGCGCCGTAGCGCGTCACCGCCGCCCAGCTCTCGAAGCGCAGGAGACCCGCCACCACCCGGACATAGGCCTGCAGCAGGACCACGACGCCGAAGCCCTCGATCCCCACCGCCCGCACCGCGACGACCGTCGCCGCCAGATTCAGCGGCCCGGCCAGCGCCCGCCCGCCGAGGATCACCCCGGCGTTCCGCCGCAGCCGCGGCCAGATGGTCTCCGCCGTCGCGTCCTCGCCCTGCATCGCCGTCCCCGCGCCGAACCGTCGTCGCCGCATAGGGCGGCGGGGCATTGCCCGCAAGCGCGTCCGGCGGATACTCTCGATCCTTCGGCGACGGGAGACGAGCCATGACCGACACGGTATTCATCCACACCAACGCGCGGCAGATGGCCGGCGCGATCGTGGCGCGCCATTCGCTGAAGCGCCGGTCGACCCGGCCCGAGGCCTTCGAGGTGGAGATCCTCCGGCGCGAGGATTTCCCGGTCTTCGAAGCCCACGAAGGCAGGCGGTTCCTGCGCGCCGGCGGCTGGCGGGTGTGGCGCAACGACGACCTGCAGAGCTTCACGCCCGTGCGCTTCGGCCCGCCCGAGCGGATGGGATACGAGGGCCGGGCGATCGTCGTGGACCCCGACGTCTTCGCGGTCGGCGACGTCACGGAGCTGTTCGAGCGGGACATGCAGGGCAAGGCGATCCTCGCCCGCCCGCGCCCCGGCCACAACGGACGCGCCGACTACGTCGCGACCTCGGTGATGCTGCTCGACTGCGCGAAGCTGGGCCACTGGGACATGGCGCGGAACTTCGAGCGGATGTTCGCGGGCGAGCTCGACTACGAGGACTGGATCGTCCTCGCCGAGGAGCCGCAGGAGAGCATCGGAGCGCTCGAGACCGTCTGGAACGACTTCGACCGCCTCGGCCCGGACACGCGGCTCCTGCACAACACCAAGCGCCGCACCCAGCCCTGGAAGACGGGTCTGCCGATCGACTTCACCAACCGCGTGCCGTTGGTCGGCCGCTGGCTGCCCGGCGCGGGCGTGCGTCTGCCCGGCCGCTACAAGCCGCATCCCGATCCGCGGCAGGAGGCGCTGTTCTTCGCCTATCTCGCCGAATGCCTCGACACCGGACAGATCACCGAGGCCGAGCTGCGGCGCGAGATGGCCGCCGACCATCTGCGCCACGACGCGCTGGAGAAGCTGCGCGCAGCGCCCTCGGTCGACGCCGTGCTCGGCGATCGCGCGGCGGCGGCCTGAGGGGGGCCGCCGGGCGCGGTCAGTCCTCGTAGATCGTCGTCCATTTCCGGAAGGCCGTGCGGTCGTCGCAGCCGAGGCGCCAGCGCGGCCCCGGACGGGCGCGGGCGGCCTCGCGCATCCGCGCCCGCCACCAGTCGTGCGACATCTGCGCGCTGTGGGCGTTGCGCCCGTCGGGCAGCGTCTTGACGGCGGGATAGCAGGCGGCGACGGCGAAGACGAAGCGCCGCGCGCGGGCGAACATCTCGTCGAGCACCCAAGGCACGTCCCACGGGCTGAGATGCTCCAGCACGTCGGTCGAGATCACGCCGTCCACCGCCTCGGCGCCCGGATCCGCGAAAGCGGCGACGCCGGGGTCGTAGCAGCGCACGGTGACGCCGGGCCAGGCCTCGGCGGCGCGCATCGGGCTCGCCTCGGCTTCGCCCGGGAGGCGCGCGTAGCCTTCCGCCTTGCCGGCGCCGTAGTCGAGAAGCGTGCGGGCGCCGGTCTCGGCGATCAGCGCGCGCACCGGTTTCAGATGATGCTTCAGCCGCTGGCCCGGAAAGGCGCCGGCGTCGTGCATCCTTCGGTAGAGATCCAGCAGGTCGTGAAACTCGGCCGAGGGTCGCTCGCGGGTGAAGAGGCGCAGACCCGCCGCGTCCGCCGCCTCGGCCCGTTCGCGCCAGAGACGGGCGAGCGCGTCCTGCCCGTGCCGCGCCGAGGCCGGGAGGCCCGCGGCGCCCTCGGACCCCGCCGAGTCCGGCCCCTGCGTCCACACCGCGGGCAAAGGCCCGGCGGGCGCGCGCGCCTCGACGGCGGCAGGCGCGACGCCGCGCCGCAGATCCTCGAGCCGCCAGACCGGGGCGAGCGCGTCGAGGTCCAGCAGCGCCGGACTTCGCCGGTCCGGACCCGCGAGCCAGGCCGCCCCGCCCATGTCGAGCGAGAGGAGCGCGCCCGGATCCTCGAGGAACACCGTCTCGGCCGTGCAGGCCACCGCCCGCCCCCCGCCGGACGCAAGGCCGGGCACGGCGGCGCGATAGCCCTCCCAAGCCGTCGCCCAGCGCCGCCGCGGCAGGCCCGCGAGGTTCGAGACGAGATGCACCGTCACCGCCCGGCCCGGGGCGCGCAGCCAATCGACGGCGCCGACCAGCGTCCGGACGGCGCCGAGTTCCTCCGGCGCCGTCGTCACCCACAGCTCCAGCGGCGCCGCGGCCGGCGCGCCGGGATCGGACGCGAGACGGATGGTCTCGGGCCGGCGGGTCGCCGCCTCGCCGAAACGCGGCTCGCGCAGGCGCAGGCGCGCGGCCTTCCGCCTGAGCCAGTTCGGCCGCGCCCGTCCGGCCATCATCGCGTCCCGTTCCCCCGCGTCAGGTTGTGCAGGCACGAACCTCTCCGCTATCAGGCGCGTTCGTGCCTCCGTTCCGAGGTGGAGACCACCGCATGTCGACGACGTCAACTCCGGCCGGCGACGCCGCCGCGTCCGACCCGGCGCGGACCGCGACGCTCGCGGCCGCCCTCGACGCGGCGGCCACCGCCTCGACGGAGGCCGGGATGACCTTCCACGACGCTCGTGGCGGGCCGATCGAGTCGGTGCCGTACGCCCGCCTGGCCGAGGAGGCTCGCGAGGCGGGGGCGCGCATGCTCGGCCTCGGCCTCGCGCCGGGCGACCGCGTCGGCGTGGTGGCCGAGACGGAGGGCGACTTCGCGCGGGCCTTCCTCGGCGCGGTGCTGGCGGGGCTGCTGCCATGCCCGATGCCGCTGCCCGCGGCGTTCGGCGCCGCCGGGGCCTATGCGGCGCAGATCGGCCGCATCGCCGAGGTCGCGGACGTCTCGGCGGTGTTCCTGCCGGACGCCTGCCGGGCGCTGGCGGCGGATGCTCTCGAGCCGCGTGGCCTGCGGCATCTCGGCCCCTACGCGGCGATCGACGTCGCGCCGGAGAGCCGCCTGCCCGGCCCCCCGGATCCGGACGCGCTGGCCTACCTCCAGTTCTCCTCCGGCACCACGCGGGCGCCGCGCGGGATCGGCGTCACGCATCGCGCGCTGATGGCCAACCTCGCGGGCATGGCCGAGGCGCTGGCGATCGGCGAGGACGACCGCGGCGTTAACTGGCTGCCCTTCTATCACGACATGGGCCTGGTCGGCTGCCTGCTGCTGCCGATCGCGACGGGGATGCCGATCGACCATCTCGCGACGCGCGACTTCATCCGCCGCCCGGGGCTCTGGACCGCGATGATCGGCCGGGCGCGGGCGACGCTGAGCTACGCGCCGTCCTTCGGCTACGAACTCGCCGCCCGCCGCGCGCGACCGGCGCCGGACCTCGACCTCTCCTCCTGGCGGATCGCGGGGGTCGGCGGCGACATGGTCCGCAAGGCCAACCTCGACGCCTTCGCGGCCGCGCACGCCGCCCACGGCTTCGATCCCCGCGCCTTCCTGCCGAGCTACGGCATGGCCGAGCTGGCCCTCGGCCTGACCTTCCCGCCGACGGGCCGCGGCTGCCTGGTCGAGACGCCGGACCCGGAGGCGCTGGAACGCGGCGAGGCGCGGCCCGGCGGGGCCGGCGGACGGGCCTTCGCGCGCTGCGGCACGCCCCTGCCCGGCCATGCGGTCGAGATCCGCGACGACGAGGGCCGCCCCCTGCCGAGCGGTCGCGTCGGGCGCATCCACGCCCTCGGGCCGAGCGTGATGCAGGGCTATTTCCGCGATCCCGAAGCCACGGCGGAGGCGCTGGGGCCAGGCGGCTGGCTCGACACCGGCGACACCGGCTATCTCGTGGAGGGCGAGCTGGTGGTGACCGGCCGGGCCAAGGACCTGATCCTGGTCAACGGCCGCAACATCTGGCCGCAGGACATCGAGTGGACGCTCGAGCGCGACCTGGAGGGGCTGCGCGAGGGGGGGGCCGCCGCCTTCGCCGTGGACGACGGGAGCGGCGAGCGCGTCGTCGTCGCGCTCGAGACGCGCTCGCTCGATCCCGATGCCGCCGGACGCCTCCGCGAGGCGGCCGACGCCCTGGTCCGCCAGAGCTTCGGCTTGGCCGCCGAAATCGCCCTGACCCGGCCGGGAAGGCTGCCGCGCACCTCGTCGGGCAAGCTGAGCCGGGCGCAGGCGCGCGAGATGCACCGCGCGGGACGCCTCGAGGCATGAGCCGCCTCGCCGCGCTGACCGGCGCGACGGGCTTCGTCGGCGGCCACGTCGCCGCGGCGCTGGCGGCGCGGGGCTGGCGGCTTCGGGTGCTGGCGCGGCGCACGCCGCGGCTCGATCTCGGGGCGACGCCGCTCGAGGTCGTGGCCGGCGACCTCGCCGACGCCGCAGCGCTGGAGGCGCTGGCCGAGGGGGCGGACGCGGTGATCCACGTCGCCGGGGCGGTCCGCGCCCGCAGGCGCGCGGACTTCATGGCGGTCAACCGGGACGGAGCGGCGGCGCTCGCCGCCGCGGTCGCACGCCGGGCGCCGGGGGCGCGGGCGGTGCTGGTCTCCTCCCTCGCGGCGCGGGCGCCGGAGATATCGGACTACGCGGCCTCGAAGGCGGCCGGCGAGGCGGCCTTCGCCGAGGCCTGCCCCGACGCGGCGGTGCTGCGCCCCGGCGCGGTCTACGGGCCGGGAGACCGCGCGACGCTGGCGCTGTTCCGCGCGGCGCGCTGGCCGGTGCAGCCGCTGCTCGGCGCGCCCGGGGCGCGGGTGACGGTGCTGCACGCGCGCGACCTCGCCGATGCGGTCGCGGCGGCGGCGGAGGCCCAGGGGCCGCTTCTGTGGGAACTCTCGGACGCCTGCGGCGAAGGCCGCACCTGGCCCGAGATCGCGGCCGCGGCCTGCCGCGCCCAAGGCCGGACGCTCCGCCCCCTGGCGCTGCCGGCGGCGCTGGTGCGCGCGGCCGGGAGGGTGGGCGACCTCGGCGCATGGCTGCCCCTTCTGCCGCCGCCGATCCTCACCTCCGGCAAGGCGCGGGAGATCCTGCACGCCGACTGGTCGGTGGGGCCGGCACGCCGGCCGCCCGCGGCGCTCTGGCGTCCGCGGATCGACATCGACGCGGGGTTCGCCGAGACGGTGGCGTGGTATCGGGCCGCGGGCTGGATCGGGCGCGAGTGACGCGCACCCGCCACGAATTCGACAAAAACGTAAACATTTCGTGATGATCTTACACCTTTCGGATGACGGAACGAAACCGTATCGACTTTTGTGGCGTTGAAGACGAACCGATCATAAAAAGAGGGATTCAATGACCGACGCCGTCGTTCTCGCGGCCGGGCAGGGCCGCAGGCTCTCGCCCCTGACCGACTCCCGGCCGAAATGTCTGGTGGAAATCGGCGGCCGCCCCATGCTGGACTGGCAATTGCGCGCGCTGTCCGAAGTCGGCGTGCGCTCTGTCACGGTGGTCACCGGCTTCGCCGCGCCCGCCGTCGAGGCCGCGCTCGCGGTGATCGGCCCGTCGATCCCGACGGTCTGCCGGCACAATCCCTTTCACGCCGTCGCCGACAACATCGCCTCCTGCTGGGTGGCGCGCGATCTCTTCGGGCCGGACACGCTGCTGATCAACGGCGACACCCTGTTCGACCCGCGCGTCGCCGCCCGGGCCCTCGCCGAGGCCCGCGCGCCGATCACGGTCACGATCGACCGCAAGGCCGACTACGACGCGGACGACATGAAGATCCGACTGGGTCAGGGCGGCGCGCTCGAGCGCATCGGCAAGACGCTCGACGGCCGGATCGACGGCGAGTCCATCGGCATGATCCGGCTGCGGAACGGGGGCGGCGCGCGCTTCGCCGCGGCGCTCGACGCCGCGCTCCGCGACCCGGCCGCGCTCTCGCGCTGGTATCTTTCGGTGATCGACGGTCTCGCGGTCGAGGGCGGCGTCGGCGCCGTCTCCATCGAGGGGCTGCCGTGGGCGGAGGTGGACTTCCCGCGCGATCTCGCCATCGCGGCCGAGCGCGTCGCCGCCTTCGAATGGGCCAGGCGGGACGAAGGAGCCGCGCGACCCTCGCGGCGGGGGGCCGCGCGATGACCGCCGAGGAGATCGAGCGCGAGGTGATCGCGCTTCTCGCGCAGCATGTGCGCAACGGCCACGCGCCCGGCCCCGACACCCGGGTGATGGCCGACACCGGCATGGATTCGGTCGCGGTCATGGACTTCGTCCTCGACCTCGAGGAGGCGCTCGACATCGACATCCCGCTCGACCGGCTGGCCGAGGCGCGCACGGTGGCGGACGTGGTCCGCGAGGTCGCGGGCCTGACGGCGCCGGGCGGCCACGGAAAGGAGACGACGGCGTGAGCATCAGGGACAGGATCGCGGCGGCGGACGAGGCCTACGGCGCGCTGAGGGCGCTCGGGCGGGACCCCTCCGCGCTCGAGTTCGAGGCGGTGACCTCCCCCACCGAGGCGGTGTTGGAGGCGCGTCCGGTCACGCTCTTCGGCACCAACAACTATCTCGGCCTGACCTTCGATCCCGCCTGCCTCGAGGCCGCGGCGGCCGGCGCGCGCGGCTTCGGCGCCGGCACCACCGGCTCGCGCATCGCCAACGGCAGCTATGCCGGGCACGCCGCGTTGGAGCGGGAGATCGCCGCCTTCTACGGCAAGGCCGGCGCGATCGTGTTCTCGACCGGCTACGTCGCCAATCTGGGCATGATCACGGCGCTCGCCGGGCGCGGCGACCGCATCCTGATCGACGCCGACAGCCACGCCTCGATCTACGACGCCTGCCGCATGGCCGAGGCCGAGACCCTGCGCTTCCGGCACAACGACCCCGCCAACCTCGCGCGGCGGCTGGAGCGGCTGCGCGACACGCCGGGGATCAAGCTGGTGATCGTCGAGGGGCTATACTCCATGCTCGGCGACCGCGCGCCCTTGGCGGAGTTCGCCGACGTGGTCCGCGAGGCCGGCGAGGACGTGCACCTGATGGTGGACGAGGCCCATTCGCTCGGCGTGCTCGGCGAGACCGGGCGGGGCCTCGCCGAGGAGGCCGGGGTCGAGGCGGACGTCGACTTCGTCGTCGGCACCTTCTCCAAGAGCGTGGGGACCGTCGGCGGATTCTGCGTCTCCGACATCGAGGGGTTCGACCGGCTGCGCCTGATGTCTCGGCCCTACATGTTCACCGCCTCGATGACGCCGGGCGCGGTGGCGAGCGCCCGCGCCGCCTTCGCCGCGATGCAGACCCGGCCCGAGTTGCGCGCCCGGCTCTGGCGGAACGCGAGACGGCTGCATTCCGGCGTCCTCGCGATGGGCCTCGGCACGGGGCCGGAGGCGAGCCCCGTGGTCGCCGTGAAGCTTCCGGACCCCGAGACGGCGGTGCGCGTCTGGAACCGTCTGATCGACGAAGGCGTCTACACCAACATCGCGCTGCCGCCGGCGACGCCGAACGGGCTGTCGCTGCTGCGCGTCTCGGTCTCGGCCGCGCACGAGGACGCGCAGATCGACCGGGCGCTCGACACCCTGGCCGCGATCGGCGCCGAATTCGGGCTGGTGGCCGAGGACGCGCGGCCGCGTCCGCGACGCCGCGCGGCGCTGCGGGTGGTCATCGGCGACCGCGTCCCCTCAGAAGGCGCCACAGGACGACGGGCGCCGCCGCCCACGGGGCGCGCCGCTCCCAAGGGCTGAGGGCGTCAGACCCCGCGTGACGCTCCAGCTTGGAGATCGCGTAGGCCGCGCCGCCGCGGAAGGTGAAGGCCGCCTTGACGAGCCGGAGCGCGTTGAGCGCCCGCCCCGCCGCCCGGCGCCGGGCCCAGTCGCGCCGCGCCGCGGCGGCTTCGTGCGGCGAGACGGTCTCGGGCGGGAGCAGACGGTCCATCTCGGCCCGGAGGTCCGGGTCCGCGGCGGCGACGTCACCGGGGCGCGCGGCGCCTTCGGGCCGCAGCTCGGCCCCGTAGGTCGCGGCGAAGAGCCCGCGCCAGCGGTCCCCGTCATGGGGCAGCCGGTCGGCCCACCAGGCGGCCGTGCGCCAGCCCTCGGCGATCGCTTCGGCCACCGACCGCGCCGTCGCCGCGTCCTTCGCCTCGAGCAGCGCCGCGGGTTGCGCGAAGCGCGCCCAGAGCGTGGTGTCCCGGCTCCCGCGCCGCATCCGGCTCCGGAAGGCGTCGAGGCGGATCACCGCGACCTTGGCGGCGGCGTCGAGGTCTTCGGGCCGCTCGTGCAGCACCGTCGGCGGCAGCAGCCGGTTCGCGATCGCGCCGAGGCCGGGCCCGTGCCAGTCCGCATCGCCGGTGGTCAGGACGTAGAGATCGATCAGCCCCGGCCGCTCCGGCGCCCGCAGCCGCGCGCCGTAGAACAGGACCGCCGCCGCGCCGGGCCGCGAGGCGAGACGCGCTGCGAGCGCCCGCGCCGCCGCGTCCGCCGGACGCGCCAGCGACCGCTCGGCCAGCGCCGTCAACCGCGGGTCGGGCGGGGCGCTCATGCCGCGATCACCCGGATCGACCGCGTCGTCACCGCGACGGACGCGCCCTCCGGTCCCGCCACGACCTCGCCGTCCAGCACCAGCTCCCCCCCGACGCGGAGATCGAGCCGCCTGGCGCGGCCCGAACGGTAGCCGGCCGCCTCCATCCAGCGCCTCGGCCGGCCGGTCAGCGCGAAAGGCAGCGCCAGCGCGAGGCGCCGCGGCGGGGCGGCGACGTCGGTCCAACGGATCGGTCCCTCGCCGCCGCCCCAGAACGGATCGAGCGGCCCCAGCAGCCGTCCCGGCAGCGTCGTCATGACGCCGGCGAAGCGCGGCGCCTCGGTCCCCGGCGCGCCGTCGATCGAGAGGCGGCAGGGCACGCCGGCCCGGAGCCGCGCCGCCTCCGGCCCGACGAGGCTGCGCCGCGCCACGGCGAACACCGTCGCCGCGATCTGCGCGCCGTGGCGGACGGCGATCTCCTCGGCCCCGATGCGCCGCCCGGCGGCGTAGACGCCCCAGCCCGCGATGAAGCCGAGTTCGACCCGCCCGTCCTCCGCGAACACGAGGCGCAGCGCGTGGGCCGGCCGGGTCAGCACCCGCGCCGCCTCGGCCGTCGTCGCCGCGAGACGGGCGAGCCCGGCCGCCCCGCGCACGGCCCCGAGGCGACGGGCGATCAGGTTGCTGTTGCCGCGCGCGAGGATGCCGATCGGGAGCCCCCCGGCCCCGAAGACCGCCTCGGCCGCCGTCGCCGCCGCCCGCACCGTGCCGTCGCCGCCGTCGACCACGATCGCCTCCGCCCCGGCCTCGCGCAGCCGCGTCAGCGCCGCGGCGCAGTCCGCCGGCGCCTCGGTCGTCTCCAGCGCCGCGCCGGGCGGCAACGGCGTCGGCGGACCGTCGCGGTTGCCGGTGCTCGCCGGGTTGCGCAGGACGCCGAGGCGCATCAGCCCTCGGCCAGCCAGGAGACGACCGGGCCGCGCCGCCGCGCGATTTCGGCCTGAACGATGCGCACGGCATGGACGCCGAAGCACAGCACCGTCCAGACCGCGACCGCGATCAACCCTTCGCGCGGCGCGCCGAGCAGGACGGCGACGCTCAGGATCAGCAGGTTCGGATTGCGCCGCGCCGTCACCTGCCGGAAAAGCGAATCGAAGCGACGCCAGACATGCATCTCCATGCCGTGACGCGCGAGGAACAGGCCCTCCTCCGCCCGCTGCAGCACGTAGCCCGCCACGATCAGGCCCACGGTCAGCCCCCCGTCGCCGAGCGGATCGCCGACCGCGGCGCAGCCCGCGCCCCAGGCCCACCACCAGAACGGCGGGTGCACCAGGTCGAGCCCGTGGTCGAGAACGTCGCCGAAGCGCGAGCCGCTCAGCGTCACGCGGGCCAGCTTGCCGTCCACCGTGTCGAGGAAGGTCATCGCCCAGGCCACAGCGAGGCCGGGAAGGAAATCGCCCCGCCAGAACGACCAGAAGGCCAGCACGGTCAGGACCACGCTCGCCCAGGTCACCTGGTTCGGCGTGATGCCGAGGCGCGCGCACCGGCGCGTCGCGACGAGCGCCGGCGCCGGCCAGACATGCTTCGTCACGAGGTCCGTCACGCCCTTGTAGGCGGCGGCGAAGAGCGTCCGCTCGGCCGCGGCGCGGTCGGTCAGCGGCATCACCACCGGGTCGGCGCGCTTGCGCAAGGTCGCGTCGTGCCGGCCGGCGAGTTCGCGCCCCGTCATCGCGCGCGCGCCCGCCGGCGCCCGGCCCTCGGCCAGCGCCTCGGCCGCCGCAGACCCTTCGCCCGGCGCCACGCGCGCCGCGCAGGGGCGTCCGGCGTCGTCGAGCAGCGCGGTCCCGGGCGGGGCCGCCGCCAGAGCGCCGGGGATCGCGGCGCCGTAGAGCCGATCGCCCGAGAGGATCAGCGTCGCCCGGTCCGGCGCGTCCGACGCCCTCACGCCGAGCCGCGAGAGTTGACGCCGCAGCCGTTCCCGCCCGCCGAGGCCGAAGGGCGCCACCGCCCCGTCGCCGAGGATCGCGGCCTCGACGCCGTTTCGCTCCGGTTCCATCCCGCCTCGCCGCCGTCTACCCTCGACGCCGCACGCTTACCGCGCGTCCGCGCCCCGGCCAAGGCCCGCCCGTTCCGCATGTCAGCCCCCGACCGCCTGCGCCTCGCGCATCTGACCGACCCGCATCTGCCCTTCGCCGAGCCGCGCGGCCTGGAGCTGATCGGCAAGCGCGGGCTCTCCCGGCTCAGCTGGCGCTTGAAGCGCCGACGGCGCCAAGGGCCGGAGGTGGCGGAGGCGCTGCTCGCGGATCTCTGGGCCGCGGCGCCGGATCGGATCGCGATGACGGGCGACCTCGTGACCTTCTCTCTCGCGCGGGAGTTCGCGGCGGCGCGCGGCTGGCTGGAGCGGCTCGGCCCGCCCGACCGCGTGCTCGTCACCGCCGGCAACCACGAGGCGCTGGTGCCGGGCTGGGCCGCGCGCATGGCCGCGGCCTGGGGGCCCTACGGGCGCGGCCCGGCGGGCGAGGCGCCGCCGTTCCGCCTCGACGCCGGGCCGGCGGCGCTGATCGCCGTGCCCACCGCCGTCGCGACGCCGCCCTTCCTCGCCGCGGGCAGGGTCGGGCCGGCCGCGCGGGCGCGGGCGGCCACGCTGATCGCGGCGGCGCGGGCGGAGGGGCGTCTGCCGGTGGTGCTGATGCACCATCCGCCGACGGCCGTCGCATCACGCCGCAAGGGCCTCCTCGACGGGACCGCGACGCGCGCCGCCCTCGCCGGCGCGGCGCTGGTGCTGCACGGACATCTGCACCGGCCCTCGCTCTCGTGGATCGAGGGGCCGGAGGGACGGATCCCCGTCCTCGGCGCGCCGAGCTTCGCGACCCGGCCGGGCTTCGGCGAGCCGCCCGGCTCATGGCGCCTGCTCGAGATCGAGGCCGCGCAGGTGGGCGCGCGGGTCACGCTGCACGAGCGCGCGATCACGTCAGCGGGAGGCGTCCACGCCGGCACGCCCCTCGGCTTCGCTCTGCCGGGTCCCGCCGGTTGCCGCGAGCGAAGGATCGTCTAGGCTCGCGCTCCCCGAAGCGCAGCAAAGGTCCCGCTAGAATGAACGACACCTTCCGGACGTTCGGCTGGCCCGCCACCCGCATCGCCGAGACCGCGCACTGGGCCGTGATGCTGCGGCCCGCGCAACCTGTCCTCGGCGCGCTGGTGGTGGCCTGCAAGGCTCCGGCCCGGTCGCTCGGCGCCGCGGGGCCTGAGGCGATGGCCGATCTCGCCGCCGCGGCGGCGGGGGTGGAGGCGATGCTCGCCGCGACGGTCCGGCCGGCGAAGCTCAACTGGCTGGCGTTGATGATGGTCGATCCCGACCTGCATTTCCACGTCCTGCCCCGCTACCCCGAGACGCGCGAGGCGGCGGGCGTCGCCCTCCCGGACGCGGGCTGGCCCGGCCCCCCGCGCCTCGACGCCGGGCGGACGCTGGAGGCGGACGAGGCCGCGGCGCTGACACTTCACCTCGCCGCGCACTGGCCGGGCTGACCGCGTGCCGCGCCTCCGCATCGCGGACCGGATGCTGCTGCGTCTGATGGCGCCGCGGATGGCGCTCGCGCTCGCGGTGGCGCTGGCGGCGCTGCTGCTCGAGCGGCTGCTGCGGCTGATGGACTTCGCCGCGGCGCACGGCTCGCCGTTGGGGCCGATCCTCGCCATGGCGGTGAACCTCGTTCCGCACTACTTGGGCTTGGCGCTGCCGGTCGCCTTCGGCTTCGCGGTGATCGCGGCGGTCTCGCGCATGGCCGCGGGCAACGAGCTCGACGCGCTCGAGGGCGCGGGCTGGTCGCTGCGTCGCATCGGCGTTCCGGTGATCGCCTGCGCCGCCGCGATGTCGGTGGCGAGCCTGTTGCTGTTCGGCGCGGCGCAGCCCTATGGGCGATACGCATACCACGTCATGCGCGAGCGGGTGCTGACCGCCGTCTGGGACGGCCGGGTGGAGCGTGGCGTCTTCATCGAGGCCGGCGACGGCCTGCTGCTGAACGCGGACTCGGTCGAGGGCGGGCGCGGACTGCGCCGCGTCGTCGTCCTGCGCAAGGAGAAGCATGACGGGACGACAGGCGCGGCGGGCGCCGGCTGGACCGCCGTCAGCGCCGAGCGCGGCGCCGTGATCTCGGATCCCGACCGGCGCACCCTGCACCTTCTGCTCGAGAACGGCCGCGTGCTTCCGCCGGGCGGCTCCGAGGTCTCCTTCGACCGCCTCGTGCTCGGGCGCGAGCTCGGTCCGCCCGGCGATCCGTTCCGTCCGCGCGGAGAGAACGAGCGGGAACTCACCTTCTCCGAACTCTGGGCCGAGATGCGGACGCCCGCCGCAGAGCCCCGTTTCGCAACGGAATTCCACGACCGCCTGGTGCGCGCGGTCTCGATGCTCGGCGTAGGGCTGTTCGCGGCGCCGCTGGGCGTCTCGCGCAAGCGTTCGCCCGCCTGGCCACGCATCGCGCTCGCCGCGGTGATCCTCGCGGTCTACGACAATCTCCTGAAATCGGTCTCGGCGATGGCCGATCTCGGCCGGGTCGATCCGGCGGCGGGGCTATGGGGCCTCGCGCTCCTGTTCAACGCCGCGGCGCTCTGGCTCTATCTCGCGACGCCGAGCCAAGGCAGCGACGGGCCGCTGCGCCGGGTGCTGCGCGCGTTCGACCGCGGGCGCGTGCGGCCGGCGACGCCGCCGGGACCGCCGGCATGACGCTCGGGCTCTACCTCACGCGGTTTCTCGGGCTGCGCATCCTCGGCTTCGCGCTGGGGCTGCTCGCGCTGGGTCTCGGGCTCGACCTCCTGCGCGAGTCGCGGGCGCTGGCGGCGCTGGGCGGGCAGGAGGCGATGGCGCGCTACGCGCTGCTGCGCCTGCCGGCGCTGGCGCCTTCGGTGCTGCCGCTGGCGGTGCTCTTCGGCGCGGCGAGCGGATTCCTCGCGCTCTCGGCCCGGACCGAGTTGACGGTGATCCGCGGCGCCGGCGTCTCGGCCTTCGGGCTGCTCCGCCGGCTGATCCCCCTGGCGCTGGCGCTGGGCGCGCTGCACGCGCTGCTGACCGACCGCGGCGTCGCCTGGAGCGAGCGCGCCCTCGCGGCCGCCTTCGGCCCCGCGGTGGACGCGCCGGCGCCCGAGGTCGGCGACCGCATCGCGGTTCGGCTTTCCGGGGTGGTCGCGGTCGCCCGGTTGGTCAGACCCGACGGGACCGCGCTGCGGGACGTCACCCTCTTCGCGCTCGACGCGGACGGGGCCCTCGCCGGACGCATCG
>JAWLFJ010000092.1:0-15625 GCA_041685625.1 Paracoccaceae bacterium | reverse complement strand
CGCTGGCGGCGGCGCTGCTCTGGGGCGGGGTGCGGCCCGCGGGTGCTGCGGGCGGACACGGCGGCGGTCTCGGCGCTGACGCTGTGGCAGGCGGTGCTGGGCGACTGGGCGGCGGGGGCCGAGGATCCGGAGGCGGAGGACGGGGGATGAGCCGGGCGGGCGCCCTCGCGGCGCGGTGGGGGGAGACGGCGGCCGCGGGGCGCTGGCGGCGGCGCTGCTCTGGGGCGGGGTGCGGGCCGGGGTGGCGGGCGCCTGGCTCGGCTGGGGGGTGATGCTGCTCGGCCTCGGCGCGACGGCCTGGGCGCTGGCGGCCTTCGCGCGGGCGCGGCTGACCTCGGCGCCGCGGGCGCCGGGGGTGGTCGAGGCCGCGGAGGGGCGGGTCGCCTATCTGGGGCCGGACACCGGCGGCGTCGCGGCGCTGGGCGAGATTCTCGCGGTGGAGGCGGCGCGGGACGCCGCGGGGCGCGCGGTCTGGCGGTTCCGCACGGTGGACGGCCGCTTCGACGCGCCGGCCGGCGCGCGGGGGGCGGAGCGGCTGCCCGACGTGCTGGCGGCGCTGCCGGGCTTCAGCGTCGAGACGGCGGCGGGCGCCTTCGCGCGCCTCTCGGATCGTCCGGTCCCGATCTGGCGCCGCGGCGTTTCCGGATAGGACACGAGCTCGTGCCGGAGGCGCGGCGGGTCCGCTCTTGCGGCCCCCGGACGGCCCGCCTATCCCTCCCCGACGCGCGCCCGGACGCGCACTGAGGAGGGAGCGCGCGATGTCGATACCCCAGAGCGGCGGCGGCCCTGTCGAGAGCCGCGAGCAGCTGGCGGAGTATCTCGCCTCCGGCTGCAAGCCCGAAAGCGAGTGGCGCATCGGCACCGAGCACGAGAAGTTCGGCTTCGACCTCGCGACCCACCGGCCGCTGCCCTACGACGGCCCCTGCTCGATCCGCGCGATGCTGGAGGGGCTGCGCGACCGCTTCGGCTGGGCGCCGGTCGAGGAGGGCGGCCACCTGATCGGGCTGGTCAAGGACGGCGCCAACGTCAGCCTCGAGCCGGGCGGCCAGCTCGAGCTTTCGGGCGCGCCGCTGGAGACGATCCACCAGACCTGCGACGAGGCCAACGAGCATCTGCGCGAGGTGCGCGAGGTCGCCGAGACGATCGGCGCGGGGTTCATGGGCCTCGGCGCCGCGCCGGAATGGCGCCACGAGGAGATGCCGATGATGCCCAAGGGGCGCTATCGGCTGATGACCCGATACATGAACGAGATCGGGCCCTGGGGCGTGCAGATGATGTACCGCACCTGCACGATCCAGGTGAATCTCGACTTCTCGTCCGAGGCGGACATGGTGAAGAAGCTGCGGGTGGCGCTGGCGCTTCAGCCGGTGGCCACCGCGCTCTTCGCCAATTCGCCCTTCTTCGAGGGCCGGCCGACCGGCGGGCGCAGCTGGCGCAGCAAGGTTTGGCAGGGCCTCGACGACGACCGCACCGGGATGCTGCCCTTCGTGTTCGATGAGGGCTTCGGCTTCGAGCGGTGGGTGGACTATGCGCTCGACGTGCCGATGTACTTCGTCTACCGCGACGGCATCTACGTGGACGCGCTGGGCCAGAGCTTCCGGGACTTCATGGACGGCCGGCTGCCGGCGCTGCCGGGCGAGACGCCGACGCTGAGCGATTTCGCCGATCACCTGACCACGATCTTCCCCGAGGCGCGGATCAAGAAGTTCATCGAGATGCGCGGCGCCGACGGCGGGCCGTGGCGTCGGATCTGCGCGCTGCCGGCGCTGTGGGTCGGGCTGATCTACGATCAGGCCGCGCTCGACGCGGCGTGGGACCTCGCCAGGGACTGGACCGCGGAGGAGCGCGAGGCGATGCGGCGCGACGCGGCGGAGCGGGGCCTGGCCGCGGCGGCGCCCGGCGGACGGCCCATGCTGGATCTGGCGCGCGACGTCGTCGGCCTCGCCGAGGCCGGGCTGAAGGCGCGGGCCCGCCCCGGCTCCGGCGGGCTGCTGCCGAACGAGGCGCACTTCCTCGACCCGCTGCGCGAGGCGGTGGAGCGGGGGCAGACGCCGGCCGACGAACTGCTGGCGCGGTATCACGGCGAATGGGGCGGCGACCTCTCCCGCGTCTACGCCGAAGAGGCCTACTGAACGCCCATGGCGCGGGCGAGGCGCCGGGCGAGCGGCAGCAGCGCGGCCCCGACCAGCGCGAGGAAGCCGGCGAGGGCGGGCGCGGCGTAGGCCGGGCCGCCCGGCGGCGCCAGGGCGACGGCGACGAGGGCGAAGAGATGCCCCGCGGCCGCGCCCCCCGCCGCGAGGGCCGGAGCGTCGCGCCGCCCCATCCGCCCCAGCAGCCAGCGCGTCGCCGCGCCGAGGGTGAGGGCGAAGATCAGGAACGCGAGCAGCAGCACGATCCCGACGCGGAGGGTCACGGCGCGCACTTCCTCCGCCGTGGTCAGGGCGGCGCCCGCGACGAGGAAGCTGAGCGCGGCGCCGAGGGCGGCGAGCAGCGTCGCGGCCGCGGCGAGGCCGAGGGCGTGGCGGAGAAGGACGGTCATCGGCGGCTCCGGTGGGCGCGGCGATGCGCGAAGTGCAGCACGAGATGCAGCCAGAGCGCGCCGCCGAGGGCGAAGGGGGCGATGACGAGGCCCCAGCGCCGGACCTCGCCGAGGAGGAGCTCCGGGGCCTCGCCGCGGGTCGCGGACCACGCCGCGAAGAGCGCGAGGCCGAGCGTCGCGAGCGCCCCGGCGGCGCCGGCCGCGACGAGGCGCGGGAGCCACGGCCGGAGGCCCGCGAGCAGGAGCGCCGTCGTCGGGCCGGCCACCAGCCAGATCGAGAGCCCGAGCGAGGTGGCCGCGAAGGCGGGGAACACCGTCCAGCGCCCGATCCCGGTGACGTCGACCAGCGGCGGCTGGCTGACGGCGAGGGCGATGGCCGCCACGGCGGCGGCGCCGAGCGCCGGCGCCAGCAGCCCGACCGCGTAGGCGGCGAGGGTCGGGGCGGGCGAGGTCGGAGGAAGGGCGCGCGCGTCGGTCATGCCCGGGCGTTGAAGCGGGCGGGGCCGGCGGCGTCAAGCGCCGGCCCGCGTGCGGCCGGGGGTCTGCGGGCTCAGCCGGTCTGGGCGCCCCCCACGGTGAGCCCGCCGATCAGCAGGGTGGGCTGGCCGACGCCGACCGGCACCCATTGGCCGGCCTTGCCGCACATGCCCATGCCGGGATCGAGCGCCATGTCGTTGCCGATCATGCGGATCTTCCGCAGCGCGGTGGCGCCGTCGCCGATCAGGGTGGCGCCCTTCACCGGATGCAGGCGCCGGCCGTTCTTCACGCGATACGCCTCGGTGCAGGAGAACACGAACTTGCCGTTGGTGATGTCCACCTGACCGCCGCCGAAATGCACGGCGTGGATGCCGTCCTCGACCCCGGCGACCACCTCCTCGGGCTCGGCGTCTCCGCCGAGCATGAGGGTGTTGGTCATGCGCGGCATCGGGGCGTGGGCGTAGGACTGGCGGCGGCCGTTGCCGGTCGGGTCCACGCCCATCAGGCGGGCGTTCTGCCGGTCCTGCATGAAGCCGACGAGGATGCCGTCCTCGATCAGCACGTTGCGGCGGGAGGGCGTGCCCTCGTCGTCCACGGTGATCGAGCCGCGGCGGTTCTGGATCGTGCCGTCGTCGACCACGGTGACGCCGGGCGCGGCGACGCGCTCGCCCATCAGGCCGGCGAAGGCGGAGCTGCGCTTGCGGTTGAAGTCGCCCTCGAGCCCGTGGCCGACGGCCTCGTGCAGCAGGATGCCGGGCCAGCCGGCGGAGAGCGCGACGTCCATGACGCCGGCGGGCGCGTCCTCGGCCTCGAGGTTGACGAGGGCCTGGCGGATCGCCTCGTCGACGAGGCCGCGGCCGTAGGCGGGATCCATCACCGCCTCGACGCCGTGACGCCCGCCGCCGCCGGCCGTCCCCTGCTCGCGCCGGTCGCCGGATTCGACGATCACGGAGACGTTCATGCGCACCAGCGGGCGCACGTCCGTCACGAGGCCGCCGTCCGGGCGCAGGATCGCCACCTCCTGCAGAGAGGCGCCGAGGGAGGCGGTGACCTGGACGACCTTCGGCTCCTTGTCGCGGGCGTAGGCGTCGAGTGCGGCGAGATGGGCGGCGCGGGCGGCGAAGTCCGGCCCCTCCATCGGGTCGACGTCGTCGTAGAGCCGGCGGTTGGTGGCGGGGGGCGGCGCCGACATCGTCGCCTCGCCGCCATGGGCGCGGGCGGCGAGGCGCGCGGTCTCGGCGGCGCGCCTCAGCGCGGGCTCGGAGATCTCGGTGGAATGGGCGTAGCCCGAGACCTCGCCCGCCACGGCGCGCAGGCCGAAGCCTTCGCCGGCGTCGTAGGAGGCGGTGCGCAGGCGCCCGTCGTCGAAGGCGAGGGATTCGGCGCGGCGCCGCTCGAGGAACAGTTCGCCGTCGTCGGCGCCGGCGGTGGCCTCGCGCAGCACGGCGAGGGCGCGGGCCTGATCGAGACGGGTCTCGAATGGGCGGAAACGATCCGACATGGGGGCTCCTGCGGCGGGGGGATGATGCCGTCGGAAGATGGGCCGGCGACGGGCCCGGATCAATGCCGGCGCGTCCGGCCCGATTCGCCGGAGCGGCGACGGGTCGCGGGGGCGCGGCCCTTCGAAACGGCGGAGCGAGCCGTCGACGGTTCGTCAAGAAAACCTTGGTGCGGTTGCGCCCGGCCCCGCATCGCGCTTTCGAAAGGGTGCGGCGCTGCGCAAGCGCACGAGGTGTCGCATTGCCCTGTGGCGCGCGACGTGGGAAATCTCCCTGCGAAACGAATACGTCTGCATACAGCGCATCGGGCGGAGCGTCGGCGCGCAACGGCGGAAGGAAAGGGGTCGCGATGCGATTCGGGATGTTCAGGGCGATGGCGGGCGCCGCGGCGGCGCTGGTCGCGGGACAGGCGTCGGCGCAGCAGGTCGGCGCGCCGACCCCGGGCGGCATCGGCTTCCAGTCGGCGGCGACGGAACTGGCGGGCGATCTGCAGTGGCTCGACGGGTTCATGCTGCTGATCATGACCGCGATCGTGATCCTGGTGACGGGGCTGCTGATCTACGTGATCCGCAACTTCTCGGCCGAGAAGAACGCCACGCCGGCGCGCTTCACGCACAACTCGCTGATCGAGGTGCTGTGGACGGCGGTGCCGGTGCTGATCCTCGTCGTGATCGCCATCCCCTCGCTGCAGCTGCTGGACGAGCAGGTCAACGTTCCCGAGGCGGACATGACCATCAAGGCGACCGGCAACCAGTGGTTCTGGACCTACGAGTATCCGGACGAGGAGATGGTCTTCGACGCCTACATGATCGGCTACGGCTTCTCGAGCTACGACGCCGCGATGGCCGATCCGGACATGGCCGAGGAGATGGAGGAGTACGGCGTCACGCGCGAGAACTGGCTGCTGCAGACCGACACCGCGGTCGTCGTGCCGATCGGCAAGGTGGTGCGGATGCAGGTGACCGCCTCCGACGTGATCCACTCCTGGACCGTGCCGGCCTTCGGCGTGAAGATGGACGGCATTCCGGGCCGCCTGAACGAGACCTGGTTCAAGGTCGAGGAGCCGGGGATCTATTACGGCCAGTGCTCCGAGCTCTGCGGCAAGGACCACGCCTACATGCCGATCACGGTGCGCGCGGTCCCGCAGGAGGAATACGACGCCTGGCTTGAGGAGGCGATCGAGACGTATGCGGGTCGGCCCGCCTCGATCACCGTGGCCGCGGCCGAGTGACGATGCGGGCGGCCCGCGCGGGCCGCCCTGCGACCCGAAGGAACGACCAGCGATGAGCGACGCCGCGATCGACCCCGTCCTGCGCGCCGAGGCCGCCGCCCCCGAGGCGGGGCCGCGCGATTTCCTGCTGCTGCTCAAGCCGCGGGTGATGTCGCTGGTGATCTTCACGGCGATGGTCGGGATGCTGGCGGCCCCCATGGGGCCGGGTCCGGTGATCGGCTTCGCCGCGATCCTCTGCATCGCCGCGGGCGCGGGCGCCGCGGGCGCGCTCAACATGTGGTGGGATTCGGACATCGACGCGGTGATGAAGCGCACCGCGAAGCGCCCGATCCCGGCGGGGCGGGTCGCGCCGTCCGAGGCGCTGGGCTTCGGGCTCGGCCTTTCGGTGCTGTCGGTGATGATGCTGGGCCTGTTCGCCAACCTGCTGTCGGCGGCGTTGCTGGCCTTCACCATCTTCTTCTACGCCGTGATCTACTCGATGTGGCTGAAACGCGCGACGCCGCAGAACATCGTCATCGGCGGGGCGGCGGGGGCGTTTCCGCCGCTTATCGGCTGGGCGGTGGCGACGGGCGGGATCGCGCTGGAGCCGGTGCTGATGTTCGGCCTGATCTTCATGTGGACGCCGCCGCATTTCTGGGCGCTCGCCCTCTTCGCGGAGACGGATTACGAGAAGGCGGGCGTGCCGATGCTGCCGAACGCGGCGGGCGAGGCGGAGACGCGGCGGCAGATCTGGATCTACGCGCTGCTGCTCGCGCCCGTGGCGATCCTGCCGGCCTTCACCGAGGTCGGCGGCCCGCTGTACCTGGCGACGGCGCTGTGGCTGAACGGGCGCTTCCTGTGGGGCTGCCTCGCGATCCGGCGGCGGGGCGCCGCGGAAGCCGCGGCCGACAGGTTCAGGGTGGAGAAGCGGGTCTTCGGGGTCTCCATCACCTATCTCTTCGGGCATTTCGCGGCGCTCGGCCTCGAAGCGCTGCTGCGGCTGGTCCTCGGAGACTACGCCGCGCCCATGGTCCTGCTCTGACACGGAGGATCCGTGATGATCCCCAAGACCGAACACGAGCTGCACAAGCGCCGCAAGGGACGCAACCTAGCCCTCGGCGGCGCGCTGGTCTTGTTCGTCCTGCTGCTCTTCGCCGTCACCATGGCCAAGCTCGCCGACGGCCAGATGATCATGAAAGGCTACTGAGATGGGCCTGCGGGATCTCTCCGGACGCGCTCGCACGGCGGCCCTCGCCGGCGGGCTCGTCGTCTCGATGGGGGCGCTGAGCTTCGCGGCGGTGCCGCTCTACGACTGGTTCTGCCGGGTCACGGGCTACGGCGGCGAGACCAACGTCGCCTCCGGCGAGGGCGCGGTCGAGGTGCTCGACAAGACCATCAAGGTGCGCTTCGACGCGAACGTGGAGCGCGACTTTCCCTGGGGGTTCAAGCCCGAGACGCGGGAGATGGAGCTGAAGATCGGCGAGACCGGCCTCGCCTTCTACCGCGCCCACAATCCGACCGACCGGCCGATCGCGGGCACGGCGAGCTACAACGTCGCCCCGTTCAGCGCGGGCTACTACTTCTCCAAGATCGCCTGCTTCTGCTTCGAGCTTCAGGTGCTGCAGCCGGGCGAGACGGTGATGATGCCGGTGACCTTCTACGTCGATCCGGAGATCGTGGACGACATCGAGGCCAAGCACGTCCACACCATCACGCTCAGCTACACCTTCCATCAGACCGATATGCCGGAGGAGGACGTCGTCGACGCCGCCGGCGCCGTGCCGCAAGACCGCTCCGTCAACTGACGACCGCCCGGGAGGAGCCGCCCATGGCCCACGAGAAGAACCACGACTACCACGTGCTGCCGCCGAGCCCCTGGCCGCTTCTGGGCGCGGTCGGGGCCTTCGTGATGCTGTTCGGCGCCGTGCTGTGGATGAACGACAGCGGGCCCTGGGTGTTCCTGATGGGTCTCGTCGGCGTCCTCTACGTGATGTACGCGTGGTGGTCGGACGTCATCGCCGAGAGCCATGCCGGCGACCACACGCCGGTGGTGCAGCTCGGCCTTCGCTACGGGATGATCCTGTTCATCGTCTCGGAGGTGATGTTCTTCGCGGCCTGGTTCTGGAGCTTCTTCAAGCACGCCCTCTACCCCATGGGCGAGATCCAGGGCACCGAGGTCGCGGCCGCCTCCTGGCCGCCGGCGGGCATCGAGACCTTCGATCCCTGGCACCTGCCGCTGATCAACACGCTGATCCTGCTGGCCTCGGGCTGCCTCGCGACCTGGGCGCACCACGCCATCGCGCATGAGAACGACAACCGGACCATGGCGCGGGCGCTGGTCGGGGCCGTCGCTCTCGGCGTTCTGTTCACGATCACGCAGGCCTACGAGTACGGGCATGCGGCGTTCGGCTTCTCGGGCAACATCTACGGCGCCAACTTCTACATGGCGACGGGCTTCCACGGGCTGCACGTCATCATCGGAACCGCCTTCCTCGCGGTGTGCATGTTCCGCGCCTTCCGCGAGGAGTTCACGGCGGAGAAGCACATCGGCTTCGAGGCCGCGGCCTGGTACTGGCATTTCGTCGACGTGGTGTGGCTGTTCCTCTTCGCTGCGATCTACATCTGGGGCAGCTGACCCGCCACGGCGGAACGGGACGGGAAGGGGGCGGTCCCGGCCGCCCCCTTCGCTTTCGGGGAGAGGTCGAGGCATGACGCGGCGGATCTGGCAGGCGCTGATCTTCGGGCTGGTCGGCACGGCGATCCTGCTCTCGCTCGGCGTCTGGCAGGTGCAGCGGCTGTCCTGGAAGCAGGGGCTGATCGCCGAGCTCGAGGCGAAGCTCGCCGAGCCGCCGGGGCCGCTGCCCGACAGCCCGAGCGAGAGGGCGCACGAGTATTCGCGCGTCCGCGTGGAGGGCCGCTTCGGGCCGGAGGAACTGCACGTCATCACCTCCGCGCGGCGCTGGGGTCCCGGTTTCAGGGTGATCGCGCCGTTCGAGACGGCCGAGGGTCGGCGCGTGCTCGTGGATCGCGGCTATGTTCCGGACGAGGCCAAGGACGCGGCGCGGGCGCCGGGCGAGGCCACGGTCACGGGCGCGCTGCTCTGGCCCGACGAGACCGGCTTCGACACGCCGGAGCCCGACCGCGAGGCGAACATCTGGTTCGCCCGCGACACGCCGGCGATGGCCGAGGCGCTGGGGACGGCGCCGGTGATGATCGTCGCCGAAGGGGACGCGGAGGACGGCACGTTCCCCGTCCCGCAGCCGGTGACGGTGAACGTCCGCAACGATCATCTGCAATACGCCGTGACCTGGTTCGGCCTCGCGGCGATCTGGATCGTGATGACGGTGGTGGTTCTGTTTCGTCTTCACCGTCGCGGGACGCTCTGACCCCCCGGATCGCGGTTTCGGGAACCGGCGTGACTTTCCATGCGCGGCGCTTCGTCGCACGACTGGGGCGCGTCGCCGAGCCCGGCGAGGCGCCGACGCCCCGGGACCGAATCCGGATGGGAGGAAACGATGAGAACGCCGATCATCGCCGCCGCGCTGACGCTCGTGGCCGGCGCCGCCTCGGCCGCCTGCGAGGCCGACAAGCCGGGCGCGGAACTGAGCCACGCCGAGGCCGACGAGGTCTACGCCTGCCTCGCCGAGGAGATGGCCTCCGGCTACCGCGACGGGCCGAAGCGCTGGATCCCCGAAGCCTACGTGGAGGACTACCGTGACTGGCGGGCCGCCTCGAGCGCGCCGGCGGCGCCCGGGTTTCACGGCGGGCGCTTCCTGATGACCTGGGTGAACCCGGTCGGCTACGACGCCTATGTCGAGTTCCGCGAGGCGGACGCCAGGATGCCGGCCGGCACGGTGATCGCCAAGGAGAGCTTCACGGTGGGCGAGGACGGGGCCGCGGCGCCCGGGCCGCTGTTCGTCATGGAGAAGGCCGCCGAGGGCGCCTCGCCCGAGAGCGGCGACTGGCATTACATGATGGTCTCCGCCTCCGGCGCACCGCAGGCGGTGGACGTGATGACGGCCTGCCACGAGTGTCACGCCGCCTTCGAGGCGTCCGACCACCTCGGCTATCCGGTCGAGGAGGTGCGGGTCGCGCGCTGAGGCGATTTTCGGCATGATGGCGGGGCGACCCCGGAAGAGGACCGCGTCCCGCCATGACCGAAAGCGACACGACGACCAAGTCGAAGACCGAGACCCGGGTGCAGCGCCCGAAGCTCTGGAAGGTGATTCTGCTCAACGACGACTACACGCCGCGCGAGTTCGTCGTGACCGTGCTCCGGGCCGTGTTCGGCATGGGGCCGGAGCGGGCGCACGGCGTGATGCACACGGCCCATCGTCGCGGGGCCTGCGTGGTGGCCGTCTACACCAAGGAGGTGGCCGAGACGAAATGCGCCGAGGCCAACGACGCCGGCGCCTCGGCCGGCTATCCGCTGCGCTTCACGACGGAGCGCGAGGACTAGCCTTCTTCGAGAGCGCCACGAGTCGCGGGCGCAGCTCCTCCGCCGAGGCGAGCGGGCGGTCGAACCAGAGGCGCGCCACCTCGTCGCCCCGGATCAGGTCCATCCCCTCGGGGTCGAGCGAGGCGAGGCGCCAGCCCGCCTCGGTGCGATGCAGGAAGGCGGCGGCGTAGCGGTCGAGCGAGTCGCGATGGTCCTCGTTCATGTGCGCGACCGCGTCGGGCTCCAGCACCAGGAGATCCGCGGGCGCCTCGGTCGCGAGGTCCGCCGGACTCGGCGCGTAGGCCTTGCCGTAGCCGCCGTTGAGGGAGATCCGGCTCGGCGTCAGGCGCCAGAAGGCGAAGTCCCCGAAATCGACGTAGAGCGCGGCCTTGGGGTGGCGGGCGAGAAAGCGGGCGCGCACGCGGTCGCGCTCCGCCCCGTCCGGCAGGCGCGCGGCCTCGCCGGTCAACGTGACGCGGGGATGGGCGACGGGGTCGCCGCGCCCCGGCTCGCCCAGCAGGAGGGAGGCGCGGGGATCGGCCTCGAGCGCGCCGAAATGGGGCGAGAGCTGGGAGATCAGAATCACCGGGCGCCCGTCCATGTCCGCGGCGACGTTGACCCTGCTGGCCGAGGGCGCGCCGTCCTCGATCACCGCGAGGGCGCCGTGACGCGCGGTGCGGATCAGCGTCTTGCCGAGGCGTCGGGCCTCGTCGTCGACCGGACGCAGGACGTCCTTGGCTTCGGGCATCGTCGGGCTCCTTTCGTCGGGTCGCGGGGGGAGCATGGCGCGGGCGGCGCGCCGCGCAAGGCCCAAGGCCAAAAGGGGGGTTGGCCTTTCTTGGAATCTTTCTAAGTTGTGTCGCGGAGGGGGAGCCGTTTCGGCTCCGCCGACTCGCGACCGCGGCGCATCCGCCGCGGGCCGCTCAAGCAGACATGGGAGAGCCATCATGGCCGAGATCGCCGCCGACCTGACCCCCGACGCCCAGTCCGAGATCGTGGAGGCCCTGACGCAGGCCGTCGCCGAGATCTCGGTCGAGACGATGAAGGCGCAGAACTTCCACTGGAACGTCACCGGCATGGCCTTCGGTCCGCTGCACGACCTGTTCCAGGAGATCTACGAGGATCATTTCGAGGCGCAGGACGATCTGGCCGAGCGCGTGAAGGCGCTGGGCGCCCATGCCGAAGGGCGTCTCTCGTCCTTCCTCGCGCGCTCGAAGGTCGAGGAGAGCGACGGGCATCTGCCGGCCGAGAAGATGGTCGCCGCCCTCGCCGAGGATCAGAAGACCATCGCGGGCACGCTGCTGGCGCTGGCGGATCTCTCGGAGAAGCACGGCGACATGATCACGAACGACATGGCGATCGGCCGGGCGCAGCAGCATGAGAAGTTCGCCTGGATGCTGCGCGCGCATCTCGGCTGACCTCACGGCGGGGCCGCCGTTCAGGCGGCCTCGCGGGACGGGGGCGGCGCCCCCTCGGGACGGGCGTCGGACGGCGGGTCGCCGCCCCTTTTGGCGCATCTGCGCCGATAGGCGATCTCCCAGCCCTTGAAGCGCCCCCCGAGCCAGGCCTGCTGCGCGCGCAGGAAGGCGATGAAGGCTCGGCGTTCCGACCCCTTGGAGAGGCGCTTGGACGCCTTCTTCTGCGCCTTGGTCATGGAGCAGGCGATGCAGTGGCCGCCGCCGAGGCGGTGCTTGCAGACGCCGATGCAGGGCTTCGGGGGCTTCGGCATGGGGCGCTCTCCGAGGGTCGGGTACTTCGCCCAGTATCTGCCCGCGATGGGCGCGGTCCGCAATTCCGACTTTGACGCTCGGAGTTCACGAGGCCGTGCGGCGCGCCCGGAGGCGCGCGTCGGTCAGGCGATCAGCGCCTTGCGCAGCATGCAATGCACCCCCTTGGAGCCGTTCACGGTCTGCGTCACGCGCAGGTCCGCGGCGATGGAGCAGAGGGTGTAGGCCTGCTCCCGCGTCAGGCCGGCCTTCTCCACGATCAGAGCGATCATGCGGCGCAGCGCCGTCTCCGCGCAGCGGTCGAGGTCGGGGTCGATGCCGAGGGTGATCCAGTGCTCGGGCGTCTCGGCCGACGGGCCGGCGAGGGTGCGGCCCTTGTGGAGGCGGATCTCGAAGACACCCGTGAGGGCGGTCTCGATCGCCGTGACGTTCACCTCGCCGTCGCCCTGCGCGCCGTGTCCGTCTCCGACGGAGAGGTTGGCGCCCGGAACGAAGACCGGGAGATGCAGCGTCGAGCCGACGACGAGTTCCTTGAGGTCGAGATTGCCGCCGAAGGCGCGGGGAACGAGGGAGGTGAGCCGGCCCCAGCTCGGCGGCGGGGCGACGCCGACGACGCCGAAGAACGGCGCGAGCGGGACCTCGAGCCCCCAGGGCAGGCGCCCCACGCCGCGCTCGGCGTCGAGGGCGATGTGGCTCAGGTGCGGCTCGGGGAAGTCGTCGGGCAGCGTGCCGGCGAGGGGGCGGATGAAGTTGAAGCCCCAGTCCTGGCGCAGGCGGATCTCCTTGAAGCGGATCTCGAGGCTGTCGCCGGGCTCGGCCCCCTTCACGGCGACGGGGCCGGTGAGGATGTGGCCGGGCAGGTGACGCTCGGCCTTCTCGTGGATCTCGAAGAGTTCGGGCGGGAGGTGGAAGCCGCTGTCGGGGCCGGGGACGACGTCGGGCGCGCCGGTGACGGTGTCGATCTCGATCTCGTCGCCGCTCTCGATCTCGATCGCCGGGGGGACCTTGGCGTCGAGGAAGCCCCATTTGCAGGTGTCGGGCGTGGCGGGCAGATGGTGGCGGGCCATGGGACGCTCTCCTCGGGCGGCGGGGTCGGGCGCAAGGGAAGCCGGAGCCGGACCCCGCCGCAAGCCCCGGCGTGCAGGGCGCCGCAGCGTGGAAGCGCGGGACGTCCCGCGCCTGCCGGCGCGGAGAGGCGCTTGGAGCGAGGCGCCCGAGGGGCTAGCGTCCGCGAAACGGAACCGCGTCGCGGAGCGCGGAAGCCGGGGAACAGGGGAGAGAACGCATGGCGGAGACCGCGGCGGAGGGGCGCTGGGCCCATTGGGTCGGGCGCGTGGAGGAGCGCGAGGACGAGATCGCGCCGGTGATAGCCTCGATGTTGGCGGCGACCTTCTCGGACGCGCCCTCGCCCGCCGGCGCCGTGGCGCAGGGCGAGGCGCTGGCCCCGCTGCGCCATTGGGCGGCGTTTCACACCGACGCTCCGATGCAGGTGCTGGGGCGCGACGGGCACCCGGTGCGCGACGAGGAGGGCTTCCTGCCGCCCGTGCCGCTCGACCGACGGATGTGGGCGGGCGGGCGCGTGACGCTGCACGCGCCGATCCGGGTGGGCGAACGGCTGCGCCGGCGCTCGGAGATCCTCAAGGTCGCCGAGAAGTCGGGCGGAGCCGGCGACATGGTGTTCGTGACCATCGGCCACCGGCTGGAGGGCGAGGACGGCCTGAAGCTCGAGGAGGAGCAGGACGTCGTCTACATCGCGATGCCGACCGAGTGGCGCGCGCCTAAGGCGATTCCGGCGCCGGCGGCCCCGGCCTTCGAGCATCGGCTGACGATGAGCGAGGCGCGGCTGTTCCGCTATTCGGCCGCGACGTTCAACGCGCATCGCATCCATTACGATCTCCCCTATGCCGAGGGGGTGGAGAAGTATCCGGGCCTCGTGGTGCACGGGCCGTTGCAGGCGACGCTGCTGATGGACGCGGCGACGCTGTGGAAGGGGACGCCGCCGAGGCGCTTCCGATATCGCGGCGTGCATCCGATGTTCCACACCCACGCGTTGCGGGTGCTGGGCGTGGAGGAGGGCGGCGCGCTCTCGCTCTGCACCGCGGCGCCCGCGGGGCATCAGGGAATGCAGGCCACGGCGGAGTGGGACTGATGGGCGTCCTTTCGGGGATGCGGGTGGTCGAGGGCTCGGCCTTCGTCGCCGTCCCGCTCGCGGGGATGACGCTGGCGCAGATGGGCGCCGACGTGATCCGCTTCGACCGCATCGAGGGGGGGCTCGACTTCCGGCGCTGGCCGGTGACGGCGAACGGGCGCAGCCTGTTCTGGGCGGGGCTCAACAAGGGCAAGCGGTCGGTCGCCGTCGACATGAAGTCGGAGCGCGGTCGCGAGCTGGTGACGGAGATCGTCACGGCGCCGGGCGAGGATGCGGGCCTCTTCCTCACCAACCTTCGGGTGCGCGGCTGGATGGATCACGAGACGCTGTCCAAGCGGCGGGAGGACCTGGTGATGGTCTCGCTGCTCGGCGACCGCTTCGGGCGGCCGCAGGTGGACTACACGGTCAATCCCGCGCTCGGCTTTCCGAGCGCGACGGGGCCGGAGGGGTCCTCCGAGCCGGTGGCGCATGTTCTGCCCGCCTGGGACTGCATCGCGGGGAACATGGCGGTCTCCGCGCTGCTGGCGGCGGAGCGGCGCAGGCTCAAGACCGGCGAAGGGCAGCTCGTCGAGTTCTCGCTGAAGGACGCCGCGGCGGCGATGCTGGGGCATCTCGGCATCATCGGCGAGGTCTGCGTGAACGGGGTGGACCGGGCCAAGGTCGGCAACGCGCTCTACGGCGCCTACGGGCAGGATTTCGTCTGCGCGGACGGGCGGCGGGTCATGGTGATCGGGCTGACCGACCGGCAGTGGGGCGGACTGGTGAAGGTGACGGGGACCGAGGCGGAGATGGCGGGCGTGGCGGCGCGGCTCGGCCTCGATCTGGGCGGGGAAGGGGCGCGCTGGGCGGCGCGGCACGAGATCACCGGGGTGCTGAAGCCTTGGTTCGCGGCCCGGAAAGCGGACGAGGTTCGGGTTCTGTTCGAGGGCGCCGGGCTCACCTGGTCGGAGTTCCGGAGCTTCGCCGAGGCGGTGCGGGACGATCCGGATCTCTCGCCCGACAATCCGATGTTCAAGGCGGTCGAGCAGCCGGGGATCGGGGCCTATCCGACGCCGGGCACGCCGTTCGACTTCTCGGCGCATGCGCGGGAGGACCCGCGGCCGGCGCCGTTGCTGGGCGAGCATACGGAGGCGGTGCTGGCGGACGTGGTCGGGCTCGCCTCGGGCGAGATCGGGCGGCTGTTCGACGACGGCGTGGTGGCGGGGCCGCCGAAGGAGTGAGGCGAACGCGCGGCGGTCCTACGACGCGGCCTCGGCGTCAGGGAGGGACGGCGCGGATCGGGGCGCCGGCCCGAAGGCCGCGATCGCCGCGACCACGCCCGGTCGGAACACCTCGCGGCTCCGGCGGGTGCCGGCGCCGCAGACGATGAGGCCGCGGCGGGCGGCGGCGGCGATGCCGGCGTCGCGCGGGCCGGTGGTGACGACGAGGCGGAGCTTCGGCAGCGCCTCGCCCACGCCCGCCGGGAAGGGTGCAGGGTCGCGCATCGGCGCCAAGGCCTAGAAGGGCCGCAGCGCCTCGATCAGCGCGTCGCCGGAGAGGCTTTCGCGGAACGGCTCGGGCTCGCCGCCCGGGGACCGGTCGGGGAG
>JAWLFJ010000091.1:0-15719 GCA_041685625.1 Paracoccaceae bacterium | reverse complement strand
GGCGCGGGCTGCCGTCCGGTCGGGGGGGGCGGCTTGCGCGACGTCGGGCGGCGTGGCAGGCGGTCCCGCATGGAGACGCCGCTGACCCTCGTCGTGCCGCTGCGCCTCGCGCCCGGCGCGGGCGCGCGAGAGGCGGCGCGGCGGCGTGCGGCGCTCGGGCGGCTGGACCGGCTGCTCGCCGCGCGGGCCGGCGCCGGGGTCGGCGCGGTGGTGGCGGACGACACCGAGGACGCCGGGCTCGCGGCGGAGGTCGAGGGCGTCGTCCGGCGGCATTCCGGCGCGCGACGGATCGCGGTGACGGAGACGCGGGGACGCGTGTTCTCCATCGGCCGTCTCCGCGACCTCGGCGCCGAGGCCGCGCCGAAAGGCTTCGTCCTGTTCCACGACGTCGACTTCGCGGCGCCGCCGGCGTTCTGGCTGCGGCTGCGGCGCTGGCTGGCGTGCGGCGAGATGGCGGCCGAACCGGAGCTCTTCGCCTGTCTGCCGGTCTGGTTCCTGAACCGGGCCGGCGGCCTCGTCTGGCGCGGGGCGCCGGAGCCGCTGCACGCCGCGCTCGCGAAGGACGCGGGGCGGCGCGGGGCGGCGGCGCGGCTGCTCGCCGACCGGCTGGTGATGGGCTCCTCGGCCATGCTGATGCGCCGGGCGCTGCTGATCGCGGCGGGCGGGCATTCGCCGCGCTTCGAGGGGCACGGGGCGGAGGATTTCGAGCTGATGCACCGCCTCGCCGCGCGCCGGCCCCGGGGCGCGCCGCCCGAGGACTACTGGCGCGACTTCGGCAGCCGGGACCGGGGCCGCGCGGGCTTCCGCGCCTATTTCGCGCGCTACGCCGAGGGCGCGCTCGCCGAGGGTCTGGTGATGGCGCATCTCTGGCATCCGCAGCGCCGTGAGGATCCGCGCTACTACGCCCGGCGGCGGGAGAACTTCGCGCTGCTCGAGGCCGAGCTGCGCCGCGCCGGACCCGGCGGCGCGGCCGGGAGCGGTTGAGCCGGGCGGCCGGCGCGTCAAGGCTCAGCCGATCCCGTGGAAGAGCTCGAACTCCTCGGGCCGCTCCTGCTCTAGCCGGGCGCGGACGGGCGCAGAGAGCTCGGGCCGCCCGTCGTCGGGCGAGACGTTGAGGCGCGGGAAGTCGAACTCGCTGCGGAAACGCTCCGACAGGAAGGCGGCGAGGCGGTCGAGCCGGTCGTAGCGGAAGAGATGGTCGAGCGGCGGCGCGCCCTTGGGCGCGGAGACGAAGCGGGACGGTCGGCCGACGCGGGCGAATTCCGGCGGATCCTCGGCCTCCAGCCAGGCCTCGACGAAGGCGTCGAAGGAGACGCCCTCGGTCGACTGGGGCCTGCCGCGCAGGCTCTCGCGACGGCGGTAGCGCCACCAGCTGTGCAGCCAGTCCACCGGCTCGCGCAGGACGCAGACGGTCTCGGAGTGTGCCGCGCCGAAGTCGCGCAGCATGGGCCGCACCACGCGGCGGTAGCGGGCGTAGGTGACGTGCTTCACGCTAGGCGCCTTGCCGAACACGATGTCGCAATGCGGCGCCAGCGCGGCCTCGACGGCGGTGGTTCCGGTCTTGGGCATGGCCAGATAGGCGATGCGGCGACGGACCGAGATCAGCATCGAGGGCGGCCTCCGGACTGGCGCGGTTCGACTGCCGCGCGGCGCGGCGCGCGACGCCGGTCGTCTGCCACGCGCGCGCGACGCTGACAACAGAACCGCGATCGGCGCCCGGCCGGCGGGTTGGCGCCCCCCGCGATCTCGGCTAACCGGACGCGCGACGCCGCGCCGAACCGGGAGAGGCCCGCCGATGCGCCTTCTGCTGCATGCCGGGATGCATCGCACCGGCAGCACCGACCTGCAGATCTTCCTGGAGCGCAACCGCGCGGCGCTGGCCGCGGCGGGGGTGGTCTATCCCGGCGAGCGGCGCGACCATCAGGATCTGGCCTGGGCGCTGTTCCGGGGCGACGCCACGGGCGACGACGTCGCGGCGCTGCTGGCGCGCCGGGGCGGGGCGACGACGGTTCTGAGCGGGGAGGATTTCTTCATCCACCGCGACCTCGGCTGGCTGAAGGCCGTGCGGGGGCGCGCCGAGGTGCGGGTGCGGATCTATCTGCGCCGGCAGGACGAGTGGCTGAACAGCTGGTACAACCAGCACGTCAAGTGGCCGTTCGATCGACGCAAGTCGCGGATGTCGCCGACGCGGTTCCTGGCCGCGATCGACGATTTCCACTGGCTCGACTTCGAGGCGACGCTGGCGCGCTGGGCCGACGCGCTGGGCGAGGAGGCGGTGGAGATCGCGCCGGTGGAGCGCGGCTTCGCCGCCGAGGGGCAGGTGGCGGACGTGATCGGGGACTTCGTCGCGCGCCTCGGGCTCGACGGCGGTGGGTTCGAGCGGCCGGCGACGCGGCACAACGACTCGATGCCGGTGCACTGCCTCGAACTCGCGCGGCACATGGGCCTGTTCGAGATGGGCCCGAAGGCGCGGATGCGCGTCAACGACGCGCTGCGCAAGGGTCTGGCGCATCACGCGACGGCGGCGCGCACGGTGTTCTCGCCCGATCAGCGCAACGCGGTGCTGGACCGTTTCGAGGCGGGCAACCGTGCGGCGGCGCGCCGCTTCCTCGGGCGCGAGGCGCTGTTCCTCGCCCCCCGGCCCGGCCCGGACGAGCCGTGGTGGGAGATGCCGGAGTCCGACCGCGAGACGCTGCTGCGGGACTGGATACAGCCGGTGGTCCGTGTCCTGGCGGAGGACGCATGAGGCTGCTCTTCGTGATCCTCGCGCATGAGCGGCCGGAGGAGGCCGCGGCGCTGGCGCGCGCGCTGGTCGGCGGCGCCTCGGACGCGCGGGCGCTGGTGCATTTCGACGCGCGGGTCGGGGCGGCGCCGGTCGAGGCGTTCCGCGCCGCGGCGGCGGACGAGCCGCGGATCGAGGCGCTTGAGGAGCGGGTCGCGACACCCTGGGGCGAGTGGGGGCTGGTGGCCGCCCCGCTCGCCGCGCTGCGCCGGGCCGAGGCGATGGCGGAGGCCTGGGACTGGACCGCGGACCGGGTGGTCCTGCTGTCCGGCGCGTGCCTGCCCTGCCGGCCGATGGGGCAGCTGGAGCGCTTCCTCTCGGCCCGCCCTGAGATGGAGTTCATCGAGGTCGAGGACCACGCCTGGATCACCGGCGGGCTCCGCTCGGAGCGTTGGAAGCTTTGGTTTCCGTTCAACTTCCGGACCCAGTACCGGCTGCACAAGACCAGCGTGGGGGTGCAGCGGCTGCTCGGCGTCTCGCGCCGCTTCCCGAAGGGGCTGACGCCGCGCTTCGGCAGCCAGTGGTGGTGCCTGACCTGGGAGACCTGCGCGGCGATGCTGGCCTACGCGCGGGCGCATCCCGAGCGCATGCGGTTCTTCGAGCGGGTCTGGATCCCCGACGAGATGGCGGTGCAGACGCTGGTGCACGCGCTGGTCCCGGCGCGGCGGATCTTCGGGCGCGGTCTGACGCATTTCCAGTTCACCGACAAGGGCAAGCCGGTGGTCCATCACGACGACCATCTCGACTACGTGCTGGGCCTCGACGCCTTCTTCTTCCGCAAGGCGGCGCCGGGGGCGACGCGGCTGCGGGCGGCGTGCCTCGATCTCGCGGGGGCGGGGCCGAAGCGCTTCGGGGCGCCGGTGGCGCGCGACGGGCGCGACACCGCCGACTACGCGCTGAAGGTCCGGGCGCAGGCGGGCTTTCCCACCGCGGGCCGTCCGTTCCATGCGGCGCAGGCGGCGCCGGCGGCGGATGCGGTGCTGGGGTGCGCGTGCACGCCCTACACGGTCGTGGTCGGCCCGCCGGGGCGCACGCGGGCGGTGCTGGCGCGGCTGGGCGAGGCGGGGCTGGTCGCGCTCGGCGAGGCCTTCGCGCCCGGCTGGTGCGACCTCGGCGAGGGACGCGAGGTCTTCGAGGGAATGCGCCCGGAGCACTGGCGCATCCGCGACATGCATCCCGCGCTGTGGCTGGCGCGGCTCGCCGGGCGCGGCGGCGGGCGCACGGCGCTGGGCTGGTCGCCGCTGCACGCGGCGCCGCTGCTGGGCGCGGTGCTGCGCGATCCCCGCGCGGTGGTGGTCAACGCGCTGCCGCGGACCGGGGACGAGGACGCCGACCTGCTCGCCTTCGCCGAGGCGTGCGCCGGGGAGGCGCATCACGCGTCGCCGCCCTCGGCGCGGCTGGGCGCGGAGCCCGTGGCGCGGGTGCGGGCCTGGCTGGATGCGGCGGGCGCGCTCAACCTCTGGCGTCAGCTCGCCCTCGGAGCCGGCGACGTTGGCACGGAGGCGACGCGCGCGACGCTGCTGGCGATGCCCTGGGCGCCCGATCCGGAGCGGCTGGCGGGCGCGCGGCGGCGGAGCTTCGAGGCCTCGCTGCTGCGCCTCGACGCGGCCTCGCCGCCGGCGGGCGAGGCGGTGCGGGGCGGACTGGAGGCGGCCTGGGCGGACTGGCACGCGGCGGCGACGCGGGAGGGCGCGGCATGAAGGCCCTGACCGACGCCATGCGGGTGCCCGCGCTCTATCTGCGGCTGGCGCGGGAGGACCGGCGCGCCGGGCGGCAGCTGCGGCTGGTGCAGGACCGGCGCGCCGCGATCGGGGCGAAGGACGTGATCCTGGTCGCCACGCTGCGCAACGAGGCGTTCCGGATGGAGGCCTTCGCGGAGCATTACCGCCGGCTCGGCGTGAGGCACTTCCTGTTCGTCGACAACGACTCCGACGACGGTTTCATGGACTGGGCGGACCGGCAGCCGGACGTCTCGGTCTGGCACACGGCGGCGAGCTACAAGGCCGCGGCCTTCGGCATGCGCTGGTGCAACGACCTCCTGCGCCGGCACGGGATCGGCCGTTGGTGCGTCTGCGTCGATCCGGACGAGTTCCTCGTCTATCCGCGCCACGAGACGCGGGACCTGGCGGCGCTCGGGGCGTTCCTGGAGGAGGACCGGCGCCTCGCGCTGCACTGCCTGATGCTGGACGCCTATTCGGACCGGCCGCTGGCGGAGACCGTGCTGGAGGTGGGGGCGGACCCGTTCGCGGTCTGCCCGTTCTTCGACCGCGACGGCTACGTGCAGCGGGCCGGCTGGGGCTCCGGCCTCTTCATCCAGGGCGGGCCGCGGCTGCGCACGCATTTTCCGGACCGGCCGGAGGCGGCGCCCGCGCTCAACAAGATCCCGTTCCTGCGCTGGGAGCGGCGCTATCACTACCGCTCCTCGATGCACGACGCCTGGCCGTTCCGGCTGAACCGGGCGCAGACGGCGGACGGGCCGGCCGCGACCGGGCACGTCACGGGCTGCCTGTTCCACTTCAAGTTCGTCGCCTCGCTCAAGGACAAGGCGGCCGAGGAGATGGAGCGCGGCGAGCACTACGAGGGCGGGCGCGAATACGCGCGCTATCACGCGGACGCGGCGGGGGAGTTCTTCGAGCCCGGCCTCTCCGTGCGCTACGAGGGGCCGGAGCAGCTCGAGCGGCTGGGCCTGATGTCGCCCGGCGCCTGGTTCTGAGCGGCGCTCAGCGCGCCTCGGCGCCGAGGCGGCGCATCGTCTCCAGCCATTTCGCGCGTCTGGCGGGGGAGGCGTTCTCGACCCCGCCGAAGAGCGTGTCGCGCACCGGCGAGAGGCCGCAGAACTTCAGCACGTTGCGCTCGAGGCTGCGCAGGGAGTGGGCGCCGAACCACCAGCGATAGGCGAGGGCGGGCATGCCCATCGTCACCACCACGCGGGCGGAGCGGCCGCCGAGCCGGCCCTTCGGCAGACCCGAGGTGGTGTCGGCGGCGAAGCCGGGGCGCAGCGTCTGCTCGAGAAAGCCCTTGGTGAGGGCGGGCAGCGTGCCGAGCCAGAGCGGGTAGATCAGCACGACGTGGTCGGCGGCCTCGATGGCGCGCTGGGCCTCGACCGCGGCGGGCGGCGGGGCGCCCTCGCGGTAGTCCTCGGCCGTGCGGAGGAGCGGCAGCTCCATGCGCGCGACGTCGAGCCGGTCGACCGCGTGGCCGGCGGCGCGCGCGCCCTCGGCGCAGGCGTCGGCGAGGGCGTGGCAGAGCCGGGCGGGATCCGGGTCCGGATGACCGTCGATCAAGGCGATTCGGCGCGGCATGGCGGCGGCTCCTCGGGGCGGGCGCGCCGAGGCTGCGGCGGGGCGATCCGGCGCGCCTTGACCGGGGTCAAGCGGAGGGCGCGCTTGATCGCCGTCAACGACGTGCGGGCGCCATGGACGTAGCGTGCCTTCACCGACGCGACGACGGACGCAAAGGAGCGAGACATGGTCGAGTCCACCCCCTCCACCGGCTTCTGGCCGACGCTGGCCGACCCGCTTCGCACGGCGGGAACGCGCCTCGCGGAATGGGTCTCCCCCGCGGCGGAGGCCAAGCGCGAGGACGACGCCTATTCGATCCGCATGGAGATCCCCGGCGTGAAGACCGACGACGTCGACGTCTCGGTGCATGACGGCGTGGTGACGGTGAAGGGCGAGAAGAAGCTCGAGCGCAGCGAGGAAGGCGACAGCTGGTTCTTCTCGGAGCGCCAGTACGGCGGCTTCCAGCGCAGCTTCCGCCTGCCGCCCGACGCCGAAGAGGACGGCGTGAAGGCCGACGTGAACGACGGCGTGCTGCTGATCCACGTGCCGCGGCGGACGTCGGAGGACGGCGGCGCGCGGCGGATCCCGATCGGGGGCTGAGGCGCGGCGCTCAGAACGCGCCGAAGGCCGAGCCGAGCGCGATCGCGGCGGCGAGCGCGGCGAGCGGGATCGCCACCGCGACCGCGAAGATCGGGCCGTAGGCCTCCCGGTGGCCGAGGCCGGTGATGCCGAGCAGCGTGACCACGGCGCCATTGTGCGGCAGCGCGTCGAGGCCGCCGGTGGCGAGGGCGACGATCCGGTGCAGGAGCGCCGGGTCGACGCCGGCCGCCGCGGCGTCGGCCAGCCAGGTCGCGCCCAGCGCCTCGAGCGCGATGGACATGCCGCCAGAGGCCGAGCCGGTGATGCCGGCGAGCGCGCCCGCCGAGAGCGCGACGGAGACGACGGGACCGCCCGGCGCGGACTCCAGCGCGTCGCGCATCAGGGCGAAGCCGGGCAGCGAGGCCGCCGCCGCGCCGAAGCCGACGAGGGCGGCGGTGTTGAAGAGGGGCGTGAGGCAGGCCTCCGCCCCGCGGCTCATCTCCGCCAGCGGCGCGGCGAGGCTGCGCGCGAAGAGGAGCACGGCGAGGGCGACCGCGAGGGCGAGGGCGGCGATCAGCGACCAGAGGCCGATCACGTCCTCGGGCGACGCGCCCCAGCGCGGCTGGGCGAGGTAGCCGAGGTCGAGCGCCGGCAGGAGGACGGTCGAGAACAGGAGGTTGAGGCCGAGCACCGCGACGACGGGCGCCGCCGCGGCGGCGACGGCCCGGGGGGCCTGGCGCTCGATCTCGGGCGGGGCCTCGGCGGCGCCTCCGCGCCCTTGGCGCGCGGCGAAGCCGAGCCAGGCGAGGCCGCCGAGCAGCATGATCGCGCCCGCGACGAGGCCGATGCCGGGCGCGGCGAAGGCGGTCGTGCCGAAATACGGCATCGGGATCGCGTTCTGGATCGCCGGGGATCCCGGCAGCGCCGTCATGGTGAAGGTGAAGGCGCCGAGGGCGATGGCGGCCGGGATCAGCCGGCGGGGCAGGGCGGCGGCGCGGAACGAGGCCTCGGCCAGGGGCGCGACGGCGAAGGCGACGACGAAGAGGGAGACGCCGCCGTAGGTCAGCGCAGCGGCCGCGAGCGTGACCGCGGCGACGGCACGCGACGGGCCGACCGCGCGGGCGATGGCGAGCGCCAGGATCCGCGCCGCGCCGGAGGCGGCCATGACGCGCCCGAAGACGGCGCCGAGCAGGAACAGCGGCAGATAAGCCGCCGCGAAGTCCCCCGCCGCGGGCAGCGCGCGCAGGGTCAGCATGGCGAAGGCGGGCTCGCCCGCCATCACGGCGCCGAGCATGGCCGCGGCGGGCGCGAGCAGCAGCACCGAGACCCCGCGCCAGGCCAGCGCGACGAGCAGCGCCAGCGGCACGAGCAGGGCGGAGAGGGCGAGGACGGCCGACATGCGCCGAGGGTCGCCTTCGCGGGCGCCGAAGGGAAGCCTCTTTCGTGCCGCAGGTGCGAAGGCGTGCCGGCGGGTTGACGGCGCCCGGGCGGGCGGCCTACCGATGGCGCGTTCCGTCGGGGTGTCCCTTTGGGGGCTGAGAGGCCGCAGCGCCGACCCGTCGAACCTGATCCGGGTCATGCCGGCGAAGGGAAACGGAGCCTCTCGCGCCCCCGGGGCGCGCGTCGCGCCCCTTCCGCCCGATCCGTCCGACCCCCGGGCCCCGCGACGGGCCGCGAGACGAGAGGCGAGACGATGCTTGCACGACTTTCCGGCCTTCTGTTCGGCGCCGCGCTGGCGGGCCCGGCGGCGGCGCAGACCGAGATGAGCGTGGCGCTCGACTGGTTCGTGAACCCCAATCACGGGCCGCTGATCGTGGCGCGGGAGCGGGGCTATTTCGAGGAGGCCGGGCTGGAGGTGGAGCTGATCGCCCCGGCCGACCCGTCCGATCCGCCGAAGATGGCGGCGGCGGGACGCGTGGACGTCGCGGTCTCCTACCAGCCGCAGCTTCATCTTCAGATCCACGAGGGGCTGCCGCTGACGCGGGTGGGGACGCTGGTCGCGACGCCGCTGAACTGCCTGCTGGTGCTGGAGGACGGCGGCCCGGAGACGGTCGCCGGGCTGAAGGGCGGGACGATCGGCTATTCGGTGGCGGGCGTCGAGGAGGTGCTGCTGGTCTCGGTGCTGGCGCGGGCGGGGCTGAGCCTCGACGACGTGGAGCTGGTCAACGTCAACTTCTCGCTCTCGCCGGCGCTGATGAGCGGGCAGGTGGACGCGGTGATCGGCGCCTACCGCAATTTCGAGCTGCCGCAGATGGAGATCGAGGGCCGTCCGGGGCGCTGCTTCTTCCTCGAGGAGCAGGGGGTGCCGGCCTACGACGAGCTGATCTTCGTCGCCAATCCCGAGCGGATGGACCGCGAGGCGGTGGCCGCCTTCCTCGGCGCGGTCGAGCGGGGCGTGCAGTACATGGTCAACCATCCGGAAGAGGCGTGGGAGATCTTCGCGGGGACCGCGCCCGAGTTGCGCGACGAGCTGAACCGCCGCGCCTGGACGCTGAGCCTGCCGCGCTTCGCGTTGCGCCCGGCGGCGCTGGACCACGGCCGCTGGCGGGCCTTCGAGGCCTGGCTGAAGGAGACCGGGCTGATCGAGGGCGAGCCGCTGCCGGTGGACGCGCTGGCGGTCGACGTGACCGCCGAGGCGGGCTGAGCCGGTGGCGCCGGCGCCGGGGCTGATCCTCGAGGGCGCCTTCGCCTTCGGGGGCCGGCGGCTGTTCTCGCTCGATTTCGAGGCGCCGGCGGGGCGTTGGACCTGCCTGCTGGGCCCTTCCGGCGTCGGCAAGTCCACCGTGCTGCGGCTGCTGGCCGGGCTGGAGACCGGGGGGCGCCTCGAGGGCCGGCTCGGCGCCTCGGACGGGCGGCCGCTGGCCGGGCGGGTCGCGTGGATGGCGCAGTCGGACCTGCTGCTGCCCTGGCTCGACGTGCGGGAGAACGTGACGCTGGGCGCGCGGCTGCGGGGCGAGCGGCCGGACGGGGCGCGCGCGGAGCGGCTGATCGGCGAGGTCGGGCTGGAGGAGCACGCGGGCAAGACGCCGCGCGAGCTCTCGGGCGGGATGCGCCAGCGGGCGGCCTTGGCGCGGCTCCTGATGGAGGACCGGCCGGTGGCGCTGCTGGACGAGCCCTTCGCGGCGCTGGATCTGAGGCTGCGGCTGGAGATGCAGGACCTGGCGCATCGGGTGCTGGCGGGGCGGACGGTGGTGCTGGTGACGCACGACGCGCACGAGGCGGCGCGGCTCGGCGACCGGGTGCTGCTGATGACGGAGGCGGGGGCGCGCGAGCTGCCGCCGCCCGAGGGCGCGGCGCCGCGGGCGGCGGACGCGCCGGAGACGCTGCGCGCGCAGGCCGAGCTGACGCGGGCGCTGGTGGGCGAGGCGGCGGCGTGAGCCGGGCCGGCGGGCGCGCCGCCTCGGGCCGGGCGGCCGGCCCCTCGCGCCAGGGGGATGGCGGGCGGGCGGACCCCGGCCCACGCGCGGGGGCGCCACGATGATCGGCGGGGGGGACGCGCCGCCGCCGATCCGGCGGCGGGCGCTGGACGTCGCCGCGACGGTCGCCGTGATCCTCGCGGTCTGGCAGGGCGTCGTCTGGGCGACGGGCGTGCCGCCCTTCATCCTGCCCTCGCCGGCGCGGGTCGGGCAGGCGATGGTCGAGAGCCGGGGCCTCCTGCTCGAGCACGGGCTGATCACGCTCTTCGAGGTGCTGGCGGGGCTGGTGCTCGGCGCCGCGCTCGGCGCGGCGACGGCGGTGCAGCTGGCGCTGTCGCCGACGGCGCGGCGGATCCTGCTGCCGGTGCTGGTGTTCTCTCAGGCGGTGCCGGTGTTCGCGCTGGCGCCGGTGCTGACGCTCTGGCTCGGCTACGGCATCGGCTCCAAGATCGTGATGACGGTGCTGATCATCTACTTCCCCGTCGCCTCGGCCTTCTACGACGGGCTGCGGCGCACCGATCCGGCGCTCCTCGACCTCGCCGCGGTGATGGGGGCGCGGCCGCTGGCGGTGCTGCTGCGGATCCGGGCGCCGGCGGCGCTGCCGGAGTTCGCCTCGGGCCTCCGGCTCGCCGCGGTCTACGCGCCGATCGGGGCGGTGATCGGCGAGTGGGTCGGGGCTTCGGGCGGGCTCGGCTACCTGATGCTGCTGGCGAACGGGCGCGCCAAGACGGACCTGATGTTCGCCGCGCTCTTCGTGCTGGCACTCGGGGCGGTGGCGCTCTACGCGCTGCTCGGGGGTCTCGCGCGGCGGCTGGAGCGGCGGGCGCGGGGCGAGCGCCGAGCGGGCTTGCCGCCGCGTCGCCCGCGGGCTAGGCGGGACGGATGAAGGATCCCGCGCCCCCCTCCGTGCTCGACGGCCCCTACGCCTGGCGACGCCTCGCGATCAGCCTGCTCGCCGGCACCATCGGCAACGTCGGCATGTGGGCCGTGATCATGGTGCTGCCCGCGGTGCAGGCGGAGTTCGGGGGCGGGCGGGCCGACGCCTCGCTGCCCTACACGATGACCATGGCGGGCTTCGCGGCGGGCAACCTGCTGATCGGGCGCTGGGTCGACCGCTGGGGCGCGACGCCGGTGCTGATCGCGGCGGCGCTGGCGCTCGGCGTCTGCTTCACGGCGGCGGCGGCGGCCCCCTCGGCCTGGATCCTCTCGGCGCTGCACCTGCCGCTCGGCTTCGCGACGGCGGCGAGCTTCGCGCCGCTGATCGCGGACGTCTCGCACTGGTTCATCAAGCGCCGCGGCATCGCGGTCGCCGCGGTCGCCTCCGGCAACTACCTCGCGGGCGCGATCTGGCCGGTGGTCTTCGCCGGGCTGATGGCGGCCGAGGGCTGGCGGGCGGTCTACGCCGCCTTCGCGCTGCTGACCTCGGCCGGCGTGATTCCGCTGGCGCTGATGCTGCGCCGGCGCCCGCCGGAGGAGGCGCACGCCGCGGCCGAGACCGCGCGGGCCGCGATGACGTCCCGCGTCACGATCCCGCCGGCGCGGCTGCAGTGGCTGCTGGCGCTGGCCGGCCTCGGCTGCTGCATCGCGATGGCGATGCCGCAGGTGCACATCGTCGCGCTCTGCGTCGATCTCGGCTACGGGGCGGCGGCGGGGGCGGAGATGCTGTCGCTGATGCTGGCGGCGGGCGTGATCTCCCGCCTCGCCTCGGGCTTGCTCGCCGACAAGCTCGGGGGCGTCCGGACGCTGCTGATCGGCTCCGTCGGGCAGTGTCTCGCGCTGTTCCTCTACCTGCCCTTCGACGGGCTCGCCTCGCTCTATCTCGTGAGCCTCGTCTTCGGGCTGAGCCAGGGCGGGATCGTGCCCTCCTACGCGGTGGTGGTGCGCGAATACATGCCCGCGAAGGAGGCGGGCGCGCGGGTCGGCTTCGTGATCATGGCGACCATCGTCGGCATGGCGGCGGGCGGCTGGATGTCCGGCTGGATCTACGACCTGACGGGCAGCTACGAGGCCGCCTTCCTGAACGGGATCGCCTGGAACTTCCTCAACATCGGGATCATGGCGACGCTGCTGCTGCGCTCGGGCGGACCGGCGCCCCGGCCGGCGGCGGCGGGCTGAGCCCCGCGCGCCCGGGCCGCCGGCGTCGGACGAGAATCGCGGCGTTCGGACGCTGGCGGGCCGCCGCGATCCGAGGCATGCTCCCGGCCATGACGCTGCGCATCCCCTTCATGCAGCGCTACACCGTCTTCGCGCTCTGCGCGGTGCTGGCGCTGGTCTTCCTCGTGGCCGCCGCGACGGCGAGCGCCTGGTTTCTTGCCCCGGCCGCGGTCTTCGTCGCGCTGTTCGTGCGCGGCGTCCTCGACGTCGTCCAGCCCAGCCACGCGATCCTGCGCAACTACCCCGTCGTCGGGCACATGCGCTGGCTGTTCGAGGGCATCCGCCCCGAGATCCGGCAGTACCTGATCGAATCGGACGAGGACGAGGAGCCCTTCAGCCGCGAGGCGCGCAGCCTCGTCTACCAGCGCGCCAAGGGGGTGGAGGACAAGCGGCCCTTCGGCACGCGCGAGCGCATCTACGATCCCGGCTATTCCTGGATGACCCATTCGATCGCGGCGCGGCACCTGCCGAACGCGGACTTCCGCACGCGGGTCGGCGGGCCGGACTGCGCGCAGCCCTACGACGCCTCGATCTACAACATTTCGGGGATGAGCTTCGGCGCGCTCTCGGCCAACGCGATCCTGGCGCTGAACAAGGGGGCGAAGGCCGGCGGCTTCGCGCACGACACCGGCGAGGGCGGCATCTCCCGCCACCACCGCGAGCATGGAGGCGACCTCGTCTATCAGGTGGGCACCGGCTATTTCGGCTGCCGCGACGCCGCCGGCCGGTTCGACCCGGACCGCTTCGCGGAGACGGCGGGCGATCCGCAGGTCAAGATGATCGAGATCAAGCTCAGCCAGGGCGCCAAGCCCGGGCATGGCGGCGTGCTGCCGGCGGCCAAGATCACGCGGGAGATCGCCGAGGCGCGCGGCGTGCCGATGGGCTTCGACTGCGTCTCGCCCGCCGCGCATTCGGCCTTCGCGACGCCGCTGGAGTTCTGCGCCTTCGTGGCGCAGCTGCGCGGGCTCTCGGGCGGCAAGCCGATCGGCTTCAAGCTCTGCGTCGGGCACCGGCGGGAGTTCATGTGCCTCGTCAAGGCGATGGTGGAGACGGGAATCACGCCGGACTTCGTGGTGGTCGACGGCAAGGAAGGCGGCACCGGCGCCGCCCCGCTGGAGTTCGCCAATCATGTCGGCATGCCGATGGTCGAGGGGCTGGCCTTCGTGCACAACACGCTGCGCGGCGCGGGGCTGCGCGACCGGATCAAGGTCGCGGCGGCGGGCAAGCTGATCTCGGCCTTCGATCTGGCCAGAGCCTTCGCCATCGGCGCGGACTGGGGCAACTCGGCGCGCGGCTTCATGTTCGCCGTCGGCTGCATCCAGGCGCAGGCTTGCCACACCAACCGCTGTCCGACCGGCGTGACGACGCAGGACCCGCTGCGCCAGCGGGCCCTGCATGTCGGCGACAAGGCGGAGCGGGTGGCGAGCTTCCACGGCAACACGCTGCGGGCGCTGGCCGACATGATCGGGGCGGCGGGGCTCGACGATCCGCACCAGCTCAAGCCGCACCACTTCAACATCCGCCGAAGCGACGGGCGGATCGACACCGGCGACATGGCGTTCCCGGAGATCGCGATCGGCGGCCTGGTCGACGGCAGCTGCGACGACCCCGACTACGCCGAGCGCTGGGGCCGCGCCCGGGCCGAGAGCTTCGCGCCGCCCGAGGCCGCGCCGGGCCGGATCCCGGCGGCGCCGGACCTCTGAGCGGCGGCGCCCCTCTGGACGCGCGGCGCCGGCGGGTCTAGGGCGTCGCCGCACGCCGCCCCGAGGAGATCCGCCGTCATGTCCGCCTTCGACCGCTCGCTGAAGATCGCCCCCTCCATCCTCTCGGCCGACTTCGCGGCCTTCGGCGCCGAGGTGCGCGCGGTGGAGGCCGAAGGCGCCGACTGGATCCACGTCGACGTGATGGACGGGCATTTCGTGCCCAACCTCACCTTCGGCCCGGCGATGGTGAAGGCGCTGCGCCCCCACGTCTCGACGCTGATCGACGTGCATCTGATGATCGCGCCGGTCGATCCCTACGTCGAGGCCTTCGCCGAGGCGGGGGCGGCCGTGATCACCGCGCATGTCGAGGCCGGGCCGCATCTGCACCGCACGCTGCAGGCGATCCGCGCGGCGGGGGCGAAGGCGGGCGTCGCGCTGAACCCGGGAACGCCGGCGGAGGCGGTGGAGCCGGTGCTCGATCTCGTGGATCTGGTCTGCGTGATGACGGTGAACCCGGGCTTCGGCGGCCAGGGCTTCATCCACGCGATGCTGCCGAAGATCCGCCGGCTGCGGGAGATGATCGGCGACCGTCCGGTGCATCTGGAGATCGACGGCGGCGTGACGCCGGAGACCGCGCCGCTCTGCGTCGCCGCCGGGGCGGACGTTCTGGTCGCCGGCTCGGCCGTGTTCAAGGGCGGCTCGGCCGAGGCGCCGGCGGCCTACGGCGAGAACATCCGTGCGATCCGCGCGGCGGCGTCGGACGCCGCCTGACCCAGGGGCGACCCGGTCGGCGTCCGGCCTCAGCGCGTGGGGCGGAAGGCGGCCTCCAGCAGCGCCGCGGCGGTGGCCGCGTCGAGCGCGACGGGCGAGCCGCCGCAGGACGGGTCCGCCAGCACGTCGGGGATCAGCGCCGGGACCGCCTCCCGCGGCACGCCGAGATCGCCGAGCGTGTCGGGCACGCCGAGTTCCGCCCGAAGGGCGCGGATGCGGGCGAGCAGCCCCTCCGCCCCGCCCGCGACCCCGGCATGGGCCGCCGCCTCGTCAAGCGTCCCGCGCTGCGTCGGCAGCAGCCAGTCGAGCACCGCCGGCATCACCACCGCGTTGGTCGTGCCGTGATGGGTCCCGAAGCGCGCGCCGATCGGGTGCGACAGCGCATGGATCGCGCCGAGGCCCTTCTGGAAGGCGATCGCGCCCATCGCCGCCGCCGCCATCATGTCGGCCCGCGCCCCGAGGTCGTCGGGCCGCGCGGCGACGCGCGGCAGGGCGCCGAGCGAGAGGCGCAGGCCCTCGAGCGCGATGCCGGCGCAGAGCGGGTGCCAGTGCGGCGAGAGCCACGCCTCGAGATTGTGGGCGAGGGCGTCGAAGCCCGTGCCGACCGTCAGCGCCCGCGGCAGCCCCAGGGTGAGCTCCGGGTCGCAGATCACCTGCGCCGGCAGCATCCGCGGATGGAACACGATCACCTTGCGACCCCGCGCCGCGTCGGTCAGCACGCCGGCGCGCCCGACCTCCGAGCCGGTGCCGGCGGTGGTGGGGACGGCGACGATCGGGCGGATCGCCCCGGCGTCGGCGCGCGTCCACCCGTCGCCCACGTCCTCGAAGTCCCAGACCGGCAGGCTCTGTCCCGCCATGAAGGCGACGAGCTTGCCGAGATCGAGCGCCGAGCCGCCGCCGAGCGCGACGACGCCGTCATGGCCCCCGTCGCGAAAGGCGGCGAGGCCGGCGGCGAGGTCGGCCTCGTCCGGGTTCGGCCCGACCCCGCCGAACAGCGCCTCGCCGAGGCCGGCCTCGCCCAGCAGCGCGCGGG
>JAWLFJ010000217.1:0-3819 GCA_041685625.1 Paracoccaceae bacterium | reverse complement strand
CACGTCCGACACGATATCGGCAGGATCAGTCATCGCCGCCTCCGAGGATTTCGACCTTCACCGCATAGGCTCTCGGCCGGCCGTCCACTCCCGACATGCGCGCGGCGAGGTTGCGCCCGTCTCCCGGCTCGATGAAGCCGGCCTCCACGACGTGACGGGCCGCGCGCTTCGGATCGGTCCCCGCATGGATCTCCTTCCAGGCATCGGCGGAGATGTAGAAGAAGCCGGGCCCCCGCCAGCCCGCCCGGTTCACGATGGGGCGCGACGTCTCCGGCTCATGCAGGCCGTCGTCATGGATGCTCTCGAAGCGGGACGCGCCGTGGGCCGTCAGGAACGCCCGCACCCGCGCGACGGCATCCCGCGCCTCGGCCGCGCCACCACCGCCGCGACCTTCGAGCCAAAGGCCAAGGACTTCCAGCGCCCCGTCCCGAGCCTCGCCCTGCGGCCAGCCCGTGAGGCCCCATGCGGCCGCCATCTCGCCCGCCGCCGCGATCAGGCCGAGCCTTGCGGCCGCCCGCACCGTTTGTCCCTCGCCGTCGAGACCGAAGCGATCCCGCGCCAACGTGACGAAGGCGTCGCGCATCGCCCGCGCGGTCGCGAGCGCCGTCTCGCGGTCTTCGAGAAACCGCTCAACGAAGGCCGGACCCGCCGTCCCGTGATGCTCCGCCGTAGCGGCCCGGAGACGGTCCGAGAAGGCCGCGCCGTCCGCCGAGCCGTGCAGGACGTCGAAGGTTCCGAAAGGCCGCTCCGTCGCCGCCACGTCGAGGAGGCGCACCTCCTGGCCGGCGGCCGTCCGTCCGCCGGCCTCGGCCACCTTGTCGGCGAGGGACAGCTCGCCCGAGGAGAGCAGCGCCACGCGCCAGCGCGCGGACGGCCGCGCCGTTCCGGTCCGCGACGCGCGCGCCTTGCCGACGCCGTTGGCGAGCATGTAGGCCGCCGCGCCCGCCTCCCGGCCAGACACCTCGCCCATCTCGTCCAGCGCGAGCAGCGCGCCGTTGCAGGCCGTCGCGACGCCTTCGAGGCCATTGGAGGTCGCCCGCCACGTCTGGACGCAGCGCGGGCCGCCCCAGACGGACCCGGCCACCCGAAGCGCCGTGGACTTGCCGCGCGAAGAGGCCCCGCGAAGGTGCAACCCGCCGCCGTCCATCGCCATCGGCTCCAGCAGCGGCCCGGAGAAGGCGAGGGAGACCGAGACGACCAGAAGCGGATTGCCGACGCAGGGCGCCGCCACATGCTCGCGCCAGCCGTCCAGCGTCCCTGCCGGACACATCGCTTCGGCGACGCCCGGCGCGTGCTCGCTTTGATAGACAACTTCCGCGTCCCCCAGGACGCGCCCGTCGCCCAGCACGAAGGCCGCGCACGCCTCGTCGGCCCAGCCCAGCCGGTCCGCCGTCACCGCGCGCGCGGTCGGCTTCCATTGCGAGAGCAGGTCCGAGAGCGCGGCCTTCGCGGTCGTCCCCGAGGCGAGGCCGAGACCGAGATCCATCAGCACGGCGCGAAGCTCGGTCCCGTCGCCCGCGAAGAGGCGCATCGGCAACGCCCAGCGATGCGTCGCGCCGTCCGGGTCCGTCACCTCCACCAGCCGTCCCCAGCCACGTCCGTGGCTGTCCCGAGGAAGGGCGAGAACGCGGATGGGCGAGCAGAGCCAAAGCCAGGTCGAATTGCCGTCCTTGTCGTCCGTGCGGCGGTGTATGCCGTCCTCGCCGAGCCGGAAGCCGCGCGGGATTCCGTCAGGCCGTTCCGGGGGCGGCGCGACGCCCGGCTCGTGCTCATAGGCCGCGTCGAGCGGATCTTCGGAGGTTGCATCCTTCATGCCGCCACCCCCGCCGCGGCCTTCGCGCGGTCGTTCCAATCGCCTTCACGCGGCGGCGGGAGCAACTTCACCCGCCAGCCCGCCTTGTGCGCGCGGTCCGCCAGCGTCTCGGCCGCCCGCCATCCGGCGGAGCCCGCATCCGGCGCGACCACCAACTCGCCCGGATTGGCGGGAAGCCGCGCCGCCGACAGGCCGTGCGCCGACAGGCCCGCCCAGACGGCCGGCCGATGCGCCGCCAGCGCGTCCCGCAGCGAAACCGCGGTCTCGATGCCCTCGGCGATGCAGAGCGGCCCCGGTCCTTCGGCGAGCCTCGTCACCCCGCCCGCGACGGGGCCGAGCATCGCCTTCGCCGGGTCCACGTCGGCCTTCCGGCCCGGCTCGGCGAGATAGGTCCGATGCGCCGCGACCGGCTCGGCCTCGCCTTCGAGCGTCACCGCGGCGACCATCGCCGGAAGCCGCTTCGCGGTCTTGTGCCAGCACTCGGCCTCGAAGCGGAGCGAGGGCGGGAGAGGGCCGTGAACGGCGCGCGCCCGGAGGTAACGCTCGCCGAGCGTCCCCGCGATGGGCGATGCTTCCGCCCAGAGCCGCCGCGCCTGGGCCATGCCCTTCGCCCGCTTCGCGGCGTCCTCGGCTTCGCGTCTCGCAAGCGCTTCGGGATCGAGCGCCCGCGGCGGTCCGGCCCGGTCCAGCAGGCCCCTTTCTCGGAGGGACGCGAGCACGTCGCGGAAGTCGCATCCGGCGTGGCATTTCAGGAGGAGCCGCCCGTCCCTCCCGTCCTTGAGCGAGAGCGCCGGCGTGCGGGTGTTGGCGTGCGCCGGGCAAAAGGCGAGGCCGTAGCCGCCCCGCCACCACTTGCCGCCGAGAGCGCGGGTGATGTCGCGCGCGTCGCTCATGCCCGGCCCTCCGTCTCGAAGTCGTCGCCGAAGCCGGAGGTCTCGCACCAGCGCCGATGCCGAGGCTCGGTCGCGGCCTGCACGATCTCGCGTTCCGCCTCCGTCGAGGCGTCTCCGGCGGCCCAGGTCGTCGTGAAGGCGATGCGCCCGTCACGGTCGAGGCTGACCGCGAGCCAGCACCGCTCGGCCCAGCGCGGGCGATGGGCGGCGGAGGGAAAGCCCATCGCGGCCTCCGCCTCCAACGCCTCGACGAGCGGGACGCACCCGCCCCGAAGGAACCGCTCGACGGCGGCGCGCATCGCCGCGACGGCTTCGGGCGCCGTGATGCGGACCACGCCGAGGCCGTTCTTTCGGGCCTCGAAGAAACCCTCCTTCGCGAAGCGGTCGGCGTATCTGCGGGCGTGCCGCTTGAGCCGACGCCGCGCCGCGCGGGCGGATTTCGGTTCGCAATCAATGCGCTGATGGGCTATCTTATCGGGAGCCGAAGCCGTCCGGTCAGGCACTCCCGAGGCCCCGCCGTCGCCAGCGGCGTGGGCCTCTACCTTTTTCGCCATCAGTCAGGCAGCCAGCCGCTCGACGGCTTCGAGCAGCGCGTCGCGCCGCCAGCGCGTCGCTGCGCCGAGCTTCACCGGCTGCGGGAGCGTGCCGTCCTTGACGCGGCGCCAGAACGTCGCGCGGGAGACGCCGAGCAGCGCCGCCGCAGCATTGTCGGAAAGAAGAAGAGCGGGCTCGTCGTTCATGTCCATTCCCCGAATGGCGGCACGCCCATCGCGCCGCTACGGGGTGGACCGTAATGAGACCCAGAAATCTGAGAAGCGAACCCAAAACGTCGATTAGGTTCGCACGTCAGTCGTGCTTGGTCGCGCCCCGGCCGATCCGTGAGTATATGGCTCCGCAATCGTAAACCTTCTGCAGTAATTCATCGCCTGAAAGATTGGACTTCGGGACACCGACGCAGATTTCGTCTCGTTTCTTTAACCAGTTTTGGACCGTCTTGGCGCTTACACCAAAAGCCTCTCTTACCGTCTTGTTCGGTGCATTGTCGCTGATTTCACCTTGTCTCACTGCCTCAATATAAAGTATACCATAAGAAATATGATGCCTTTCCCTTAT
>JAWLFJ010000216.1:0-3841 GCA_041685625.1 Paracoccaceae bacterium | reverse complement strand
CGCCCCGCCCGACGCCAGCGCAGTCGCGCCCGAGCTGACGGCCGCCGCCTGGCCGTCCGAGACGCCGGCGGCGCGCTTCCGCGACCTCGGCGCCCGCATCGCGCCGCTCGCCGCGGCGGCGGAACGCGGCGCGCCGGACCCGCTCGACGCGCTCGCGGCGCGCGTCCTTCTGGTGCATCTCTGGCGGCGCGCCGTGCTCGCCGCGCCGGACCTGCCGGAGGCGCTGCGCCCGCCGGACTGGCCCGGCGAGGCCGCCCGCGCCGCCGCCCGCGAGCTCTACTGGCGTCTGGCCCGGCCCTCCGAACTCTGGCTCGACCGCTGCGGCGGCGGGCCGGAGGGGGCGCTCCCGGCGCCCGGCCCCGGCTTCCGCCGCCGGTTCGGCGGCCCGCCTTCCGCCGCGGCCGAGCCGGCCCGCGCCTCCGCCTGATCCGACGCACCCCACGACAGGACCCCATGACCGAAACCGCAAAGCCCGCCCCCCTCGACGGCCTCAAGGTGCTCGACCTCACCCGCGTGCTCGCGGGGCCGTGGTGCACCCAGCTCCTCGCCGATCTCGGCGCCGACGTCATCAAGGTGGAGAACCCCGAGGGCGGCGACGACACCCGCGGCTGGGGCCCGCCCTACCTGAAGGACGCCGAGGGGAACGAGACGCAGGAGGCCGCCTACTACCTCTCGGCCAACCGCAACAAGCGCTCCGCCTGCATCGACCTGAAGACCGAGGCGGGCCGCGAGACGATCCGACGCCTCGCCGCGAAGGCCGACGTGTTCGTGGAGAACTTCAAGGTCGGCGGCCTCGCGAAGATGGGCCTCGGCCCCGACGATCTGCGCGCGCTGAACCCGGGGCTGGTCTATCTCTCGATCACCGGCTTCGGGCAGACCGGCCCGAAGGCGTCCGAGCCCGGCTACGACTACCTGATCCAGGCGCTCGGCGGCATCATGTCGATCACCGGCCAGCCGGACGGCGAGCCCGGCGGCGGGCCGACCCGCGTCGGCGTCGCGATCTCGGACGTCACCACGGGCCTCTACTCGGTCATCGCGATCCTCGCCGCGCTCCGCCAGCGGGACGCCACCGGCGAGGGCCAGCACATCGACATGGCGCTGCTCGACGTCACCGTGGGCTGGCTGGCGAACCAGGCCCTCAACTACTTCATCGGCGGCGCGGTCCCGACGCGCACCGGCGCCTGGCACCCCAACCTCGCGCCCTACCAGCCCTTTCCCTGCACCGACGGCGACGTGATCATCGCCGTCGGCAACAACCGCCAGTTCCGCGCGATGTGCGAGGTGACGGGCCTGACCGACCTGCCCGAGGATCCGCGCTTCCGCGACGTGCGCGACCGCAACGCCAACCGCGCCGCGCTGGCCGAGCTGATCTCCGAACGCACCCGCCTCGCGCCGCGGCAGCACTGGCTGACGGCGCTGCCCGCCGCCGGCGTCCCCTGCTCCGGCCTCAACACGATCGACAAGGTGTTCGATGAGCCGCAGGTGCAGGCCCGCGGCATGCGGATCGAGGTGCCGCACACGACCGCCGGGCCGATCCCCAACCTCGCCAATCCGATCAAGTTCTCGGGCTCGGAGATCCGCTACCGCCGCGCCGCCCCGCTGCTCGGCGAGCATACCGAGGAGGCGATCCGCGACTGGCTGGGGGAGGACGCGCCGTGACCGTGCAGGCCGTCGAGATCCTGACCAACTGCCCCGACGCCGGCTCGGCCGAGCGCATCGCCGAGGCGCTGATCGAGGACCGCCTCGCGGCCTGCGCCAACATCGGCGCGCCGATCCGCAGCCTCTACCGCTGGAAGGGGGAGATCGCGCGCGAGCCCGAGACCCCCCTCCTGCTCAAGACGCGCGCCGAACTCTTCGCCCCGCTCGCCGAGCGTCTGCGCGACCTCCACCCCTACGAGACGCCGGCCGTCCTCCGCCTCGACGTGGCGGAGGCCGACGCCGACTATCTCGCCTGGATCGAGGCGGAGACGCGCGCCCTGAGCCGCGCGCGTTCGGCTCAGGATTGGCTGTCCTTCCACTCGTCGACCTCGGCCCGAACCTCGTCCTTGCTCTTGCCGTAGCGCTCCTGGATCTTGCCCTCGAGCTTCTCGCGGTCGCCCGCGACCTCCTGGATCTCGTCGTCCGTGAGCTCGCCCCACTTCGACTTCACCGAGCCTGTGAGCTGCTTCCAGTTCCCCTTGATGCGGTCCCAATCCATGCGGTCGTCTCCTTCATAACGGGTCGATCCGTTGGAAACGCGCGCCGCCCGCATCCGTTCCGTCCTCAATCCTCCAGATAGGCGAAGCAGACGGTCGCCGTCGCCGCCAGCCTGCCCGGCCCGCCCTCGCCGATCCCGCGGACCTCGACCCGCGCGACCGCCATGCGCCGGCCGTTCGACGCCGCCTCCACCCGGATCTCCGCCGCAGGCTCCGTCACCGGGCGCAGGAAATGCGTGGTCAGGTCCACCGTGGTCAGGTTCCGATAGCGCCCGTTCAGCGCCGCCAGCGTCAGCACCGCGGTGGTGTCCGCCGCCGAGGCCACCGCCTGCCCGCAGAGCACCGGCGTCCCGCCGCGCCGCGCCAGCTGCGGCCCGCAGGGCATCCGGAACGTGCCGACGCCGTCCTCGAGCCCCAGCGGCTCGATCCCCAGCGCCTGCACCCAGGGCGCGAAGCCTTCCGCCAGAAGCGCCTTCATCTCCTCGACACCGAACATGTTACAGGATTCCCTTTGACCCGCCCGTTTTCGTCACATATCTTAAGGGCAACGTAACCCGGCCGCATGCGGGAGGGCGAGCCATGTATTCCCAAGGCCTGATCGGCGCGAAGGGCGAGACCCACGAGGACGAGGCGTTCCTCGCCCGCTTCCAGGCGCGCATCGACGCCGAGGAGAAGATCGAGCCGAACGACGAGATGCCGGAGGGGTATCGCAAGACCCTCGTGCGCCAGATCGGCCAGCACGCGCATTCCGAGATCGTCGGGATGCTGCCGGAGGGCAACTGGATCACCCGCGCCCCCTCGCTCCGCCGCAAGGCGGCGCTGCTGGCGAAGGTGCAGGACGAGGGCGGCCACGGCCTCTACCTCTACGCCGCCGCCGAGACGCTCGGCGTGACGCGCGAGGAGATGACCGAACAGCTGCTCGACGGCCGGGCCAAGTTCTCCTCGATCTTCAACTACCCGACGCTGAGCTGGGCCGACATCGGCGCCATCGGCTGGCTGGTCGACGGCGCGGCGATCATGAACCAGATCCCGCTCTGCCGCTGCTCCTTCGGCCCCTACGCCCGCGCCATGGTGCGGGTCTGCAAGGAGGAGAGCTTCCACCAGCGGCAGGGCTACGAGATCATGCTCACCCTCTGCCGCGGGACCGAGCGGCAGAAGGCGATGGCGCAGGACGCGCTCGACCGCTTCTGGTGGCCATCGCTGATGATGTTCGGCCCGCACGATTCCGACAGCGAGCACGGCGACCAGTCGATGAAGTGGAAGATCAAGCGCTTCACCAACGACGAGCTGCGTCAGAAGTTCATCGACGCCACCGTGCCGCAGGCCGGTTTCCTCGGCCTGACCGTCCCCGACCCGGACCTGAAGTGGAATCCGGAGAAGAACGACGGCAAGGGCGGCTACGACCACGGCGAGATCGACTGGGACGAGTTCTGGCGCGTGGTGAAGGGCGGCGGCGCCATGACGACCGACCGCGTCGGCGCGCGCCGCAAGGCCTGGGAGGACGGCGCCTGGGTGCGCGAGGCCGCCAACGCCCACGCCGCCAAGCGCCGCGCCCGCGCCGCGGCCGAGAAGGTGGCGGCGGAGTAGGGCGCGCCCGCGCTCCCCTCCGCCCGGCGGCTCCCGCCCACCCACCCCGCCGCCGACCG
>JAWLFJ010000215.1:0-3863 GCA_041685625.1 Paracoccaceae bacterium | reverse complement strand
GGGCACCCCCCCCCCCCCCGGCCCCGCCGCCGATCCGCCGGAGGCGGATCGGCGTGGGCGCCCGGACGATCGCCGTCCGGAGGGGATCTCAACCCGGTCTTTATCCGTCGCCGCGAGGCTTCGCGGACGGCGCCGGCGAGACCCGATTCCCTCGCCCTGCCGCCCCGTTCCGGCACGCCGCCGTCCGACCCCGTGCGCACGAAAGCCGTACGACGTGCGCACGAAAGGCCGACGCATGGCCGACGAAGGGGGGCGCCGAAGGCCGACGCGCGGCGCATCGACGGCCGACGCGCGCGGCACGATTGGCGCTCTCGCTCGGCACGCTGTATGCACGAAGGCGGCACGAACGTCCGACCGAGTCAGGAGCCCCCATGCCCGTCATCCCCGCCATCGCCGAGCGTCTGGAAGCCTTCGCCGAGATCCGCCGCGACCTGCACGCCCATCCCGAGATCGGCTTCGAGGAGGAGCGCACCTCGGGCATCGTCGCCGACCTCCTGCGCGCCTGGGGGGTCGAGACCCATGTCGGAATCGGCAGGACGGGCGTCGTCGGCGTCATCGAGGGGACCAAGGGCCCCGGCCGCTCCATCGGCCTCCGCGCCGACATGGACGCCCTGCCGATCGAGGAGGAGACCAACCTGCCCTGGCGCTCCACCCATCCCGGCGTCTCCCACGCCTGCGGCCATGACGGGCACACCGCGACCCTGCTCGCCGCGGCGCAGTATCTGAGCGAGAACCGCGACTTCGCCGGCCGCGTGGTGCTGATCTTCCAGCCGGCCGAGGAAGGCCTCGGCGGCGCCCGCGCCATGCTCGCGGACGGCCTGTTCGAGCGCTTCCCCTGCGACGAGATCTACGGCCTGCACAACTCCCCCTACACCGATCCCGACATCGTCGGCATCAAGCCCGGCGTCGCGATGGCCGGCGCCGACTTCTTCGACGTGAAGGTCCGTGGCGCCGGCGCCCACGCCGCCTCGCCGCAATACGCCCGCGATCCGATCATGGCCGCGACGGCCCTCGTCCAGGCCTTCCAGACCATCCGCAGCCGCAACGCCCCGCCGCACGAGGCCGCGGTGCTCTCCGTCACCCAGATCCACGCCGGCGCCGCCTACAACGTGGTCCCGGCCGAGGTGACGCTCGCCGGCACCTGCCGCTTCTTCTCCGAGGAGGCGCGAAATCGGATGCGCGGCCGAATGGAGACGCTCGCCAAGGGCATCGCCGAAGCCTTCGAGATGCAGATCGAAATCGCCTTCCGCGACATCTTCACCGTGCTCGAGAACGACGCGACGCTCACCGAGAAGGTCGTCGAGATCGCGCGCGAGATCACCGGCGACGAGCGCGTCCTGATCCAGCCCGAGGCGGTGACCGGCTCCGAGGACTTCGCCGACATGCTCAAGACCGTCCCCGGCGCCTACTTCACCGTCGGCCACAAGGGCGAGGTGCCGTTGCACAACCCGGGCTTCGTGTTCGACGACGACGCGATCCCGCTCGGCGCCTCGATGTACGTCCGCATCGCCGAGTCCCGCCTCGCCGCCGGCTGACCTCCGGCGCCGCCCCGCCCCCGATGCGGCGGGGCGCGGGCGGGCGGGTGGGGCGACCCGCCGGATCGGGGGCGGGGCGGGGCCGCGCGACGCTTGACCCCCGCGGCGCCGCCCGCCACCCTCGGGCCGACGCCGCAAGGAGATCCCCCATGCCCGATCCGCTCGGCCCCCGAGAGATGCTCGAGAAACTGGTCGGCTTCGACACCGTCTCCGCCAAGTCCAACCTCCCGCTGATCCGTTTCGTGCGCGACTGGCTCGCCTCCCACGGCGTCGAGAGCACGCTCGTCCCCGACGAGACCGGCGAGAAGGCCGCCCTCTTCGCCCAGGTCGGCCCGAGCGTCCCCGGCGGCGTCGTGCTCTCAGGCCACACCGACGTGGTGCCCGTGGCGGACCAGACCTGGAGCACCGACCCCTTCGTGCTGACCGAGCGCGACGGCCGGCTCCACGGCCGAGGAACCTGCGACATGAAGGGCTTCGACGCCCTCGCCCTCGCGATCGTCCCGCACGCCCTGAAGGCCGGCCTGAAGCGCCCCCTGCAGATCGCCCTCTCCTACGACGAGGAGGTCGGCTGCCTCGGCGCCCCTCCGATGATCGCGAAGATGCGCGAGGCGCTGCCCCCGGCCTCCGCCGTGATCGTCGGCGAGCCGACCTCGATGAAGACCGTCTCCGCCCACAAGGGCATCCTCGGGCTCGAGACCCATGTCCGCGGCTTCGAGGTGCACTCCTCGCTCTGCCACACCGGCGTCAGCGCCGTCGCCGCCGCCGCGCGGCTGGTCGCCTGGCTCGACGCCCGCATGGCCGAGAACGCCGCCGAGGCGCCCGCCTCCCCCGACGCGGCCGCCTACGAGCCGCCCTACACCACCCTGCACGTCGGCAGGTTCCACGGCGGCGCCGCCCACAACATCACCGCCGGGCACGCCTGGTTCTCCACCGACATCCGCGTCGCGCCGCCGGACACCACCGAGGGCTGGCTCGCGCGCTATCGCGAGGAGGCCGCCCGTCTCGACCGCGAACTGAAGGCGATCCGCGCCGAGGCCGGCGTCGAGATCCGGGTCCGCGCCGGCGTCCCCGGTTGCCGCAAGGAGCCCGCCGAGATCGGCGGCGACGGCGAGGCCGAGCGCCTCGTGCGCACCCTCACCGGCGACAACTCCGAGAACGTCGTCTCCTACGCGACCGAGGCCGGCCAGTTCCAGGAGGCCGGCTATTCGGCCGTGATCTGCGGGCCCGGCTCCATCGAGCAGGCGCACCAGCCCGACGAATACGTCGAGATCGCCCAGCTCGAGGCCGGCGAGGCGTTCATGAAGCGCCTCGTCGCACGCCTCGCCGCCTGACGACCTCGGTCCGACCGGACGCGTCGGACGCCGCCGAGCCCATCCGGATCCTGCCGGGAGGCGCCCCGGCGCGCCGCGATCCTTGCCGCGACGGGCCGGGAACGCCATCGTCAGCCACTACGGCGAAGGCTCCCCAGCGCTTCGGCGAGGAAGACGGCGACCTCCTCGAAGACCGTGCCGGCTGGCTCGCCGCTCTCGCCGTCGCGGGTCGGCGCCTCGGCCGGATAGAAGTGGCCGTGGCCGGGGACGACGCGCCAGACCGCCCGCCGACCCCGGGCGCGGAGCGCGCCGGGAACGCCCGGCGCCGCGGCCGCGATGTGAGGCAGATCGTCCTCGCCGCTGACGGCGAGGACGGCCATGCGGGCGCCGCCCGGGGGCGGCGGGGCCGCGAGCAGCGTCTCCGGCGGGTGACCCGAGAGCGAGACGACCGCCCGAGGGTCGATCGCCTCGCCCAGCGCCGCGGCCAGCGCGATGCGCGCGCCGGCGGAGAACCCGCCGACCGCGATGCGTGCGGGATCGACGCCGAGGCGGCGCGCCGAGCCCGCGACGAAGCGGAAGGCGGCGGCCATGTCGTCGGTCGCCGCCTCCTGCGCGCGGCGCATGTCCGCCTCGGAGGTCGGCGGCAGGTCCAGCATCGACCGCACCACGTCGATACGGCCGAGCGGGACCGCGGCGCCCTCCAGCACCGGCGTCGGGCCCGCGGGCGCCGCCTCCTGCGCGAGACGGTAGTCGATGGCGCAGGCGACGTAGCCGAGCGCCGCGAGCCGCCGGCAGTACGCGGCGATCGCGGTGTTGGTCGGCGACGGCTCGGGCGCGACGTCGTCCTCGCGGCGGCCGCGGTGGAAGGCGCCGCCGAAGGCGAGGATCACGGCCGGACGCGCCGGCCCCTCGGCCGGATCGTCGCCCGCCGGTCGGTGCACGTCCATGCGGAGCGCGCGCACGCCCCCCTCCGCCGGGGGGGGGGGGCAGACGGCGCCCCCCGCCGGGGCGCCCCCCC
>JAWLFJ010000214.1:0-3902 GCA_041685625.1 Paracoccaceae bacterium | reverse complement strand
GCCCGATTCCCGTGAGCACGGGCAGTCAAGCTTCCGGCGCCGGCGCCGGCGCCTCCGCCGCGCGCCGCTCGCGCAGCGCCTCGGCGGCCCGGCGCACCGCCTCCGAGACCTCGCGCAGACGGTCCGAGAGCGGGCTGGTGCGCCGCCAGATCATGCCGATGCGCCGCTCCGGGCGCGGCGCGGCGAAGCGCGCGATGGAGACCGCGGCCGAGCGCGTCTCCACCGGCACCGCCATCTCGGGGATCAGCGTCACCCCGATGCCGGCGCCGACCATCTGCACCAGCGTCGAGAGCGAGCTGCCGTCCAGCAGCTCGCGCGGCGGCGAAGAGGGCAGGTTGCAGAAGGAGAGCGCCTGGTCGCGGAAGCAATGTCCCTCCTCCAGCAGGAGAAGGCGCATGGCGCGCAACCCCTCGGCGTCCGGCACGGGCTCTCCCGCCGCCTCGGCCGGGCGCACCAGCACGAACTCCTCGGTGAAGAGGGGGACCTCGGCGAAGGCGGGCTCGGAGACCGGCAGCGCGACGATCGCGGTGTCGAGCCGCCCGTCCGAGAGCTCGCGCAGGAGGCGCGGCGTCAGCGTCTCGCGCACATGGATGTCGAGCCCGGCGTGCCGGCGCGTCAGGTCCGCGATCAGGGTCGGCAGCAGATAGGGCGCCACCGTGGGGATCACGCCGATGCGCAGGCGCCCGGCGAGCGAGCCGCCCTCCGCCCGCGCCAGATCCGCCAGCTCGTCGACCGAGCGCAGGATCTCCCGCACCCGGACCGCGAAGGCCGCGCCGAGCCCCGTCAGCCGCACCTGCCGCGCGCCCCGCTCGAAGAGCGCGGCGCCGAGCGCGCCCTCCAGCTCCTTGATCTGAAGCGACAGCGCGGGCTGGGAGATCGAGCACGCCTCCGCCGCGCGGCCGAAATGGCCGTGCCGGGCCAGCGCCTCGAAATAGCGCAGCTGTTTCAGGGTCAGATTGTTCATAAGCCCTACCTATCGCATCGATCAGTAAATTCAACTTAAACTAATGGATCAGGGCTGCTATCCAGTCCACAGAGGCGACGGGAATCGCTCCTCCGCGGATCGGTCCCGCTCCGTCCCCGCCACCGCGCGACACGCGCAGCCAAAGAACGGAGAGTCCCATGGACGGCAACGACGCCCCCGCCGCAGGCAAGTGCCCGGTGATCCACGCCACCTTCGGCGCCCGCACCAACCGCGAATGGTGGCCGAACCAGCTCAACCTCAAGATCCTGCACCAGAACCCGCCCGCGGGCGATCCGATGGGCGAGGACTTCGACTACGCCCAGGCGTTCAAGGGCCTCGACCTCGAGGCGGTGAAGGCGGACCTGCACGCGCTGATGACCGACAGCCAGCCCTGGTGGCCGGCGGATTACGGGCATTACGGCCCCTTCTTCATCCGCATGGCCTGGCACAGCGCCGGCACCTACCGCACCGGCGACGGCCGCGGCGGCGCCGGCTCGGGCTCGCAGCGCTTCGCGCCGCTGAACTCCTGGCCGGACAACGCCAACCTCGACAAGGCGCGCCGGCTGCTCTGGCCCGTGAAGCGCAAATACGGCGAGGCCCTGTCCTGGGCGGACCTGATGATCCTCGCCGGCAACGTCGCGCTCGAGTCGATGGGCTTCAAGACCTTCGGCTTCGCCGGCGGGCGCGAGGACATCTGGGAGCCCGAGGAGGACATCTACTGGGGCACCGAGGAGGAATGGCTCGGCGACAAGCGCTACGCCGAGGGCCGGGCGCTGGAGAACCCCCTCGCGGCCGTGCAGATGGGCCTGATCTACGTCAACCCGGAGGGTCCGAACGGCAAGCCCGACCCGGTCGCCGCGGCGCATGACATCCGCGAGACCTTCGGACGGATGGCGATGAACGACTACGAGACGGTCGCGCTGATCGCCGGCGGGCACACCTTCGGCAAGTGCCACGGCGCCGGCGACGCCGGCCTCGTCGGGCGCGAGCCCGAGGGCTCCGACATCGCCGAGATGGGCCTCGGCTGGTCCTCCAAATACGGCATCGGCCATGGCGACGACACCATCACCAGCGGCCTCGAGGGCGCCTGGACGCCGACGCCGACGAAGTGGGACATGACCTATTTCGACCTGCTGTTCGGCTACGAGTGGGAGCTGACCAAGAGCCCCGCCGGCGCCTGGCAGTGGACCGCGAAGGACGTGAAGGAGGACGACCTCGCCCCCGCGGCGCACGATCCCTCGAAGAAGGTCCCGACGATGATGGCGACCACGGACATCTCGATGCGCGCGGACCCGGCCTACGAGAAGATCTCGCGGCATTTCCACGAGAACCCGGAGGAGTTCGCGGACGCCTTCGCGCGCGCCTGGTACAAGCTGACCCATCGCGACATGGGGCCGATCACCCGCTATCTCGGCCCGGACGTGCCCGAGGAGCAGCTGATCTGGCAGGATCCGGTGCCCGAGGTCGACCACCCGCTGATGGACGACGCGGACGTCTCGGCGCTGAAGGCGAAGATCCTGGAGACCGGGATCCCGGTCGCCGATCTGGTCAAGACGGCCTGGGCCTCGGCCTCCACCTTCCGCGGCTCCGACAAGCGGGGCGGCGCGAACGGCGCGCGCATCCGCCTCGCGCCGCAGAAGGACTGGGAGGCGAACGAGCCCGAGACGCTGGCCAAGGTGCTGAAGGCGCTCGAGGACGTGAAGGCCGACTTCGACGCCTCGGCCTCCGGCGGCAAGACGGTCTCGCTCGCGGACCTGATCGTGCTCGCCGGCTGCGCGGCGATCGAGAAGGCGGCGAAGGATGCCGGTCATGACGTGACCGTGCCCTTCCGACCCGGCCGCACCGACGCGACCGAGGCCTGGACCGACGTCGAGAGCTTCATGGTGCTGGAGCCGCAGGCGGACGGGTTCCGCAACTACCTGAAGGCCGACTACACCGTGCCGACCGAGCAGCTGCTGGTCGACAAGGCCCAGCTCCTGACGCTGACCGCGCCGGAGATGACGGCGCTGGTCGGCGGGATGCGGGTGCTCGGCGCCAACCACGGCGGCGCGACGCACGGGGTGTTCACGGATCGTCCCGGCCAGCTCACCAACGACTTCTTCGTCAACCTCATGGACATGGGGACGGAGTGGAAGCCGGTGGCCGAGGGCGACGCCGCGTTCGAGGGGCGCGACCGCGCCACGGGCGAGGTGAAGTGGACCGGCACGCGGGTCGACCTGGTGTTCGGCTCCAACTCCCAGCTCCGGGCGCTGGCCGAGGTCTACGCCAGCGACGACGCCGGGCGGAAGTTCGTGGACGACTTCGTCGCCGCCTGGAGCAAGGTGATGGAGGCCGACCGCTTCGACCGGGCCTGATCCGGGCCGGAACGACGGACGCGGCCGGGGATCCCCGGCCGCGTCGCCCTTTCCCGTCCCGCACGCCGGGGCGGCTCAGCCTTCGAGCTGATCCAGCAGCCAGCGCCGGAACGCCTCCGGGCTCTCGGCCCGGATCGCGGCTCCGGTCTCGCCCGGCCCGACCTTGATCCCGACCCCGCCGAGCGCCACCGCCGCCGCGATCGCGTCCTCGTCCGTCGCGTCGTCGCCGGCGACGACCGGCCGGCGGCCGGCGAAGGGCGGGGCCCGCATCGTCCGGCGGAGCGCCCCGCCCTTGTCCGCGCCGACGGGCTTGACCTCGACCACCATCTTGCCGGCCTGCACGGCGAGCCCCTCGCCCGCCGCGCGCGCGGCTTCGGCCGCGGCGAGGCACTCGGCCTCGGCCTCCGGCGCCGCGCGGTAGTGCAGCGCCGCCACCCGGCCCTTCAGCTCCAGCCGCACGCCCGGGCGACGCGCCGCGGCCTCCACCGGCGCCAGCGCCGCCGCCGGCAGTCCCCCGGGGGGCGGCCCCGCGACCTCGCCCGGCGCGGCGACCTCGAGCCCGTGCGCGCCGATCCGCCACAGCC
>JAWLFJ010000213.1:0-3922 GCA_041685625.1 Paracoccaceae bacterium | reverse complement strand
CAGTCCAGCTCCATCCGCTGCAACGCCCCCTGCGCCGCATCGCCGACCGGGCCGGCCCGGTCCCGCGCCACGGCGCCGAGCAGGCGTTCCCGCGCCTCGCCCGTCCGGCCCAGCGCCGCCAGCGCCCGGCCCGCCAGCAGCCAGCCCCGCGCGTCGGACTCCGCCGTCGCGACGGCCGCCTCGGCGTCGTCGAGCGCGCCCGCCGCTTCGCCGCGCTCGAGGCGCAGCCGCCCGCGCAGCAGCCGCGCCTCCGCCAGACCCGGCGCCGCCGCGACCGCCTGGTTCAGATCCGCCAGCGCCGCCTCGGTCTCGCCCAGCGCGGCCCCGGCCTCGGCCCGGCGGGTCAGCAGCCGCGGGGAGCCGGGATCGAGCGCCAGCCCCCCCTCGGCCGCCGCCCGCGCCGCCTCGGCCCGCTCGGCGCGCAGCAGCCAGCCGGAGGCGACCTCCAGCAGGCCCGCCCGCCGCCGTGCGTCGTAGCCGTAGGCCCCGCCCCGCGCGGCCAGCCGCTCGAGCACCGCCGCGCCCGCTGCGGGCGCGCCCTTCGCCTCCAGCGCCAGCGCCTCGCAGACGCGCGCCTCGCCGCCGCCGCCCGCCTGGCCCCAGTCGCGCGCCGCCTCCACCGCCGCTGCCGGGTCACGCTCGGCCAGCGCCGCGCAGGCCGCCGCGTCCATCCCCTGCGCCGCCGCCGGCCCGGCGACGAGCGCCGCGGCCACGGCCGCCGCGGCTCGCCAAGCCCACGCCCGGCGCCCTAGGCTCCGCCTCGTCATCGGAAAGGATCTCCCATGCCCACGCTCCTCAGCTTCGGCCACGGATATTCGGCCCGCCGCCTCGGCCGCGACCTGATCGCCGAGGGCTGGCGCGTCGTCGGCACCACCCGGTCCGAGGAGACGGCCGCCGCGCTCCGCGCGGAGGGCGTCGAGCCCGCCCCCTTCCCCCCGCCGGTCGAGATGCTGGACGAGGCCGACCATCTGCTCACCTCCGTCCCTCCGTCCGAGGACGGCGACCCGGTGCTCGCCGCCCTCGGGGCCGAGATCGTCCGTCGCCGCTTCGCCTGGATCGGCGTGCTCTCCACCACCGGCGTCTACGGCGACTGGAACGGCGCCTGGGTGGACGAGGACGCGCCGCGCCGCGGAACCTCCCGCCGCGCCCTCGCGCGCATCGCGGCCGAGGACGCCTGGCTCGCCCTCTCGGCGCCCGAGCGCCCGGTCCAGATCTTCCGCCTCGCCGGCATCTACGGCCCCGGCCGCGGCCCCTTCGCCAAGGTGCGCGACGGGACCGCGCGACGGATCCTGAAGGAAGGGCAGGTCTTCAGCCGCATCCATGTCGACGACATCGCCCTCGCGCTCCGCGCCTCGATCACCCGGCCGGACCCCGGGCGCGTCTACAACGTCAACGACGACCTGCCCGCTCCGCCCGAGGACGTGCTGGAGGGCGCCGCGCGGCTCCTCGGCCTGCCGCCGCCGCCCGCCGTCCGCTTCGAGGACGCCGAGATGAGCCCGATGGCCCGCAGCTTCTACGCCGACTGCAAGCGCACCGCCAACCGGCGCCTGCGCGAGGAGCTCGGCGTCGCGCTCCGCCATCCGACCTGGCGCGAAGGGCTCGCGGCGCTTCTCGCCGAGGAGGGCTGAAGCGCGGGGATCGGGGACGGCCCCTCGCGCCTGCGGCGCATCGGCCCCGCCCCGATCCCCCCGGGCGATCACTCGGCCAGCGTCACGCGGGCCTCGCCCGCCTTCAGCGCCCCTCGAGCCCGGTCGAAGCGCAGATGCGCCAGCCCCTCGCCCCCGGCGACGGTGAAGAGCGTGCCGGCGGCCTTGCCCTCCGCCGTCTCGACCGCCGTTCCCGGCTCGGCCTCGCCCTCGACGCGCACCCGCACGAGGCCCTTGCGGAGTTCCGACTTGTGCTTCATCCGCGCCACGATCTCCTGGCCGACGAAGCAGCCCTTGCGGAAGTCGACCCCGTTCAGCCGCTCGAACCCGGCCTCGAGCACGTAGGTCTCGGGCGTCAGCTCCACCCCCGACTCGGGCACGCCGAAGGCCACGCGCCGCGCGTCCCACTCCGCCGGCTCCGCCGCCTCCGCCCCGACGGCCGCCAGCGGCGCCGCGCCGTAGAGCCGCCAGCCCAAGCCCCCGGCCCGCGGATCCTCGACCGCCCGCACGCCCTGGGGCCACGCCGCCGGCGCCTCGCCCCACACGACCGCGACCGAGAGCCCCGCGTCCTCGATCGGGATCTTCCGCCGCAGCCGATAGAGGGCCAGCCGCTGCGCCAGCCCCTGCGCCTGCTCCGCCGCGGCGTCGACCAGCATGCCCTCGCCCGCGGCGTCCTCCAGCACGAAGAAGTCCGCCAGATACTTGCCCTGCGGCGTCAGCAGCGCGGCGTAGACCGCGCGGTCTCCCGTCGCCCCGCTCACGTCGTTCGTCACGAGATCCTGCAGGAACTCCCGCGCCTCCGCTCCGCCGAGCCGGATGACCCGGCGCTTCGCCTCGATGCCTCGCAGCATGTCCGCCTCCCTCGCTCGCGTGTCCTCGACCATATAGGCGTCGCGCCCGGCCTCCGCCTCCGCTAGAACGCCCGCGCTGGACGAAACGGAGCGCGCGCATGACCTTCGACCTGATCCTCCGCGGCGGCACGGTCGTCAACCAGGACGGCACGGGCCTCGCCGACCTCGCCGTCAAGGACGGCAAGGTGGCCCGCATCGGCGACCTTTCCGGCCACGACGCGGCCGAGACGGTGGACTGCACCGGACTGCACCTCCTGCCCGGCGTGGTCGACAGCCAGGTGCATTTCCGCGAGCCGGGCGCCGAGTGGAAGGAGGACCTCGAGGCCGGGGCCCGCGCCGCCGCGATGGGCGGGGTGACGGCGGTGTTCGAGATGCCGAACACCTCCCCCCTCACCACGACGCCCCAGGCCTTCGCCGACAAGATGGCCCGCGCCCGCGACCGCATGGACGTCGACTTCGCCTTCTGGTTCGGCGCCACGCCCGAGAACGCCGAGGCGCTGGCGGAGGCCGAACGCCTCGAGGGCTGCGCCGGGATCAAGATGTTCATGGGGAGCTCGACCGGCGACCTCCTCGTCTCCGACGACGAGGCCGTCGCCCGCGTCCTCGCCAACGGGCGCCGCCGCGTCGCGGTGCATTCCGAGGAGGAGCCGCGCCTCCGCGAACGCGCGCATCTGCGGGTCGAGGGCGACCCCGCATCCCATCCCGTCTGGCGCGACCCGACCGCGGCGCTGATGTGCACCGAGCGCCTGATCCGCCTCGCGCGGGAGGCTGGCCGGCGCGTCCACATCCTGCACATCTCGACGGCCGACGAGATCCCGGTCCTCGCCGCCAACAAGGACCTGATCACCTGCGAGGCGACGCCGCATCACCTCACCTTCAGCGCCGACGACTACGCGACCCTCGGCACGCTGATCCAGATGAACCCGCCGGTGCGCGACGCCTCCCACCGCGACGCGATCTTCGAGGCGGTGCGCCAGGGCGTGATCGACGTCCTCGGCTCCGACCACGCGCCGCATACGGCGACGGAGAAGGCGCAGACCTACCCGGACACGCCCTCCGGCATGCCGGGCGTGCAGACGCTGGTGCCGGTGATGCTGGACCACGTCGCCAAGGGACGGCTGACGCTGGAGCGCTTCGTGGACCTCACCTCGCACGGGCCGCTCCGCCTCTTCGGCATGGCCGGGAAGGGCCGCCTCGCGGTCGGCTACGACGCCGACGTGACGGTGGTCGACCTCTCGGCCCGCCGCGTGATCGAGGATTCGTGGATCGCCTCGAAATGCGGCTGGACGCCCTATGCCGGGCGCGAGGTGCAGGGCTGGCCGAAGGGCACCATCGTCCGCGGCCGCCGCGTGATGTGGGAGGACGAACTGCTCCTGAAAGGCGGCGGCGCCCCGGTCCGCTTCCAGGAGGGCTTCGGGGCATGAG
>JAWLFJ010000090.1:0-16423 GCA_041685625.1 Paracoccaceae bacterium | reverse complement strand
CGGGCTCTTTCCTCGGTCCAGGTTGGCTCAGCAATCCGACCCTACCGAGGACCTCGATGACCGCCCCGAGCTACACCACCTCCGGGGACACGACCACCGCACCGCTGGCGGTGGTTCCGGAAGCCGAGCCTGAGGACGTCCCTGACGGCGGACGCTGTCCCGGCGGAGGCGCTCTCCCTTGCTCCCCGGGTGCGGGTGGCGAGGATCCTTCTCCGCCTCGCCCGACCCGACTGGTCGGTTTCCGGAAGCGAGGAGGACCTCGGTCCCCTCCTCGGCGTGACGCGATCGAACGTCCGCGGGGCGCGGTCCGGCCTCATCGGGACGGATGCGGTCAGGAGCGGCCAAGGCTCGTGTCCATCCGCGATCGCGGGAAGCTCGAGAGCCTGACGCACGAGGCCCGGACCGGAGTAGGGAGCCGTGTCCGGCGAGCATTCGAAGGCAGGCGCGCGCACCCGTCGCCGCGACCGCGATCCGCTCCGGCAGTGCGGCACGAGAACGGCCGGGGCTCACATGGGCATTTCGATGTCAACGTTTGGCATTCGGTCACATGATGGTGCTCCGTCTGTTTCAGGATCCGAGGCCCGAGCCCGAATGCATGACGCGCCCGGTTCCGGGCACGATCAACCTCACATACGGTCGCGCAGGCGCCCTGTCGGGCTGTCGGCGGCGGTCCAGAATTCCGCTTGCGGCGGGCTGGGCTCGGGTGGATGAGACCAATCTTGAACACGGTTCTTGTCAGACCAGGATCCGGCCCGGTTCATCCACCCGGATCCGGCGAGGCTGATCGGGCCCCGTCGAATTTCGGAAAGGAGGGTATCAGGTTCAGGCGGTCTTCATCGCGGCGCCCTCGATCACGACACCTGCGGCAACGTATTTCCAGAGTGCGACCAGCAGCTTTCGCGCCAGCGCCACGATGGCGGGTTTGCGCGAGCGGCCACCCTGATGCGCCACCCTGTCGCGGAACCACTGCGTCAACGCCGATGTCGGCTGGTGCTGCAGCCAGAGCCAGGCCAGCTGGATCATCGTTGTGCGCAGCCGCGGATTGCCGGATTTCGAAACCCCTTGCTCCTGGTCGACCGTTCCGCTCTGCCACGGCGTCGGCGCCAGGCCCGCATAGGCGGGCACCTGCCGTCGGTTGTCGAAGTGACGATAGAGACCCTCCGACCAAATGAGCGTGGCGAATTCGGGGCCGATCCCGCGGATCTCCAGCAGCCGCGCAGCCGAGGCGGGCAGCGCGGCCTCGCGGGCCTGCGCCAGTTCGGCGTCGCGCGCGGCCTCGACCGCCTTGATCTGCGCCAGCAGCGGTTCCAGCCGGTCGAGCTCGCGCAGGATCTGTGCCCTCAGATGCCGTGGGAGTTCCCGACCGTCCCCGGTTCGCAGCTCTTCTAGCCGCTTGCGACGGTCGCGCCGCAGCGGTTCGTATCCGCTCACGCCTTGCGCGAAGAGGAGCCCCTTGATGCGGTTGACATGCGCAACACGCTCGCCCGTCAGGATCTTGCGCTCGTGCATGATCCGGCGCCCGTCCTCATCTGCGGGCGACGGGGCCCGGACCATGGCGCAGACCCGCGGCTCGCCCCGCTTGAACGCCAGGAGCGTGCGCACCAGCGCCTCCCCGTCGATCCTGTCGGTCTTGGCGCGCCTGCGCCGACGCGAAGTCGCGATCGAGGCCGGATCGACGACATGGCTCTCGATGCCTTCGTTCTCGAGGGCGCGGTGGATCCAGAAGCCGTCGAGGCCCGCCTCCTGGATGACGACGATCGGGAAATCCCGTCCCGTGCGCGCCTTCGCTTTCGAAACAAGAAGCTGAAAACGCTCCATGAGCCCGGCAAGGTCGCCGCCTGGCACACTGTGCTTCGACATCTTCTCGGCGCCGCCGGGCGACATCGACGTGACGATCCAGCGTGATCGGCTGAGTTCCAACGAGACGAAAATCGCGCCAAGATCGGTGCGGATCGCGGTCGGCATGATGTTCGCAGGCGAAGGCTTGTTCATGGCTGTCTCCTGTGCAGATGGGTGTCTGAGCAACCCCACACTGCCAGAGCGCCGGTCGCGGTCCACCGCCCATGGAATCTTGAACCCGGTCAGCGTGTCGCGACGCGATGGCGCGTCTCCCGACCTCCCCTCTCTCCATGAGCTGCGGGAAGCGGGACCGAAACGAGGGGGCAGGACAGGAGGCGAAGCGGGTTCGGCGACGAACGGATCATCGGGGTGCCGCGGGCGCACGACGAGGGCGCAAAGGCGTCCAACCTTTGCCGCAAGCCCGGTCGCCGACCAACCGAGAGGGGATCGGATGAGACCGCGCGTGGCGGGTGACGGCCGCGGCCGTCGCGAGCACGGCTCCCGGATGCGGGCCGGCGGTCGTCGGCGCGACGGGTTCGCCCTTGCAGGCGCGCGGCCCCCGGTCGGATGGTCGACGGAGGACGGAATCGCGAAAGGCTCCGACCGGCGGCGGGCCGTCGGATCTCGCAACGGCGGAGGACACGCCCATCATGGAAACCTGGTTGCGGCCGACCCTGATCCTCGGCGCCGTCGCGGCGCTCCTGGTCCTGAACGTTCTGGAGTTCAGGTCCAAGCGCCGGGCGGACGCCGCCCGGATGGACCGCTTCGACGACGCCGACGGCGCGGAGATCTGGTTCGCGCGACGCAGACACGAGACGCTGCAGAACGTCGAGCAGGTGCTGCATGTCATCAACACGGTGTTGATCGCCATCCTGATCGCGATCCTCACGGCATGAACCGCCGCATCGCCCTCCTAAACCCCACGCACATCGAGGGAAGCCCATGAAGCTCCTGGTTTTCGGCGCGACCGGCGGTACCGGCCGCGCCGTCGTCGAGCGCACGCTCGAGGAGGGCCACCACGTCACGGCCTTCGTCCGCGACCCCGCCCGGATGCCGGCGCGTCCCCGCCTGACCGTCGCGACGGGCGACGCGACCCGCGCCGAGGACGTGGCGCGCGCGCTGCCGGGCCATGACGCGATCGTGATCAGCCTCGGCGAACGCCCCGGCGCGTTCGACTGGCTTCCGGGCCTTGGCCGCAGCGCTTCGAGCCGCGTCTGCGAGATCGGCACGCGGAACGTCCTCGCCGCCCTGCCGGCCGCCGCGCCGCCGCGCCTGCTGGTCGTCAGCGCGTTCGGCGTCGGCGACACCCGCGAGACCGCGCCATGGTATGTTCGGCTCTACCTCCGGCTCTTCATGAAGGACCTCATGGACGACAAGGAGCGGCAGGAGGCTCTGCTCAAGGCGGGGAGCGTCGATTACGTGATCGTGCAACCCGTCGCGCTGACCGACGCCCCGGCGACGGGGGACTGGTCGGCCAGCCCGGAGGGCGAGATCCGCCGGCAGCAGGTGTCGCGCGGCGATCTGGCGAGGTTCATCCTCTCGGAGTTGAACGACCCCCGGCATCACCGCGCCACCGTCGCGTTCTCCGGCTGACGGGGTGGATGCCGCGAACGTCCGCGGCGCCGCGATGGCGCGTTCGGACGTGAACCGCCTCCGGGCGCCCCGCGCGCCGGCCTCGTCATCCGCCTCCGGTCCGGCCCGACGCCCCTCGACGTCAGGCCGGCCGACCGGCCGAACGTCGCCTCGCCCGCTGCACGTCGCTCATGACCCGCCGCCCGGGCGGCGACGCATGAGAAACCAGCCTGCGACGGCGAGATAGACGAAGATGCCTGCGGTGAGCAGACTCTGATCGGGGCTCGGGTTGCGGGCCGTGCGCGCCTCCGGCGGTCCGGGCGACAGCGCGGGGGCGCCGCGCAGGTTGGCGCCGACGTCCGGCCTCGCGCCGAGAGCCGCGTCGATCGCGCGCACCGCGGCGTCGGAGAGAGGCTGGACGCGGGTGTCGAAGGAGATCGGACCCTGCCGGCCGAGGCCGGGTTCCGAAGCGAGCGTCGGACCCGTGAGGACGGTCTGCATCGACAGGACCGAGACCGGCCGATCGATGCCCGGATGGGTCTCCGGCCGCAGCATGGCCTCTCCGAAGAACGGCAGCGCGAGGCGGGCGGCTCCCCGCCACCAGGCGGCGGCTTCGACGAGCCGCAGATCGGGCTCGGCCCGGAGCAGGTCCACCACGTCGCCGCGCTGACGGCTCGCGATGACGAGACCGGCATCCGCCTCTCCCCGGGCGATGGCGGCGCCGACGGCCGCAGCGCCGCCGTCCGCCTGCGGCGCGAGCTCGATCGGCCTCTCGCCATGGCGGGCGAGCACGGAGGCCACGAGATGGCCGGGCGACCCCTCCGGTCCCGTGGCGACGCGCCGCGCGCGGCCGAGCCGCGACGGACCGTCGCTTCCGGCGACGGCGTAGAGCACCGACCGGCCGACCACGCCGATCGCCTCCACGCGGTCGTCGCGCACCGCGCCCTCCGACGTCAGGCGGAAATGCGCCACGCTCGGCACGACGGCCATGCGCGCCTCGCCTGCGGCGATCGCCGCCAGGGGATCGGCCACGGGCGTCAGCGAGACCGCGCGGCCCGTCATCGCGGTGCGCACCACCTCGAGCGCCAGGTTGGCGGGTCGGGCGCCGACTTCGAAGCGCTCGAGCGCGATCGCCAGCGGGATCTCGGGCGGAACGTCGGCGCCCTCCGCGAGGCCCAGCCGCGCGAGCGCGATCCCGGCGACGGCGCGCGGCGTCCGGCCCGCGACCTGGACCTGGCGCACCAACTCGCGCAACGCCGGCGCGTCGAGCCTTCCCGCCAGCGGCCCGAGCGCCTCGCGCAGCCCCGGATGGCGCTCCAGCGCCTCGGCGCTGGTGAGCGGGGCGGCCTCGTACGCGGGAAAGAAGGGGCGGTCGGCTCCGAGCGTCATCAGGCCGAAATCGGCGATCTGGGGATCCGTGGAGAAGCCGATCATCACGTCGATCCGCTCGTCGATCAGCATCCCGTACAGCGTCTCGCGCCGCTCGTCCGGCACGACGACGACCTCGCGGAACTCGAGCCCGTAATGCTCGAGGTAGCCGGCGAGGCCGTCTCTCGGCCGCTCGGCGAAGCCGCGGCTGACGCCGAGGGTCAGAGCGCCGGCCCCTGGGGCCAGATCGTTCACCGTGGCCAGCTGCGCCCCCTGCGAGAGCGACCGACGCGTCACCGTCGTGAAGCGCGATTCGAAGCCGAAGGGTTCGAGGAACTCGAGCCCGAGCTCGGAGAAGGGGCCGGCGAGGCGCTCGCGCACCAGCGCTCGGTCGGCCTCGAGCGGCGCGCCGAGCAGCGCGAGCGCGGTGCCCGTGTACTCGGGATAGACGTCCACGGCATTCGTACGCAGCGCCTGGAACACGTCGGCGCTGTCGCCGAGGCCGGCGCGCCGCTCCACGGCCATGCCCTTGGCCTCGAGCATCAGCGCCATCATCTCGGCCAGGATCCGGTCCTGAACGGTGTCCTTCGATCCCACGACCACCGGCGCACGCTCGCAGCCCGCGACGAGCAGAGCGGCGAGGACGAGAAGAGCCGCGAAGCCCCGTCTCATGCGACCGCACCTCTTTTCGTGGCGTTGCCGCGGGTGGGAGGCCGTGGGCGCGCAGGCGATGGGGACATGGCCGTCATGCCGGCTGTCCTCGATGGCCTGGGAAGCCCGGCCGCCGGCGTCGCCGCCTCCGCTCGACCGCCGATCACGCGACGCCCTCGATGGCTCTGGCGAGGCGACGCCGGCGAGACGAGGCGATCGAGCGCGTCTTCGACCGGAGCGCCTGTCGTGCCGTCACGACCGGCGACACCCTCTCCGGGGCCCGCCACGACCGCAAGCGACGCGAAGGGGAACACCGCGCGCAGGCCCTCGTCGATCCCGCCCGGCGCCGCGCCACGGTGAGCCGGACCATGCTCCAGCGCCGCCAAGGCTTCGATCCGGATCGAAAATCTGCTCGACGTGCCCATCACGCGGCATCCTCCGCGGGCGCAGCCTCTCGCCCTTCCTCCGCGAGCGCCCGCAAGAAGCCGACGATCTGAAGGCCGAGGACCGCCGAGAACGGTATCGCGCCGAGCGTCGCCATGGCGCGCGCCACCTCCACCGAAGCCGAGAGAAGCGTCGCCGCCGTGATCACGGCGACGAGGCCGCCCCAGACGATCTTGGCCGAGGCCGGCGGATCCAGACGGCCGTCCGTCGTCATCATCGAGAGCACGAAGGTGCCCGAATCCGCCGAGGTCACGAGGAAGATGAAGATCAGCGCGAGCGCCACCGCGCTCAAGGCGCCCGAGAGCGGGAAGTGGCCGAGAAAGGCGAACAGCGCCTCCGACACGTTGTCGGCCACCAGCGCCGCCAGCCCGCCCGGTCCGAACAGTTCGACGTAGATGCCCGCGCCGCCGAAGACCGCGAACCACAGGATCGAGAACAGGGTGGGCACGAGGATCACGCCGGCGCAGAATTCGCGGATCGTCCGCCCGCGCGATATGCGGGCGATGAAGACCCCGACGAACGGGCCCCAGGCCAGCCACCAGATCAGATAGGTGAGCGTCCAGCTCGCCGACCACTCCGTCAGCCCCTCGTAGGGGTATAGGCGGAACGAGATCGACACGATCTGCGAGGCGTAGGCCCCCAGCGTGTCGACCGCGCTCTCGAAGATGAAGGCCGTCGGCCCGGCGACCATGATGAAGAGCATGAGCCCGATCGCCAGAACCATGTTGATGTTGGAAAGGAGCTTCATGCCCTTCTCGACGCCGGTGAGCGTCGAGATCATGTAGGCCGCGAACAGCACCGCGAGGATCGCGAGCGCGACGCCCCCGGTCTCGGGCGTGCCGAGCGTGGAGGCGAGGCCCGAGCGGACCTGCAGCGCGCCCATCGCCAGCGAGCCGGCGAGGCCGAACACGACCGCGACGACGCCGAGCACGTCCGCCCCCGTCATGATCCCGCGCTCGGTCCGGCCCCCGATCAGGCCGATCAGCGGGGTCGAGATGAGCGGCTTGCCGCCGCGCCGAAAGCAGAAATAGGCGATGACCAGCGCGCAGATCCCGTAGATCGACCAGGCGTGAAGACCCCAGTGCAGGTTGGTGATCACCATCGCCGCGCGGGCGGCCTCGGGCGTCGCGCCCTCCTGCCCCGGCGGGGCCGCGAAATGCGTGACCGGCTCGGCCACGCCCCAGAACAGCAGCCCCGCACCCATGCCGCCGGCGAAGAGCATCGCGATCCAGGAGGTCGTGGAGAAGTCGGGCCGGTCGTCGTCGGCCCCGAGCCGTATGCTCCCCCACGGTCCGAGCGCGAGCGCGGCCGCGAAGACGACGAAGGCCGAGCAGAGGGTGAGCCACCACCAGCTCGCGCCCACCATGAACCAGGTGGTGAAGCCGAGCACGGCCCCCGCCATCGCCTCCGGCGCGAGGACGCCCCAGAGCCCCACCGGCACGCAGATCGCGAGCGCGAGCAGGAAGACGGGGTTCGGTTTCATCTCGGCCTGCCTTTCCGATCGAGGAGAGCGCGTCCTTGGCGCGGCGTCGTGGCTCACGCGCCGCGGCATGTCCAATGCATGACGGTCGTCGTGTGATGCAGGGCATGCATCGGCGCGCCCTGCGGCACGGCGCCGGGGGTCGCGGCGCGCGGATGCGTCCGACGGGCGACTCGGGCCGCCCGCCGGTGAAGACGGCCTGCGCGCCGCGGCCGCTACTTGAAGAAGGTGAAGGGCGGGGCCGGCGGCATGCCCCCGTCGAGCTTGCGGGGAAGGTCCTCGCGCATCGGTCTGTCGAAGCCGCGCGGGATGTAGTACCAAGGCACGATCATGTTCTCGTGGTAGGCGCGGCCCACGATGGGGCCGTCGAGCGAGCCGTCGTGCAGGTACATGGCGCCTTCCCACAGGGCCGTGTAATCGGCGAAGCCGATGGCCTGCTGCTCCGGATATTCGGGCGCCACGTAGAACGTGCCCTGCGGGGTCTCGAGCTTGCCGTAGAGCGGGATGTCGACGTTCTTCACGACGTTGGAGGGCCAGGACTTTATGGTCGTCCATCGCACCGACGCGCCCAGCGCGTACTCCATGCGGCCGTCGGCGTGGATGTAGGCGTAGTTGGTGATCTGCTCGGCGATCGAGAGGTCGGGCTTGCGCCAGAACCGCAGGCGGAACATGTCGCCGTTGTCGAGATAGGCGTTCTGCCAGATGTAGTGACCTTCGAGGTGATCGGGCGTGCGCAGGTTGCCCCACTGGTGCTCCCACCAGGCGAGGCCTTCGACCTCCATCTCGCGTCCGTTCACCATGACGGGGCCGGAGATCATCATCTTCGGCGCGATGGTGTAGTACGAGATCCCGTAGACCGTCTCGGGATTGTGCCGGCCCGTGCGTGAGACGTCGTAGCCTTCGTTCTCGAGACCCCAGGGCGTATTGAAGATGTAGCCGGGCGCGTAGACCTTGCCGGTGATGTCCATGCTGAACGGCGCCGAATTCCGCTCGGGCGCGGCGTTCACGACGTTGGCCTTGAATCTCCACGTCTCGTCGGCGGCGCGATAGCTCTCCTCCATCCGGCCGTGCTCGGGCGTGCCCACGCTGTAGCGGAACCAGAAGTCCTCCTTGGAGGCGTCGCTCGGCGATCCTTCGGTGACGAATTCGCCGGGATAGAGCGTGACGGCGGGCTGGAAGTCGCCGGTCTTGAGGTTGTGCAGCGCGAAGAAGACGTTCTTCACCGGTCGCTGGAGGCCCTCGTCCCAGCCCGCGAACAGCGTCATCCAGAAGATGGTGTAGGGGTCGCCGGTCGCCTTGTCGTAGACGAAAGCGCTGAAGTAGTACCACTCGCAGTATTCCGGTCCGTGGTAGATCGGGCCGTAGTGGTAGCGGTGATCCCGCGGGAAACGATAGAGTTCGTGCCCGCTGACCGTCTCGATGCCGTTCATCTCGCCTTGACCGAACGGGGTCGCGTTGCCTCGGCCCGCCGGTGTCGGCGGATACTCCGGAAAGCCCCATTCGTACTTGCGGGGCGAGGTCTCGCCCTTCAGCTGCGCCCAGACGGTGGCGGGCGCGGCGCCGGCCGCGGCGCCGGAGGCGAGCAGTTTCAGCAGAAGTCGTCGATCCATCGTCGTCACCTTTGGCTGGATCCCGGTCCCGGCCGCCTTCGCAGGCGCGAAGCGGCGGCCGGGACCTCGGATCGGGTTTTCCCCCATCCGGGCCCCACACCGTGCCGGGCCCGTCTCGAGGTCGCTTCACGCCCCCTCCCCACCGGGGCGCCTCCGGAACAGGCGGCTGGCCTCCCTTCCTTATTCGGCCCCGCAACGATCCGACGCGGCCGGCCGGGCGAAGCCCCCACCCCCTTCGACTTCGGGGAGGGGCCGGCACGCGTCGGCGAGGGCACCCATCCTCCACCGAGCCGCTCGGCCGACCGCATCGGGCCGGCGCCCCTCTCCCTCGGAAGGACGCCGGCGGCTTGCGTCGGCGGGGCACCCACACCCCGCCGCGCGAACGCGCTCGGCCGCGCCACGTGACCGGCGACCCGATCGAGAGCCCGTCCGCGCGGGGCGCCGGGCCGGCGCGAACCTCCGGCCTTCCGGCCCCCTGCACGGCGCTTCTCGAGACGAGGCTTCCGGTCGATCACCCTCTCCGCGGCACGGCGAACGCGAGCGCAGGCCTTCTAGCGAGCCTCCGCCGCCTCGTCCCGTCCGCGGAGCGAAATCCATCCGGAGAGCGAAGCTTTGATGCGCCCCGTCCCCTCGAAAGACGCGGCACGCGGGGGGCCGCCCCCGCTCAGGCGCGCCGTCGGCGCGCGGTCTCGGACGGGTTCTCGCCGAAGACGGCGCGGTAGGCCGCGGCGAAGCGGCCGGGATGATAGAAGCCCGCGAGCTCGGCCGCCTGGGTGACGGTCAGGTCCGGAGGCCCTTCCCGCAGCAGCGCCCGCGCCTTCGCCAGCCGTCGGCGGCGGACCCATTCCCCGACGGTCGTCTCGAGTTCGCGGCGAAAGGCGATCTGCACCGTCCGCAGGCTGACGCCGGCGGAGGCGGCGAGGCCGGCGTAGGAGAACGCCTCCGGCGGCGTCGTCTCGATGTAGTCGAGCGCGCGGCGGACCACGCGGCTCTTCGGACGTTCACGCGTCGCGCGTGGGGCCGTCGCGCGCGCGAGAACGTCCGCGAGATGAAGCAGCAGCGCTTCCGAGCGTGCACGTCGGAAGCGATCCAACAGCAGGATGCGCTCCGGCAGGTCCTCGATCTCGCGGATCGCCCCGACGACCGTCCGCCGAAAGGTCGAGAGTCCCGGCAGACGCGGTTCGGCCGCGAAGCGATCGGCGAGCGGGACAGGATCCGCTTCGCAATCCAGCAGCCGCATCGCTTCGGCCACGGCATCGGCGTCCGCCGACAGGAGGACGAGGCCGCTGCCCGGACGGAACGCCACCCGCCCGCGGGTCGCCGGAACGAAGAAGGCCTCGGCGCGCCCGAGGTCGATCTCCTCGCCGCGATCGACCAGCGCCATGCTTCCGAACAGCGGCATCGGCACGCGAAGCTGACCCGCCGGCTCGGTGTCGATCGCGTAGCCCCCGGACTCGCTCGCGACCAGCGTCACCGGTCCGAGCGTCGCCGCGTTCGAGACCAGTCTCCAGGACCGCGAGCGCGGCGGGTCGAGGGTGCGCACGCCGGGCTGACGCAGGCGCACGCTCTCAAGCGCGACGTCCGGTTCCTCGGTCGTCAGGACGTTGAAGCGGCTGAGCGGAAGAGAACGCGTCATGACCTGCCGTAACGGAACGCCCGGAACCCGTCCAGAGCGAAGCCTTCTTTCGAGCCGAGCGCAATTCAAATCGTATCCCTTGAAACGAAGACCCGCCAGCGCGCGGGCATCGCCGGACGGCGGACCGGGCGAGGCTCGAACGTCTTCCTGATCGATGGGTCGAGGTCGTGTCCGGCGCCGTCGATCGAAGCGAATCGCGGCCTCTTCGCAGAGCCGTGCGGCCGGCGCCGTCCGCACGGCTCGGATCGCGACGCAGGCCGACGTTGCGGCGCGACGGTCGCCGACGCGCCGCCGGACGGCTGCCGACGGCGCCGGCCTCCAGCCGTCGAAAAAGTCCGACAAAACGCCGTGCGCGATCCTGGCAGACTCGCCCGCAACCCGATGAAGCCGCGCGTCGCGGGGCGCTGGACTCCATCCCCGGAATGTGTTTCCGGCGCGTCCTTCCCGAAATCTCGGCGAAGCGCGGCCTTTCTCGAGGGGCTCGGTCGCCGCTCGTTCGCCTCGATGGACCGGGATGCGGAGCGCCGACGCCGACGACGCGACGGCGAGTCTCGAAGCCTTCGGCGCGACCGTCGCGCCGTCTGGGATCGAAGGGGGATACCGATGACGATGACCCGTCGCGGCGCGGACGCGCCGGCCGCCGCAAACGCCGACCCGCCCGCGCGCGAGTTCCTCATCAGCCGGGGCGGGCCCTTCTTCTCCCTTCAGGAGCAGCTCGGCCTTCTCTCGCGCAGCGCGCTCCGGTCCTCGCGCCGGGCCGGCCTCGCGGTGGCGCTGGCGGCCGGCGTGCCGCTCGCGCTCGGCGCGGTGCTGCCGGGCCTCGGCGGGCCGGGAGCGATGCTGTCCGATCCGACGTTCCTCGCCCGCCACCTCATCGCGATCGCCATCTGTTTCGCGATGGAGGTCACGGTCGAGACGCGCCTGCACGAGATGCTGAGACGCTTCCGACGCACCGGCGTCCTCGTGCCCGCGGCGCGACCGAAGCTGGCCTCCGCCGTCGCCACGGCGCTCCGGCTCCGCAACGATGCGACCGCCGAGGCGGCCTGTCTGCTGCTCGCGATCGCCGTCTCGGCCGCCGCCGCTCGATGGCGCGTTTCCGCGGGCGAGCCGTCATGGGCCTTGGTTCGGGACGGTGAGGGTTTCGCGCTCTCGCCCGTCGGCTGGTGGATCACGGTCGTCTCGATGCCGCTGCTGTGGTTCCTGATCCTCCGATGGCTCTGGCGTTACGCGCTCTGGGCCTGGCTGCTGACGCGACTCGCGAAGCTCGAGATGCGCCTCGTGGCGACGCATCCGGACCGGTCTGGCGGCATCGGCTTCATCGGCGGCTACCCGAACGCCTTCGCCATGTTCGCTTTCGCTCTCGGCTCGATCCTCGCCGCCTCGTCATGGAGCCGCCTCGCCGGAACCGAGGTCGACGCCACCGCCTACGCGCAGCTTCTCTCGGTCTGGCTCGTCGTCGTCTTCGGCATCTTCGTGACGCCGCTCACCGCTTTCGCGCGTCCGCTCTCGCGTCTGCGGGACGAGACGCTCGTGCTCTGTTCGCGGCAGGAGACGCGGCGCGAGCGCGCGGCGGAACTGCGTACGCTTTCGGAGCATGCGGTGTGCGCCGAGGAGGGTGGACCGGCGGAGGGCGACATGCCCGACCCGAAGGCGTTCCGCGAGGCGGCGCAGAAACTCAGGATCGTGCCGTTCTCGCGCGCCGCGCTGCTGCCCCTCGCGCTGGCGGCGCTCGCGCCGCTTCTCGTGGTCGGGGCCGCGCTCTTCAACACGGTGGAGCTTCTCAGGATCGCCAAGGGGCTGCTCGTGTTCTGAGCGCCCCGTCGGACGTCTCGGCGGCACGGGCGCTTCGCCGGCCCGGCGCCCGGCCGCATGCGCCGCGCATCGACGATCGGCGCCGACCGGTCCTCCGTCAGTCCGCGGCCGACGACCGGAACAGGCGTGCCGCTCGCATCGTCCGGCCGGTCGTCGCGGCGTCGGACCTTGCGGATCGAAGCCGGTCCGCAGGTGCGGCCGGCTCCGACGGCGACGTCCCCGGCGACGCGGGCCGCCCGACGAAGGGACGGCGCTCCCGCGACTTGAGAGGGATCCGGCGTCCCGGCGCTCCGCAGACCTCGCGGGCGTCAGGATTCCGCACCCGCCGGGTCCCGTTGCGCCTGCGTCCGACGCAAGGTCTCGGCGAAGCGGGTCAGGCTGGGCGACCACGGCTGGCCGCGGCGCCAGACCATGCCGTAATCCATCCGCAGCCACGGCTCGCTCACCGGCAGGAGCGAGAACTCTCCACGGTCCAGCTCATCGCGGATGAAGGCGGGCGAGGCGGCGCTGATCGCGCGGCCGTTCCGTACCGCGGCGACCATCGCGGCAAGGGAATCCACGCAGATCGCGGGAACGAAGTCGCCGGTCGCCGGGTCGCGTCGACCCGCCGCGCCGAGATCCGGCGGCAGCACCTCGAGCCAGCGCCCCTGCATCAGCGTCAAGGCCCAGGGAAACCGCATCAGGTCGCCCAGACCGACGTCGGCCCGGCCGGCGAGCGGATGGTGCGCGTCGCAGAAGAAGGCCACGGGGCCGCCGCCGAGCGACTCGGCCTCGAGTTCCGGATGATCCTGCGCCGAACGGGTGTCGGTGACGGCGAGATCGCTGCGCCGTTCGAGCACGTCCTCGAGACAGGTCCGCCAGTCGCGTACGACCAGCCGACCGAGGAAGGTGCGGCTGGCCATGGCATGGGCGGAGAAGCTCTCCAGGCCCACGGCCTCGGCCGCGAACGGCCCGACGGAGACGCGGATCCCGCGCTCCCGCTCCTCGCGCTTGAGTTCGAGCGCCAGGGCGAGATCCTCGAAGCCGGCGACGAGGGCGTCGCAGCGGTCGAGGACGATGTCGGCGTACACCGTCGGGACGACGGCGGTCCGGCTCCGCTCGAACATCAGGGCGCCGACGGAGCGCTCGAGCCTCGCCAAGGCGCGGCTCAGGCTGGGCTGGCTCATGCCGAGCTCGTCGGCGGCGCGCGCGAAGTTGCGGTGCGCGTTAAGGGCCCGCACCATCTTCAGATCCCGGACGGTCATCATTCATGCCGCTCCTGCATCACACGCACACCCTTATGCATTGGACGGCGTTTCGTCCAGAATTCAGACAGGGCTCCGCCCGCCAGCCCAATCATGCCTTCGCGTCGCGTCCCGTTCCGCATGCGCGGACATCGGCGCCCTGCGGCGGCGGCTTCCGGAATTCTGGAGCGCGTCCCACCATGGTCGATCGTGATCGCAACAGTCCGTCAGGAGCGGCGGCGGCGCTCCCTTCCGCCGTCGCGCGGCGGGCCCGCCGCCTCGCGGCGCTCGCCCTTCTCCTCCTGCTGTCTCCCTGGCCGCTGGCCGCGCAGGAGACCTGGACGGGCGAATGGCGGACCTATTGGCGCGACGGCGCGGCGATCCTGACGCTGACGCAGGAGGGGGACCGGGTCACCGGCGTCTACGAGCCCGGCGGCGGTCGCGTCGAAGGCCGGGCCGACGGCGACCGGCTCCGGGGAACGTGGCGCCAGCGTGGAGCCTCGGGCAATTTCGTCTTCGCGCTCGACACGGACGGACGGGTCTTCACCGGCCGATACGAGAGCGGCGAATACTGGAACGGCGAGCGCATCCTCGAGGAGCGCGCGGCGTCCGCTGGCTTCAGCCGGAGCGACACGCCGCGGGAGGCCCTGCGGTCGCTCGTCACCGTCGGCAACCGGATCGCCTACGAGCGCGAGACCGGCGCGATGCGCGAGGTCGATCGGCTGATGGCGTTCGACGGCGGCGCCTCCGACAGCCGCGACGAAAGACGGCGCCGAAGGCTGCTGTGGCCGGTCATCGACCTGTCCACCTTCCGGCTGCGCGACGTTCCGGCCGAGGTGGAGGGCGACACGGCCTCGTTCCGCCTCGGGCCGGCGGGAACGCGCGAGACCTTCGAGATCCGCTTCGTCCGCGAGGGCGCGGACTGGCGCATCCTCGTGCCCGAGGCCGAGCGGATCGAGGCGGACGTCGCGCGCCTGCTCGAAGCGCTCGGCCATTCCTCCGTCGAGGAGGCCGTCGCGGCGCGGGCCGACAGCCCGCGCGGGGCGCTCCGGCGCTTCATGCTCGGCGCGCGCGACTGGGACGGAAAGGGCCGAGAGACGGCGCTGGCGGCGCTCGACCTCACCTATCTGCCGGCGCAGCTCTACGAGATCCAGGCGCCCGTGCTGGCGGACTACCTCATGCGCGTTCTCGACCGCTCCGGCTTCGTGATCTGGCAGGAGATCCCCGACGATCCCGACCGCGCCATCCCTTACGAGCACTATCGCCATCCCGCCGGCTCCGTGGTGATCGCCCGCGACGCGACGGTCGACGGCGAGCCGGGGCCGTGGCGGTTCACCGCCGACACGCTGAGGGGCGCGCCGGACCTCTTCACCGCCATGCAGGACCTGGAAGCGGCCGAAGGCGTCGCCGAACGTCCGCCGCTGACCGACTTCTTCCGGCTGCGCGAGGCGGTCCGCGAGCGGGCCCCGGAGCTCACGCGGCGCTACGGGCTTCTGGAGGCGTGGCAATGGATCCTGCTCGGCGCCGCCGTCCTCGGCGCCGCCGCCTTCGGCTGGGCGATGGGCCGCGGCGTCACGGGCCTTCTCGCGGCGCTCGACGCGCGCATGCGACTGCAGCTGGAGGTCGAGTCGATCCGACGGCTCGACTGGCCGATACGGGCTGCGGCCACAGGCATGGCCGCGATCTTCGCCTTCGGCTGGCTGGGACTCGCGCAGACCGCGCTCGAGGAGGCGAGCCTCGCGATCACCTTTCTGACGACCTTGGCGGTGGCCCTCGTGCTGTTCCGCGTCGCCGGTCTCGTCGGGAGCCACCTTCGACACCGGGCCGAGGCGACGCCCACCGTGGTCGACCAGATCTTCGCCTCGCTCGCCACCGGACTGATCCAGTTGGTGATCGTGATCGGCGCCGTCATCGCCGTGGCCGAGATCGTGGGCCTGCCCTACGAGGGCGTGCTGACCGGCCTCGGCGTGGGCGGCATCGCGCTGGCCTTCGCGGCGCGCGACACCGTCTCCAACCTGCTCGCGGGCGCGATCCTGATGGCCGACCGTCCGTTCCGGCAGGGCGACCTGATCGAGACCGATCACGGCATGGCGACGGTGGAGCTGGTCGGCCCGCGCTCGACCCGGATGCGCACGCTCGACGACGCCCTGCTGGTGCTGCCCAACGCGCAGCTGACCGACCGGGGCATCTTCAACTGGGGCCGCCGCCGCAAGCGCAGGATCCTGCTGCAAATCGGGCTGACCTACGACACCCCGCGCGAGCGCCTGGACACGTTCGTGACGCGCCTGGCGGAGACCTACAGGGCGCAGGACACCGCCGATGCGACGAGCGACTGGATCGGGATGACGGGCTTCGGCCCCTCCTCGATCGACATCGAGCTCTGGGGCTATTTCCGCGTCTACAGCCACGGAGCCTTCGTCGAGGCGCGTCACGTCCTCGTCGGCGACATCGTCGAGCTGGCGAAGGAGGTGGGCGTGTCCTTCGCCTTCCCGACCCGCGTCATCCACGTCTCCGGCGCCGAGACCCGCGAGGCGGGGCTGCCGGAGCCCGCGTCCGGAGAGACGACGCGGGCCGCCGGTTAGACGGCGGCCCGGGCGAAGGACGATCGCGCCGCCGGTGGCCGGGGCGCGGTCTCCGTTCCCGGACGAGCCATGGCTTGCGCGGGGCCGGCGCGTTCGGTCTGGCCGACGGATCGACACGCACGGACGATCGGCCCCGCGCGCCGCGCGCCGCGCGGCGCCGTTCGCGGACTGCCGGACGGAGCGACGGCGTGCGCACGAGCCAGGCC
>JAWLFJ010000212.1:0-4022 GCA_041685625.1 Paracoccaceae bacterium | reverse complement strand
TCCTCGCCGACGCCATGACCGTGATCGAGACCGCGAAGCTCTCGGGCCTCAACCCGGAAGCGTACCTCACCGCCATCCTCGGCCGCATCCGCAACCACGGGCTCGACCCGCATTCCGGGCTGACCGTGGTGTTCCGTTCGAAGCGTGGCGACCGCGTGAAGATCCTGGTCTGGGACGGCACCGGGCTGGTGATGGTCTACAAGCGGCTCGACGAGGGGCGCTTCGCCTGGCCCGCGGTGAAGGACGGCGTGATGCGGCTGACGCGGGCGCAGTTCGAGGCCCTGTTCGAGGGGCTCGACTGGCGGCGCGTGACCCCTCGGCGGGTGCGGCCGCCGGAGACGGCGGCTTGAGGCCAACAGACTGAATCCTCTGTCTTACTCCAGTTGTCCGGGCGCCTGCCTCTGGTAATCTTCGGCCATGCCCGTCACCGCCGACACGACCGGGATCGCCGCGCTGCGCACCGCGCTGGAGGCGGAGCGCGCGGCCCGTCTTCATCTCGAGGCGGAGATGGCCGATCAGAGGGCCTACGCCGCGCGGCTGTCGCGTGCTCGCGACGCTGCCTTAAACTGCCCGCAGGACTGAGAGAGTCGGCAGACTGTCAGAACCTGTGACAGGTCGCTTTCCATAGCACCGCATCCTCAAACTACCTCACGACCCGACGCCGGATCTTCTTGACGTCCTCGACCGGTTCGAAGTGCCGTTTCTGGATCGGTGACGCGGCCCCAATCACGGGGCAAGCAGGAAGCCTGCCGCGCCGGCCGGCAGCACCGCGCCATAGACGGCGACGACCCGAAAACCCACGCGGCGGCCTCCCGCGACAAGCGAGATGCCGGCCTTGACGGTCGTGTTGACCGAGGCCGCGATGAAGATGGCCACCGCTCCGCTCGCCGCAGGGACGTCGTCCTCCACCAATCGCGAAACCGAGATCGTCAGCGCATCGACGTCGGTGATTCCGGATATCGCCGCTGCGGCGTACACTCCGCCCGCTCCGAGCCAGTCCTCCAGATGATGGATCGCGAGAAGCACGACCGCCAGCACGGCGCCGAATGCGAAGGCCGTCATCAGTTCGAGGGGATTTGCAATGCTCCGGATTTCGTCCGCGGTGGTCATCGTTTCGTCCGTGAGCACGTGAATCAGGGCCGCACCGCCAAGCCCGACCGCGGCCATCAGCGCCATGGGAACCGCGAGGGGCGCAACGAGCGCCGGCTCGAACACCGCGACGAGGATCAGGATGCGCAGAAAGGTCACCGACCCGGCGGTGACGATCCCCGCCGCGGCAGGAGAGGCCAGCGCCTCCTGCGCCTTGGCGAGACGCGCGAGCGCGAGGCTCGTCGATGTCGACGAGGCGAGGCCGCCGAACAGACCCGTCGCAAGCATGCCGAAACGCGCCCCGGCAAGCCGGATCGCCACATAGCCGAGGAAGGACAGCCCCGCCACGATGACGACCGCCCACCAGATCTCATAGGGGTTGAGGACCTCGCCCGGACCATACCCCTGATCGGGCAGCATGGGCAGGATGACGACGGAAAGCAGCGCGAGCTTCAACACCGCCTCGAGTTCGAGCGCTTCGATCCGTCTGATCCAGCCGTGCAGCCTGCGTTTCATTGATAGAAGCAATGCCGCCACCACCGCGCCGCCGGCCGCGGGCGTCATGGCGCCGAGGGCGGCGGCCGCTCCGAGACTGAAGGTGAGCAGAAGCGCGATCTCGGTCGTCAGGCCCAGATCGTCGTCATCCTGCAGGCGCGCCCAATAGCTGGCCGAGAGAAGCCCGGCGAGCGCAAGAAGCGCGAGCGCCGGAAGCAGCGGCGTCGTCAGATCGGCCAGCCAGCCGCTGACGCCGCCCAGAAGACCCGTCAGCGCGAAAGTCCGGATTCCGGCGATCCGGTCGCCTTCCGATTCCTCCCGACCATGCCACCCGCGTTCGATCCCCAGAAGCAGCCCGATGGCCAAGGCCAGTCCGAGTCTCACGACGATGTCCAGTTCACTCATGGAGGTGCAGCTTGCCGAAGTCGGCTCCGCTCTGCCATCCGGCAACGCAATTTGCGGCGCCCCATTCGCGCCGCGGCACCGCACCCGTTCGTCCGCGCCGCGCCGCCGGGCGGACGTGGCCGCAGTCAGGCATCCGCAGGCACCTCGACCCGCAAGAGCCCGGACGGCGGGCCTGCCGCGATCAGAGCCCGATTCGAAGGGAGCTGAGCGGTTTCGGAGGGTTGCGCTTGCGTCCGGTTGCCAGACTTGACGGGGCTCACGAGGCCCTGGAGCGAAGCCGTTCGCCAAGATCACCGGCGCGACATGCCGCGCCCTGCAAGCGATCCGAGTGATCGGGAACGGGCGCTGATCGCGCCCTTCGCGCCGGCGATGGAGACCCGAAACCTCGAGGGTCAGGAGGCCCGGCCGAGCGCCGGGGCGATCTGAACCGCCCCGGGTTTCCCGGAGGCTCCGGACCTCGAGAAGGTGGAGCCATGACGAAGACCGCATCGAGATGCTCGCCTGAAGTGCGCGCGCGGGCCGTGCGGACGGTTCCGGAGCACCAGGCTGATCGGCCGTCGCAGTGGGCGGCGATCTCGTCCATCGCGGGGAAGTTCGGCTGCACGGCCGAGACGTTGCGCAACCGGGTGCGGCAGGCGGAGCGGGACGCGGGCGAGCGGCCGGGTCTGACCAGCGACGAGCGCGCCCGGCTCAAGGCGCTGGAGCGGGAGAACCGCGAGCTTCGCCAGGCCGACGGGATCCTGCGCAAGGCGAGCGCTTCTTTCGCTCGGGCGGAGCTCGACCGCCGCTCGAGGAAACGAGGATGTCCATCGACGCGCATCGTCATGAATACGGGGTCGAACCGCGCTGTTCTGACCTGGACAGAGCACCGCGACATCAACGAAGTGATGCTCGCCACAGCGCTCCTCAATGCCTACACCGGCACGGCCCTTTCGTGGGGCGACTGAGCATGCAGCCTGATTTCAGGCTCCGGTGTACGGTTGCGTGAGACAGCGGATTGGGTGAGAGCGGCCCCGAGAAGGAGGGGCCGTTCATCTCGAGGGTGTGGACGTGGTGCGTCAGACGGTCGAGCAGCGCGCCGCCGTCCACTCGTCGAAGGGCAGGTTCGAGGTGACGATGGTGGCCCCGCGCTGGTATCGTTGCCCGATCAGCTCGAAGAGCAGCTCGGCGCCGGTCTTCGAGAGCGGCACGAAGCCGAGTTCGTCGATGATCAGCAGCTCGTGGCCAGCGAGCTGACGCTGGAGCCGCAGCAGGCGCTTCTCGTCGTGGGCCTCGATCAGCTCGTGCACGATGGCGGCGGCGAAGCGGGTCCTCACACCGCGCCGGCAGGCGGCGAGCCCGAGGCCGATGGCGACGTGGGTCTTCCCGACGCCGGAAGGGCCGAGGGCGTCATGTCGAAGACATGCCTCCGGCATGACGACGTTCTCGCGGCGCTCGACGAACTCGCAGCGGGCCAGGTCGAGAACGAGCCGCTTGTTAAGCGAGGGGATGGCGTCGAAGTCGAAGGCGTCGAGGCGCTTGGGGGCGGGAAACTTCACGGCCTTGATGCGCCGCTCGATCATCCTGGCCTCGCGGTCGAGCAGCTCGAGCTCGACCAGGCGGGCGAGGTAGCGGACGTGGTCGACGTTCTCGGCCGCGCACTGACGCGCCAGCTTCTCATGCTCGCGCAGCACCGTCGGCAGCTTGAGCTTGCGAAGGCGACCCGGGCGACGGACGCTCTCGTAGCGGATGCCGGCGCGGCGCCCCTTTCGTTTCCCGCCCCGGTCGCCTGCGCACCGGGACGCGCGCTTCGTTCGTTCAGCAGGGCGCTCGCCGATGCCGACGTCCCTTGCTGTTGTCCCTTGCGCCTCGAGGGGGCAGGCTTTCCGCCCGTGCAACGAACAGGAGCGAACCCGCACCCGCCGACGCCAAACCTGTCAATCGGCATTCAATCGGGGCCCTGTCGCAGTCTCGGTGCATTTGATCAGGCCGCGGGCAGCATTCTCGCCTTGAGGAGGTCGACGTTGGCTCGTCCGCCCATTTGCCGCTCGAGT
>JAWLFJ010000089.1:0-16684 GCA_041685625.1 Paracoccaceae bacterium | reverse complement strand
GCGCGCAACGGGCGCATGTTCATCCTCGTCGACCACGAGGACCGGGAAAACGAAGGCGACCTCGTGATTCCCGCCCAGATGGCGACGCCCGACGCCGTGAACTTCATGGCCATGCACGGGCGCGGCCTGATCTGCCTCGCCATGAGCGGCGATCGGCTGGACCAGCTCGGCCTTCCCCTGATGGCGCCCACCAACCAGAGCCGGCACGAGACCGCCTTCACCACCTCCATCGAGGCGCGTGAGGGCGTCACCACCGGCATCTCCGCCCACGACCGGGCCCGCACCATCTCGGTCGCGATCGACCCGCGATCGGGCCCGCAGGACATCGCGACGCCGGGGCACGTCTTCCCGCTCCGGGCCAAGGACGGCGGCACGCTGGTCCGTGCCGGGCACACCGAAGCCGCGGTCGACGTGGCCCGCCTCGCCGGCCTCGCCCCCGCCGGCGTGATCTGCGAGATCATGAAGGACGACGGCTCGATGGCGCGGCTGCCGGACCTCGTCGCCTTCGCGCAGACGCACGGGCTGAAGATCGGCACCATCTCCGACCTGATCGCCTACCGCCGCCGCCACGACAATCTCGTGCGCGAGACCGCCGCCCGGCCCGTCGTCTCGGCGCATGGCGGCGAGTGGCTGCTGCGCGTCTTCACCGACGCGCCGGGGGGCGGCGAGCACCTCGCCCTCGTCAAGGGCGATCTCTCGGCCCCCGGTCCGGTGCTGGTGCGGATGCACGTGGTCAATCCGCTCGACGACCTGCTGGAGATCACGCCCGCCCGCGCCGGCCAGCTCTCCACGGCCATGCGCGTGATCGGCGAGGCTGGCCGCGGCGTCGTGGTCCTGCTGCGCGATCTCGAGGAAGGCGTCGTGGCCGCCCAGCTCGCCGGCCAGCCCGGCGTCTCGCCCGGCACGCTGCGCCAGTACGGCATCGGCGCGCAGATCCTCGCCGCCCTCGGGGTGCACGAGATGACGTTGCTGACCAATTCGCCCTCCCCCAAGGTGGTCGGGCTGGAAGGCTACGGCCTCTCCATCGCGGGGACGCGCCGCATCGGAGGGGAAGCCTGATGGCCGAGCGGGACGGCACGCTGGAGACGCCGAAGCTGCCGGGGGCGAAGCTGCTGATCGTCGCCGCGCCGTTCTATCGCGATCTCGCCGACGGGCTGATCGAGGGTGCGCGCCGCGTGCTGGCCGAGGCCGGGGCCGAACACGACCGCCTGGAGGTCCCCGGCGCGCTGGAGATCCCGACCGTCGTCGGCTTCGCGCATCGCGCCGGCGGCCATGAGGGCTTCGTCGCGCTCGGCTGCGTGATTCGCGGAGAGACCACCCATTACGAACTGGTCTGCGGAGAGAGCGCGCGCGGCCTGACGCTGCTCGGGCTCGACGGCGCCTGCATCGGCAACGGGATCCTGACCGTCGAGAACCGCGCCCAGGCCGAGGCCCGGGCCGATCCCGACGGCATGGACAAAGGCGGCGGCGCGGCGGCGGCGGCGTTGCACCTGATCGCCGCGAAACGCCGCTTCGGGGGCGTCTGATGGCCCGCAGGGACCGGGCCCTCCGCTCGGCCGCCCGTCTCGCCGCGGTGCAGGCGCTCTTTCAGATGGAGGCCGCAGGCGCCGACTGGCGCGAGGTGCGCGACGAGTTCGAGGCGCATCGCATCGGGGCCGAGGGCGAGGGCGGTCTGCCCGAGGCGGATCTCGAATTGTTCCGCCTGATTCTCGAAGGCGCGGTCAGCCGTCAGGCGCAGATCGACCAGGCCGCCGACGCCGCGATGAAGGAGGGCTGGCCGATGAAGCGGCTCGACCCGACCCTTCGCGCGCTGTTCCGCGCCGCCGGGGCGGAGCTATTCGACGGCGACGTCACGCCGCCGAAGGTCGTGATCAGCGAGTTCGTCGACGTCGCCAAGGCCTTCTTCGCCGACGGAAAGGAACCCGGCCTCGTCAACGCGGTACTCGACAAGATGGCCCGCGCCGCCCGCCCAGGCGCCTTCGCCTGAGAGGCCGGCGACGTCAGCGGGACCGACGCTGACCGCGACGCTGTCCGCGACAGGCGCGGGTCGGGTCAGGTCGTTCGGTCGGCAGTGGAGCTCGCTGGGTGCGGTCTCGCCGGAGGAGCGGGCTTCGAGCGTGAGAAGGTCGCCTGCATCTCGGTCCGGTCGGCCTTGGGCTGGAGGCCGGCGCTCTCCGCCTCCGCATGACGCCGGAGCAGCGATCCGTCTCCGGACCTCGCAGGGACGGGGCGTCGGCTCCGGCGAGGAGCCCGCGCCGCCGGCCTGTTCGAAGCTCGACGCCGGCGCCCTGGATGGCGCCGGGGCCGCCTGGTCCACCGCGCCGGCGCCGAGACTGACGCTCATCCGGTTCGGCGAGCCCGACCAGCCGCTCCGCACGCCTGGAGCGGAAAGCGGAACGCCTCCGCGTCGATCACGACCTCTGACGCGCCATCTTCTCGGCCGCCGCCGCCACGGTGGCGGCGGCGATCGCCTGTGCGAACACGATGCGTCCCGATCCGACTGGCTCAGCCCTCGGCCAGCCACACGCCGTCGAAGTGCATCTCGCGCGCCTGGTGCCGGCGATAGCCATGCAGTTCCGGCACGTGGTGCAGATACATCGCCCGCCAGAAGGGTTGAACGATGACGCCCGCATCGCGCAGCTTCCGCTCCAGTTCGCGCGTCACCTCGCGTCGCCGGTCGGCGTCGAAGATGCCCAGCGCTTCGGCCAGAAGCGCGTCGAACTCGGGATCGGCGTAGCCCGTCTCGTTCCACGGCTCGTCCGAGCGATAGGCCAGCGCCAGCACCTGCACGCCGAGGGGCCGCCCGCCCCAGTCGGTGACGCTGAACGGATAACCGGTCCAGTTGTTCCAGAAGGTCGAGCCCGGCATCAGCGTCCGCGAGACGCTGAGGCCCGCGTCGCGCATCTGCCCCGCCACCGCGTCCGCGGTCAGCTTCTGCCAGTCGCCGTCGATGGAGATCAGTTCGAACTCGGTCGCCTCGGCCCCCGCCTCGGCCAGCAGGGCCTGCGCCGCCTCTACGTCACGCGGCTGCGGCGGCAGCTCGGCGTATTCGGGGTGCATCGGACCGACATGGTGGTTCTCCGCCGGCACGCCGCGCCCGCCCATGGCGAGGTCCAGCACCGCCGCGTTGTCGACCGAGCGCTGAACCGCGTTGCGCACGCGCACGTCGTCGTAGGGCGCCTCGTTCACGTTCATCCGGGCCACCACCGTCTGCGCGGTGATCTGCTCCTTTCGCTCGAGGCCGAGGCCGTCCAGCACGTCGACGAAATCCGACGTGGTCTCGTCGTTGACGTGGATCTCGCCGGAGTCGAAGGCCGCGACCGTGGCGGCGGGGTCGGTGCCGTAGTCGAGGAACTCGATGGCGTCGAGATGCGCCTCGCCGCCCCACCAGCCGCTCTCGCGGCGGGTGACGCGCGCGCTCGTGCCGACCTCGAGCGAGGCGAACTCGAACGGCCCCGTCCCGATCGGCTGCGCCTCGAGCCCCGCCTCCGGGTCGAAGGAGGGATGCACGATCAGCGCCGGGTAGTCCGACATCGCCGGGATGAGCGAGATGTCCGGCTTCGGCAGCGCGAGGCGCAGGCGCCGGTCGTCCAGCACCTCCACCACGCCCTCGGCGAGGCGCTTCGTCTCGGGATCCACCAGCGTCGACATGGCCGACGCCATCGAGTTGCCCTCGACCGAGCCGTCGCACCAGCGGCGGACGTTGAAGGCGACGTCCTCCGCGGTGAAGGCGTCGCCGTTGTTCCAGGTCACGCCCTCGCGGACGGTCAGCACGTATTCGCGGGCGTCGTCCGAGACCTCCCATTCCTCGAGGAGCCGTCCCTCGAAGGTGAAGTCCGGCGTCCAGCGCACCAGCGGCTCGCAGAACTGGCGGGCGACGTTGGCCATCTCCGGCCAGTCGAAGCTGCGCGGATCGCGCAGAGGCATCACCCGCATGGCGACGCGGAGCGTGCCGCCCTTGCGCGGCGTCTCCTCTGCGCGCGCCGGCGCGGCGAGGCCCAGCATGCCGTAGGCGCCGGCGGTCGAGGCGCCGAGGGCCGAGGCGAGGGCGAGAAACTCCCGTCGATCGGCCCGTCCGGCCCGTGCGGCCTCGGCGAGACGGTCGAGAAGCGCGCGCGGCCGGCGAGCCGCGGCAAACCGGGGCGCGGCCCCGGAATCGGGACGGTCGATACGGGTCATGGGAGATCCTCGCGTCAAGTCGCGTAAAGGTGAGGGTTGCATCATCCCACGTCACGCCGCCCGGCGCGCGCCCTGCGCCTCCCGCCTCACGAAATAGGAGCCGCTGCGCGGGACGGACGAAGGCGGGACCGCCGCGTCAGCCCTCCGGGATCGGCCCGGCCGCCAGCGCCGTCCGGACCTGCCGCGCGACCGCGGCGAAAGCGTCGCTCTCGCGCATCTCAGGCGGCCGCGTCTCCGGCAGGGGCACGTCGATCACCTCGAGGATCCGTCCAGGATGCCCGGCCATGGCCGCCACCCGGTCGCCGGCATGCACCGACTCGGGGATCGAGGTGGTGGTCAGGATCACCGTCAGCCCCGCCCGCCGGCGCAGGCTCCTGAGCCGCAGGACCAGAGCTTCCCGGACGAACTCGTCGAGCCCCAGGAACGGGTCGTCCAGCAGCAGCAGCCGCGGTCCGGGCGCGAGCGCCCGGGCGATCGCCACGCGCCGACGAAGACCCGGCGACAGCGAGTCGAGGCGCAGCCCCTCGAAGCCGTCGAGCCCCGTCAGCGCGAGGCCCTCGTCCACCCGGCGACGACGCGCCTCGGCGTCCTCGCCCAGGACGTCGAGGCCGAAGAGGACGTTGTCGCCCACGCTGCGATGCGGCTGCAGCTCCGATTCGGCCGGGACGAGCCCGCGCAGGCGCGCGCGCCGTGCGGCCTCCGGCGTCGCGCCCTCCACCTCGAGCGACCCGGAGCTCGGCCGTTCGAGCCCCGCGACGAGGCGCAGGAAGGCGGTCTTGCCGCAGCCCGAGGGGCCGATGAGGCTCAGGATCTCGCCCCGCGCGACGGTAAGGTCGAGGTCCGCGAGCGCGTGCAGCGGTCCCTCCTCGATGCGGCGCGTGAGGCAGAGGTCGCGCGCCGCCACGGACGCGCCGCCCGTGGCGGGCCCCTCGCCCGACATCGGCTTCAGCCCCGGCGGAGCCGCGCCGTCACGCGACGATCTCCGCCGTCTCGACCACCGCGTGGACGAGCACGTCGGCGCCCTTGCGCGCCCAGTCCTTGGTGATCTCCTCGGCCTCGTTGTGGCTGAGGCCGCCGACGCAGGGACACATGATCATCGCCGTCGGGGCGACGCGATTGATCCAGCAGGCGTCGTGCCCCGCGCCCGAGACGAGGTCGCGATGCGAGTAGCCCAGCCGATCGGCCGCGCGCCGCACCGCCGCCACGCAGTCCGGGTCGAAGGTCACCGGCTCGAAATGGCCGACCTGCTCGATCTCGCAGTCGAGCCCCAAGGCCTCCGCGATCTCCGTGGCGCCGTCGCGGATGCGGGATTCCATCGCCGCCAGAACCTCGTGCGAAGCGCTGCGGATGTCGGCCGTGAAGACCGCGCGGCCCGGGATGATGTTGCGCGAGTTGGGACGCACCTCGACGTGACCGACCGCGCCGACGGCGTTCGGCTGATGCGCCATCGCGGTCTGGTGCACCAGTTCGATGACCCGCGCCATGCCGAGGCCGGCGTCGCGGCGCAGCGGCATCGGGGTCGAGCCGGTGTGGCTCTCCCGCCCCGTCAGGGTCACCTGCAGCCAGTGGAGGCCCTGCCCGTGCGTGACGACGCCGACGTCCTTGCCCTCGGCCTCGAGGATCGGCCCCTGCTCGATATGCAGCTCGAAGAAGGCGTGCATCTTGCGCGCGCCGACCTCTTCGGGTCCGACCCAGCCGATGCGCTCCAGCTCGTGCAGGAAACGGTGGCCGTCGGCGTCGGTCCGGTCGTAGGCCCATTCGAGGCCGTAGGACCCGGCGAAGACGCCGGAGGCCATCATCGGCGGCGCGAAGCGCGCGCCTTCCTCGTTGGTGAAGTTCACCAGCACGATCGGGCGCCGGGTGCGGATCTCCAGATCGTCCAGGGTGCGGATCATCTCGAGCCCGGCAAGGACGCCGAGCACGCCGTCGTAGCGTCCCCCGGTCGGCTGCGTGTCGAGATGCGAGCCTAGATAGACCGGCAGCGCCTCCGGGTCCGTGCCTTCGCGGCGGAAGAACATCGTGCCCATGCGGTCGACGCCCATCTCGAGGCCCGCCGCCTCGCACCAGCGCTGAAGCAGACGCCGGCCCTCCGCGTCGGCGTCCGTCAGGGTCTGACGGTTGGAGCCGCCCGCGATGCCGGGGCCGATCTCCGCCATTTCGTGGATCGAATCCCAGAGGCGGTCCGCGTCGATGCGGAGGTTGCCGGCGAGTTCTGCCATGTCCTGCCTTCTCGTTGCCTGGCTCGACGTCAGTCGAGGCTCCGGAGTACGTCTCCGAGCGTGCCGATCAGCTCGTCGATCTGGGACTCGGAGATGATCAGCGGCGGCGAGAGGGCGATGATGTCGCCGGTCACGCGGATCAGGATGCCCTTCTCGTAGGCCTTCACGAAGGCGTCGAAGGCGCGCTTGGCGGGCTGGCCCGGGATCGGCTCCAACTCCACAGCGCCGATCAGGCCCATGTTCCGGATGTCGACGACGTGCGGATGGTCCTTCAGCGAATGCAGCGCCTCCTCCCACTTGCCCTCGAGCTCGCGGGCGCGGGTCAGCAGCCCCTCCTCCTGATAGGTGTCGAGCGTGGCGAGGGCGGTGGCGCAGGCCATCGGGTTGCCGGAATAGGTGTAGCCGTGGAAGAGCTCGATCAGGTGCTCCGGCCCGGTCATGAAGGCGTCGTGGATGTCCTCGCGCACCAGGACGGCCCCCATCGGGATCACGCCGTTGGTCAGACCCTTCGCGCAGACGATCATGTCGGGCATCACGTCGAAATGCTCCGCCGCGAAGGAGGAGCCGAGGCGGCCGAACCCGGTGATCACTTCGTCGAAGATCAGAAGGATGCCGTGCTTCTCCGTGATTTCGCGAAGCTTCTTGAGATAACCCTTCGGCGGCAGCAGGACGCCGGTGGAGCCCGCCATCGGCTCCACGATCACCGCGGCCACGGTGGAAGGATCGTGCAGCGCGACGATGCGCTCGAGTTCGTCCGCAAGGTGGGCGCCGTGCTCGGGCTGGCCGCGGGTGAAGGCGTTCTCCTTCGGAAGATGCGTGTGGGGCAGGTGATCCACGCCGTTCAGAAGCGTCCCGAAGAACTTGCGGTTGTTGACGATTCCGCCGACCGAAATGCCCCCGAACCCGACCCCGTGATAGCCGCGCTCGCGCCCGATGAATCGGGTGCGTGTGCCTTGGCCGATGACGCGCTGGTAGGCGACGGCGATCTTGAGGGCGGTGTCGACGCTTTCGGAGCCCGAATTGGTGAAGAAGGCGTGGGTGAACGGTTCCGGCGCCAGGTCGGTCAGGCGGTTGGCGAGCTCGAAGGCCTTCGGGTGGCCCATCTGGAAGGCCGGGGCGTAGTCGAGCTCTCCGGCCTGGGCCTGGATCGCCTCGACGATCTTCGGACGGGCGTGCCCGGCGTTGCAGCACCAGAGGCCGGCGGTGCCGTCGAGGATCTTCCGCCCGTCCTCGGCCGTGTAGTGCATGTCCTTGGCCGAGACCAACATTCGCGGCGCCTGCTTGAACTGGCGGTTGGCCGTGAAGGGCATCCAGAAGGCGCGGAGGTCGTTGGGGCTGCGGTCGAGCATGGGGGTCCTCGCGGCGCGTAGGCCGGCGGGCGGCTGAGCCGGCCCCGCGGCGTTCGGCGCATGTCTCGTGTCCATCGGGCGGATCGGGTCGAGAGTGACGGGGCCGTGCCGGGGCGTCAACCCGCCAAAGGCGCGCCGGCGGGCCGGGTTCGGGCATTGTTCTCCGGCGATCCGGTGGTCCGCATCGCCCGGATCAGTTCTGCAGCACGTCCCGAAGCTCGACCATGTTGGCGCGGGCGCGCAGCACCTTCTCGCCCATCGCCGAGAGATGGTCCGGCGCCAGCAGCCCGTCGGTCGCGCCGTTGGAGACGATCAGCGGATCGAAGCGCGCCCCCTCGGCCACGTGCGATTCGAGGCGGTCCCAGATCTGGTCGAGCTGGGCTTGCCGAACCGACGTCGCGAAGTCCACCCGCACCGCCTGCAGCAGACCGTGCAGGGCGTAGAGCTGGCCGCGGGCCTCCATCACGATGTTGTCGGCGCGGAAGTCGAACCAGCCTCGATCGTTGCCCTCGCCCGGCACGAACTCGAGCTCCTCGTGGCTCCAGACCTCGGCGCGGCTGCGCTTCTGCAATCGGTCGTTGGTGTCGCCGAGATCGGCGGAGATGCGGTCCATCAGGCGCAGCAGGTTGTCGGCCCGCGCGTCGAACAGCGCGTCGCAGTCCGCGAGACGCGCGTTGAAGCGTTCGTAGAGCGGGATCGCGCCGCGATAGGAGCCGGCGGCCGAGGCCTGCACGGCCTGGAGCTGCCGGTCGAACGGGCTGTTGAGGACCCAGGCGCGCTCGTTCACCCGGAGGCGGGAGGCGGCGCCCTGCAGGTCCGGGTCGGCGCCGGAGGTGCCGCGCACGCGCCCGATGGTGTCGGCGAGATCGAGGCTGAAGCGCCGCAGCACCGTGAGGATGCCGATCTGGAAGCTCGCCTTGTTGTCGAAGAAGGGCGTCGCCGACCACGGCACGAGGCCGAAAATCCCGATCTTGTACTGCGGGGTCGCCGGCACCCAGTCGTTCCTGTTCACCACGAGGTCGATGAGATGGATCTGCATGTCCACGACGGCGGACCGGCTGCATTCCGTCGCGCCGCCGCCGACCGGTTCTCCCGCGTCGCCCTCGTCCGGGAGTTCGTCCGCGGCGCTCGCGTCCATCACCGCCTGGGGATAGGCGAGATCGACCCCGCGCCAGATGTCGAAACGGTAGAACATCGTGCCGACATAGACGACGAGCCCGACGACGAGCACCGGAACCAGCCAGCGCATGACGCGGCCGGGGCCCGAGACGCGCCTCTCCTCGTAGGGTTCGGCGTCGGAGCCTTCGGCGGCGGCGCGCCGGCCTATACCGACGAAACGGCCGAGCCGCTCGAGAAGGTCCACGAAGAAATCGAGCACGGCGTTCATCGGCGCGGGCCTCCCGGCTTCGGTTGTCCGGGGCATGGATAACGCGTGAAGCCGCGCCCTCCAAGCCCCGCGCTTGCGCCGGACGCGGCGGCGGGCCAGCCTTCGCGCCGGAACGGCCGAGAGCGCGGTCGCGGCGAGGACATGCGGGACGCAGGCGCGCCTTTCGGGCGCGAGCGGGGAGGCGCCGGTCGCGACGCAGATGCGGATGGCTCGAGGCGCGCCGCAGCGGGCACGGGGGCGAAGGAGGACGGGCATGGCGGATCGCGGCATCGACGCGGAGACGATCGCGGCGGCGGAGCGGGTGATGGGGGTCGAGTACACGCCCGAGGAGCGGGCGGCGATGCTCGACAATCTGGAGGGTCAGATCGCGGCGGCCGCGGCGCGCCGGGCGACGCCCTTCCCGAACGACCTGCCGACGGCCTCGCGCTTCGATCCGCGCCTCGCGGGTTTCGCGCCGCCGCCGGCGCCGAGGCCGGGCGGGCGGGCGCCGATGCGGGCGGGACCCTGCCCGACGGAGGAGGCGGATCTCGCCTTCGCGACGGTCGCCGAGCTCTCCCAGTGGATCGAGCGGGGGGAGCTGACCAGCGCGCGGATCACGGAGGTCTATCTCTCGCGGATCGAGCGGCTGGGGCCGCGGCTGGAGTGCTTCGTGACGGTGATGCCGGACCAGGCGCGGGCCGAGGCGGCGGCGGCGGACGCCGAGATCGCCGCCGGGCGCCGGCGCGGGCCGCTGCACGGCATCCCCTACGGACTGAAGGACCTGTTCGACGTCGCCGGCGGGCGCACGACCTGGGGCGCGACGCCCTATCGCGACCGGGTGGCCGAGCGCGACGCGACGGTCGTCACGAAGCTGCGCGAGGCGGGGGCGGTGCTTCTCGCCAAGACCACGACGGGGGCCATCGCCTACGGCGACATCTGGTTCGGGGGGACGACGCGGAACCCTTGGAACGCGGAGGAGGGCGCCTCGGGCTCCTCGGCCGGATCGGCCTCCGCCGCCGCCGCGGGACTGATCGGCTTCGGCATCGGGACCGAGACGCTGGGCTCGATCACCTCGCCCTCGCAGCGCTGCGGGACCACCGGGCTGCGCCCGACCTTCGGGCGGGTGAGCCGGGCGGGGGGCATGGCGCTCTGCTGGTCCTTGGACAAGGTCGGGCCGATCTGCCGGGGCGTCGAGGACTGCGCGCTGGTGCTGGAGGCCTTGCAGGGCTTCGATCCGGCCGACCGCGGCAGCCTCGAGGCGCCGCCCTTCGCCTTCGATGCGACGGCGGGGATCGAGGGGCTGCGCCTCGGCTATCTGCCGGCGGCCTTCGAGGATCCGGGCGCGACGGACGTGGACCGGGCGGCGCTGGAGGCGGCGACCGCGCTCGCCGGAGGGATCAGGGCGGTCGAGCTGCCGGACCTGCCCTATGGCGCGCTGATGGCGATCCTCTACGCCGAGGCCGCGGCGGCCTTCGAGGAGCTGACGCTGACGGACCGGGACGACGAGATGCGCTGGCAGGCCTCCGGCGCCTGGCCGAACACCTGGCGCAAGGCGCGCTTCCTCTCGGCCGTCGATCACGTCCAGGCGGACCGGCTGCGCTACCGCGTGATGCAGGCGCTGGACGCGGTGTTCCGGGAGGTCGACGTGCTGGTGGGGCCGTTCATGACCGGGCCGATGCTGGTGGCGTCGAACTTCACCGGGCATCCGTGCCTGCATCTGAGGGCGGGCTTCGACCGGGTCGCCTCGCGCTCCGAGGCGTCGTTGTCGGACGCGAAGCTCTCGGTCGGCGAGGCGACGGAGGGCGAGCGCTTCGAGGTGCCGCAGGGCGTGTCTCTCTGGGGCGGGCTCTTCGACGAGGCGCGGGTGGTCGCCTTCGGGCTGGCGCTGGAGGAGCGGCTGAAGGTGCGCGAGCGGCGCCCGCCGCTCTGAGGGGGGCGGCCGGTCAGGCGGCCGCGTTCGCCTCGCCGCCCGGGGCGCGGACGTGGCAGGCGACGGCCCGGCCCTCGCCGGCCGGGAGCAGGCCGGGGACCTTTTCGCGGCAGATCGGCCTGGCGATCGGGCAGCGGGTGTGGAAGGCGCAGCCCGGCGGCGGGGTCACCGGGCTCGGCACGTCGCCCCGGAGGATCGCGCGGTCGCGGCGTCGGCCGGCGGGGCGGGGACGCGGGTTGGGGACGGAGGCGAGCAGCGCCTCGGTGTAGGGATGGAGGGGCGCGGCGAAGATCTCGCGCGTCGGGGCGAGCTCCACCACCTTGCCGAGATACATCACCGCGACGCGGTGGGCGACGTGCTCCACCACCGCGAGGTCGTGGCTGATGAAGAGATAGGCGAGGCGGAACTCGGCCTGCAGGTCGCGCAGGAGGTTGAGCACCTGCGCCTGCACCGAGACGTCGAGCGCGGAGACCGGCTCGTCCGCCACGATCACCGAGGGCGAGAGCGCGAGGGCGCGCGCGACGCCGAGGCGCTGGCGCTGGCCGCCGGAGAGCTGATGGGGGTAGCGGGCCATCTGCTCCCGCGCGAGGCCGACGCGCTCGAACATGCCGGCCACGCGCTCGCGCTTGTCGCGGCCGCCGGCGAGGCCGTGGATCTCCAGCGGCTCGGCCACGATCTCGCCGCAGCTCATGCGGGGGTTGAGCGAGGAGAACGGGTCCTGGAACACCATCTGGATGTCGCGGCGCCCGGCGCGGAGCCTGGATTCGGGAAGGTGGGTGATGTCCCTGCCGTTCAGGCGGATGGCGCCGGCGTCGGGCTCGATCAGCCGCATCGCGGCCTTGCCGAGGGTGGTCTTGCCGCAGCCGGATTCGCCGACGACGCCGAGCGTCTCGCCGCGGGCGAGGGCGAAGGAGACCCCCGAGACGGCGTTGACCACGCCGCCGCCGCCGAAGAGGCCGGAGGCGAGGGGGAAGCGCTTGACGAGGTTCTCGACCTCGAGGATCGGCGCCTCGGCGATGGCTTCGCGCGAGGCGGCGAGGCCGGCGTCGGAAGGGGGCGGGGGGGCGATCTCAGGCATGCTCGGCCTCCAGGCGCGCGGCCTCCCAGCAGGCGGAGAGATGGCCGGGGGCGCGGATCTCGAGCGGCGGCGCCTCGCGCCGGCAGCGCTCGGTCGCGAGGGGGCAGCGCGGGGCGAAGGCGCAGCCGACGATGTCCTGCCGGAGCGAGGGGACCGTGCCGCGGATCTCCTGCAGCCGCGCGGCCCCGCCCTCGAGCGAGGAGCCGAGCTTCGGGACCGAGCCGAGAAGGCCGAGCGTGTAGGGGTGGCGGGGGCGGGCGAAGAGGTCCTCGGCGCTCGCCCGCTCCACCACGCGCCCGGCGTACATGACGGCGACGCGGTCGGCCATCTCGGCCACCACGCCGAGGTCGTGGGTGATGAGGACGATGGCGGTCCCGGTCTTCTCGCGCAGCTCGTCCATCAGGTTGAGGATCTGGGCCTGGATGGTGACGTCGAGCGCCGTGGTCGGCTCGTCGGCGATCAGGACCTTGGGCCGGCAGCTCATCGCCATGGCGATCATCACGCGCTGGCGGAGGCCGCCCGAGAGCTGGAAGGGGTACTGCTTCGCGCGACGCGCGGGTTCGGGCACGCGCACGTCGTCGAGCGCGGCGATCGCGGCCTGGAACGCCGCGTCCCGGCCGAGGCCCTGGTGGACCTCGATCGCCTCCGCGATCTGGCGGCCGACGGTCATCACCGGGTCGAGGGAGGTCATCGGTTCCTGGAAGATCATCGAGATCTCGTCGCCGCGGATCTCGCGCATGCGCGCCTCGGAGGCCGAGGTCAGCTCCTCGCCCGTCAGGCGCACGGAGCCGCCGATCTCGGCGTTGCGGCCCGGCAGGAGGCGCAGGATCGAAAGCGCGGTGACGGACTTGCCCGAACCCGACTCGCCGACGACGGCCAGGGTCTCGCCCGGACGCACCTCGAAGCTCACGCCGTTGACGGCGCGGACCCGCTCGCCGCCGGAGCGGAAGCGGACGGTCAGGTCGCGCACCGCGAGGAGCGGCTCGCCCTGTCCGGCCGGGCTCTCGGCGAGCGCCTGCGGCGGAGAATTCATCACGGCCTCATGCATTGCCGCAGCCGGCGGCGCTGCAGCGCAGCATGACCGGGCTCGGGATCATTGACTAGGCATAACCTCGGCGTATGGTCCGTCAACGGGCTGTCCGGACAAAAAAGGAGCGCGGTCATGAAGCGCAGGGAGTTTCTTCAGGGGACCACGGCGCTTGCCGGCGGCGCACTTCTGGCGGGCGGCGCGCCGGCCCCGGCCCGCGCACAGGGCGAGCCGAAGCAGGGCGGCACCCTGATCTGGGGCCATTCCGAGACGACCCAGAATCTCGACATGCACCAGACCGGCACGGCCTCCACCAGCCGGCTGCTGGAGAACGTGCACGACTCGATCGTCACCATCGACGAGAACTTCCAGGTGATCCCGAACCTCGCCGAGCGCTTCGAGATGGCCGAGGACGGACTGACCTACACCTTCGAGCTGCGGCGCGGCGTGAAGTTCCACGACGGTTCCGAGATGACCGCGGCCGACGTGAAATACTCGTTCGAGCGTTGCAAGGACCCCGAGACCGGCGCCGTCAACTTCGAGGTTTTCAACGACGTCGAGGCGATCGAGACGCCGGACGACCACACCGTCGTCATCCGCATGAGCCGGGTGAACGCGCCCTTCCTCTCCCGCCTCGCGGAGAACGGCGCGGGCGTCGTGATGCCGGAGGGTTCGGGCGACATCCAGGGCACGCTGCCGACCGGCACCGGGCCGTTCCGCTTCGTGCGCCGCGAGTTCGGCAACGAGGTCGAACTGGAGGCCTTCCCGGACCACTGGCGCGGGCGCCCGCATCTGGACAGGATCGTCAGCCGCGAGGTGACGGAGCCGACGGTGCGCCTGAGCGGCCTGCAGACCGGCGAGTTCCATCTGATCAACGACATCCCGCTCGACCGGGTGGACGCGCTGAAGTCCGACGCCTCGGTGAACGTGCTGACCTGGTTCCCCCTCTCCTGGGCGTTCCTCAACTTCAACCACGACCGCGAGACCTTCCAGGACGCCCGCGTGCGCGAGGCGCTCGATCTGATGATCGACAAGGAGGTGCTGGTGCAGGGCGCGATCTGGGGTCAGGGCGTGACCACCGCCTCGCCCTCGTTCCCGGCCTCGCCGAGCCACAACGACGACATCACGCCCCGCGCGCAGGACTTCGAGCGCGCCAAGGCGCTGCTGGCGGAGGCCGGTTACGGGCCCGGCGAGCTCTCCTTCGTGTTCAAGGTGACGACCAACTACCCTTGGCATGTCGAGGCGACGCAGATCCTGGTGGAATGGTTCCGGCAGGGCGGCGTCGAGGTGTCGATCCAGCAGCTGAGCTGGTCGGACTGGCTGAGCCAGTGCTGGGTTGACCGCGACTACGACGTGACCATGATGAACTTCTTCACGCTGTGGGAGCCGGACTTCCTCTACTATTCGCTCTGGAACTCCGAGGGCGCGTTCAACTACCGCAACATCTCCGATCCCGAGATCGACGAGATGACCTCCGCCGCGCGGCGCGTGGTGGATCCCGAGGAGCGGGCGCGGATCTACAGGGACATCCAGAAGCGCGTTCAGGACGAGGCGCACGACGTCGTGCTCTGGTTCCGCAACGGCACCGTGGGGGCGCAGCCCAGCGTCGGCGGCCTCGACGGGCTGGTGCATCCGAACGGCTCCAACCTGCGCTTCCGCAACGTCTGGCTCGAGAGCTGACGCCGCTTCGCCCCGGCCCGGGCATCGGGGCCGGGGCGCCTTCGGCCCGGGGGGCTTCATGCGCTATCTCGGCAAGCGCCTCGCGCTGCTCGCCTTCACGCTGTTCCTGATCTCGCTGATCACCTTCGCCGTCACCAACGTCCTGCCGGGCGACGTGGCGACGATGATCATGGGCACGCAGTCCAACCCCGAGGCGCTGGCGGGCCTGCGCGCGCGGCTGGGGCTGAACGATCCCCTCTGGCTGCAATACGGGCGCTGGATCGGCGGCATGCTGACCGGCGACTGGGGCGTCTCCCTGCGCTTCAAGGAGCCGATCGCGCCGCTGATCGCGCAGAAGATCACCGCGAGCGGGCTGATCGTGGCGATGTCGCTGACGCTGGCGCTGGCGCTCGCCATACCGCTCGGCGTCTGGAGCGCGGTGAACCGGGACCGCTGGCAGGACGCGACGGGCTCGGGCCTCGCGCTCGCCGGGATCAGCCTGCCGGACTTCTTCTGGGGGATCGTGCTGATCCTGATCTTCGCGCGCGGGCTCGGCTGGCTGCCGAGTTCGGGCTACGCCTCGCCGGCCGAGGATTTCGGCGCGGCGCTGCGGCACGCCACGCTGCCCGCGGTGGCGCTCGGCGCCTCGTTGATGGCGCATCTGACGCGGATGACGCGATCGACCATGCTGGAGGTGATGGGGCAGGACTTCATCCGGGTCTGCCGGGCCAAGGGGCTGTCCGAGGGCACGGTGATCCTGCGTCACGCGTTGCGCAATTCCATCGCGCCGGTGCTGACGGTGGCGGGGCTGCAGCTCGGATACCTGTTCGGCTCGATCATCGTGATCGAGACGCTGTTCAACTTCACCGGCATGGGCTGGCTGACCTATCAGGCGCTGCTGAACCGGGACATGCCGCTGCTGCAGGCCTGCGTCTTCGTGATCGCGGCGGTGGTGATGCTGACCAACCTGGTGGTGGATCTGCTCTACGCGGCGCTCGATCCGCGCATGGAGCTCGCCTGATGGGGGCCTTCCTGACGCCGAAGGGGGTGCTGGGCCTCGCGCTGGTGGGGCTCTTCGTCGGCATGGCGATCCTCTCGCCAGTGCTGATCGACGAGGGGCTGACCACGAAGATCAACGTGCTGGCGCGGCACCAGCCGCCCTCGCTGGCGCATCCGATGGGGACCGACCAGCTCGGGCGCGAGGTGGCGTGGCGGGTGCTGCTCGGGGCCTCCACCTCGCTGCTGATCGCGGTCTCGGCGGTGGCGCTCTCGATCCTGATCGGGCTGCCGCTCGGCGTGATCTCCGGCTATTTCGGGGGCTGGACGGATTCCGGGCTGATGCGTCTGGTCGACACCTTCCTCAGCTTTCCGGTGCTGCTGCTGGCGCTGACCATCTCGGCGGTGCTGGGGCCGAGCCTGCCGAACACCATCCTCGCCATCGGCATCGCCTTCGCGCCCTATCTCGCGCGGATCGTGCGGGGCGAGGCGCTGCGCGTCGCCGCCCTGCCCTACATCGAGGCGGCGCGGAGCCAGGGGGCGACGCATCTGCGGATCGTCCGCAGGCATGTCCTGCCGAACATCATGGCGCCGGTGATCGTGCAGGCGACGATCTCGGTCGCCTTCGCGATCCTGGCGGAGGCGGGGCTGAGCTTCCTCGGCCTCGGCACGCAGCCGCCGACGCCGTCCTGGGGGCTGATGATCCAGGCCTCGCGGGACTATCTCGACGTCGCGCCCTGGACGGCGCTGGCGCCGGGTCTGGCGGTGGCGCTGACGGTGCTGGGGCTGAACATGCTCGGCGACGCGCTGCGCGACGCCATGGACCCGACGGTGGCGGCGGAGCGCTGAAGGGGGGGATCAGGGCGGGGCCGATGCGCCCG